>DATJWZ010000135.1:0-25471 GCA_035500795.1 Candidatus Eiseniibacteriota bacterium | reverse complement strand
TTGCACGGATAAAAATGCTGCCACGGCTTAACTCGGAGGAGTTTTAATCAATTCCGGTAACATCCAACGATTTGATAGCCGCTCATATGTCGGCTCGGGCAGTTGCACCAGCAGTGGCTTGCGCGCCCGATCGAGCCAGCTAAGCAAGGTTTCGAGATCGTTTTGTGACATGGCTGTGCATCCAACCGTGCCCTGATTGTGGCTCTGCCAAATGTGGAGAAAGACACACGACCCGCCTCCGGGCTCAGGCGGATTAATGTTTTCCTCCGTCACGATGCCATTGTGATCTACGACGATCCCCCAAAGGTAACCGCCGACGTTTCGCATATGCTCTGAGCTGTTCCAGTCGGCAGCGACGACGGAGCGGTCCACGATGCGGTTATAGTACTTCGAGCCAGTATCGTCGACGCACTCGATCGATGGGGTCAGGTTCAGGTAGGGCATCTTTAATCCCGGCAGTGGCTGCGAAGCGTAGCCGAATGCGGTGCCTAGCGCAAAGACGCCAGCGGGAGACTTGCCGTCTCCCTCTCTCTTGACTGGATCGGATGCCGCACGAACATTGGAATTATCGGTCGCAATGACGCCGATACCCCACCCTAAGCCATTCCTGCCGACGACGATCGAGATCGGGTCGCCCACGGGATGCCATTTTTCATGCACAGTGGCGCGCTCATATCGCTGCAACCGTCCTTCAACCGCATTCCAGTCCGAAGTAGTGCCCACGATCATCTGTGTGGAACGAGACAGAGCCTCGGACTTAAAAGTGCCGGTCTGAGTCGAGCCCGACGCGCACCAGCTTACGATCAACAGAAGACAAAGGAGAAGGGATGCCGGTTTCATCAAGAACAGTGTAAACGGTGAAGAAGCCACGCAATCGCAATCTGTATTTTTTCCCGCAGAATAATTCCTGTGTGTGCACCCGAGCCTTGTGCAGAACTCCTTCGCACGGTCGACATCGGAGACGGGGATGTTCGCGTCGCGCAGGCCCCGCGATTCTCGGACGCAATCCTAACGAGCATCCGACAAAAGCTCGGCTGATCGTGCCCTCGCGAATACTTTTGTCGGCCGCTCCGGTACGTAGGGAGAGAATTCTACTTAAGTCACCGCAGAGCGCATTAGTTCGAGCTGGTTAGCGCTGGTTGGCAGCGATTTCAAGGCTCTCACGGCTCCATGAGGTAGGGGGTGCAGCGGCGACAAACGCCTGACGTGCTGCAGCAGAGAATTTCGCGCAGTACGCCTGGGCCCGGCGTCGACTACACAACTGCCGAAACAAGTTACACAGCCGCTGGGTATTGCCAATGCCACGATACTCGAAAACGCGCTCTTGCTCCGAACCGGCAGGACCCGTGTGCCCTTGCCGTCGCTTTCGAATAAAAGTTTGTCCCCGCTCTCGAGCCCCCCTATCAGTCGAATTTTCGTGAGGCACCGTAACCTGTCCCTTGCTGGTGATTCTTGCCTGCTTCTGCATAAGTGCGCTCCGATTCCCTGCTTTATAACACTTTCCTTACTGTGGGCAATCTTTGCCAGGCCATTCCAGAGAAAATCCTCTGGCCCGCGTGCCACCCGTAACCCTGAACGCAGTACAATTGCAATCGTTTCAAAAACGCGTTATCAAGTTCTCTACGTGGTATAGGCGGCAACTTTTGCAATCTTCAAAACAGACTCTGAACCGACTCCTTCATTGAAGCCATGGCTCTACAAAAGGAATCCTCAGGATGCTCCGTGGGCGTAGCGGGACAGGCGGGGCCGGAAGTTCGTTCGGATTTACACGTCTGCATCGACATCGATCATTCTGACGGCATCGAGATCGAACTCGAATCGCGGGTCAAGCCATATTACGAAAACTCCATACGGCTCCAAATCAAACAACTCGCGGAAACTATCGGCATCCGACATGCGCGCATAACTATCCAGGATGAAGGAGCGTTACCCTTCACTATCTCCGCGCGCTTCGAGGCGGCCGCCCGGCGCACAGGACTAGGCCACGGCAGTCGCTTGCTTCCTGACAAAGTTCCTCTTCCACCGCCCTCAACCCGTGATCGTCTCCGGCGGTCTCGACTTTACATTCCTGGCAACCAGCCCAAATATTTCATCAACGCTGCTCTGCATGGGGCGGATATCGTCATTCTCGATCTGGAAGACTCGGTTCACGCCCGGGAAAAAGACGCGGCGCGGCTGCTCGTGCGGAACGCACTATGCGCAGTCGATTTTCTGCGGTGCGAGCGGGCCGTGCGCATCAATCAGCTTCCGCTGGGACTGCACGATTTAGAAGAGATCGTTCCCGAGTCTCCGGACCTGATCCTGATTCCCAAAGTGGAAACCCCGCAGCAGGTGTTGGATGTCAGCCGGAAGGCCGCTGCAGTCAAAGAGTCGTTCGGATTGACACGCCCGATCTGGCTTATGCCGATCATCGAGTCGGCGCTGGGCATCGAGAAGGCTTATGAAATTGCCTCGGCGAGCGAGGAAATTGCTGCGCTTACGATTGGGCTGGAAGATTATACGCGGGACCTTGATGTCACCAAAACTGAGGCTGGCCTTGAATCATTGTTTGCGAGGCAACGCGTAATCAACGCTGCGCGTGCTGCCCGCGTCCAGGCCATTGATTCCGTCTTCGGCGATCTTAGCGACATGGAAGGATTAAAGACTTGGGCGGCGCGATCCCATGCGCTTGGATTTGAAGGTATGGGATGCGTGCATCCGTGTCAGATACCGATAATTCACGAAGCCTTTGTGCCGACGGCCCTGGAGATCGAAAACGCGGTGCGAATTGTCGACGCTTATCGCGAGGCGCAATCGAAGGGCCTCGGCGTGGTGAGCCTGGGCTCGAAGATGATCGACGCGCCGGTGGTTCAGCGAGCTTCGGAGCTTGTCGCGCGGGCGCAGGCGATCGGGCTGTTGAAATGAGAATTTCGGGCACGCCGCTTTCGAATTCGAATGGGAATTCCACAAGACTCCAAGCTCGTCGCTAACGCTGCCGGCCGCATGGTGCCGACAACGGCCAATGGTAAAGCGCAAATTCCTTATCGGGGCGTCGACCAATCCAAACCTCACGGGAAGAAAGCAGCACCGCCGATCCGCAGTGCAAGTGATTATCCGCTCGATGGCGACAAGCGCGTGGCCGATCTTGAAACCGCACTGCGCAAGTGTGGCCTGCACGATGGCATGGTGATTTCGTCCCATCATCACCTACGTGATGGGGATCGTGTTGCACTGATGGCACTCGACGCCGCGGCACGAATCGGCGCAAAAGATTTTATTTGGTTTCCGAGCGCGTCGTTTCCTTCCCAGAAAGGCGCCATCGAACTGATGCAGTCTGGCGCTTTGGAGCGCATCGAAGGCAGTATGAATGGCCCGCTGGGCGACTACTGCTCACAGGGCAAAATGCGTGGCATGGGTGTGCTGCGTTCGCATGGCGGGCGATGGCAAGCCATTCAGGATGGAGAAGTACATATTGATATCGCCGTGATCGCCGCGCCGACCGCTGACCCATTCGGGAACTGCAACGGATCACACGGCAAGTCGGCGTGTGGTTCGCTCGGCTTTGCTTTGGCAGATTCCATCTATGCCGACCGCGTCATCGTAGTCACTGACAACTTGGTCCCATTCCCCTGCATCCCCTGGCAAATTCAGGGTAACAACGTCGATTTCGTGGTTACGGTGGATTCCATCGGCGAGCCATCAAAGATTCTGTCGGGCACCACGCAGATTACCCGCTCTCCAGACCGCCTGCGCATTGCCGAACTGGTGGCATTGTTTTTGCGCGACGCCGGCATTATACGGAACGGATTTTCCTTTCAGGCTGGCGCCGGAGGAATCGCACTCGCCTTCGTCGGTTATCTCAAGCAAGTGATGAAGCAGGCAGGGGTGAAGGCGCGTTTCGTGCGCGGCGGCTCGACAAAATTTCTGGTCGAACTGTTGGAAGAAGGTTTGACCGATTACATCCTCGACGGTCAAACTTTCGATCTTGAAGGCGTGCACTCGATCGCCGAAAACACGCGCCATATCGCGACCACGCCATTCACTTCGTACAACCATCACGGAAAAGGAAACTTCGCCTCCATGGTGGACGCGGTCGTCCTCGGCGCGACCGAAATCGACTTGAATTTCAATGCAAATGTCGTGACCCACTCCGATGGAAGGCTTATGCATGGAATCGGCGGCTGGCAGAATTGCCTTGCCGCGCGCTGCAGTATCCTGGCTGTGCCGTCCTTCCGCGATCGCATTCCCGTAATCGTCGATGAAGTTGCAACCCTCTGCGGGCCCGGAGAATTGATCGATGTCATTGTCACCGAACGTGGCATCGCCATCAATCCGCGGCGCGAGGATTTGTTCGACGCTGTTCGCGGATCGAAACTCCCCATCCGGCCATTGCCGGAAATCAAGGCCGAGGTTGAACGCATCTGCGGCGGAAGACCGCAGCGCCCCAAACGTGGAGATCGCCCCGTCGCCATTGTGAAGTGGATCGATGGCACCGTGCTCGACACGGTGTGGCGAGTGCCATAGCAAAGTACCCGCAGAGCAGTTGAAAAGGCTTTAGCGCTGTTTGCTGGACAGTCCCGAGAAAAATTCCCACGCCATGTCGGTGAAGTCGAGGTTCAGCCTCGCGCTCTCTTTCCGGTTTTCGCTCTCGCTGCCCGCCCATGCATGGCCGAAATCGGCGATCAAATCGGCAATGACGGGAACGCCTTGCTTACACTGCTGCCACGAAAGCTGAATACCCCACTCTGTTTTCTTGGCAGTCTGAATATGGCAGTCGTCGAGATATCCCCAGGTCACCCAGTTTCCGTGCGGTGTGGTCGCGAACCTGGGGCTGTTCGCCTCAAAAGCGGTGAACTGCACGTCGCGGTCGCCATGGATGTAGAAAATGGGAACAGGCCGAGTAAGGCGCGGCGGAGGGTCCATCAGTGGCGTAGCAACCGCAAACACTCCACGGATCTCTTTGGGATGTCTTGAAGCCAGCAATTGCGCAGCGCCCGATCCACTGGAAAAACCTGCGAAGAAAACCCGTCGCGCATTGCCATGATCTCGGTGCAAGACATCTTTGAGAACCGCCATCAGGTAGCCCTCGTCGTCGACGGGCAAGGCCCCGGCAGGCCAGCGATGCGTACGCGAGCCTTTCATCTCCCAAAAGGTAATGTTGTTTTTGTTCGCAGGTTGATCGGTATTGGTCGCGACAAGCTCGGGGAAGACGACGAGAAATCCATTTTTGTCGGAAACGGCGATCCAGTTGAATTCTTGCGACTCTGACTTCGCCGTGCTGCCGATCCCTCCCAGCATAAAGACAACTGCGGGATGAGCCGCAACATTCGCGGGTCGATGAATCAGATAAGGGCGGCTATAGCCATTGTGGGTGAACGGCCGCGTTTCGGTTTGAGCCCCTCCCGAAACAGCGAGCAACAGTAACACTGGCAGAACGAGAGGACCCTTTCGTTTCAGCATAAGCCGGGTCATTACTAGAGTTCCCATTGCCTTTCGTGCTGGACTTTAGTTTTGAAACGTTTTAATCTTACGGCGTTTTCGCTTCCTTTTGCACGCACGACCTTTTTTCATCGCAGGATTCAGTCGGAAGAAGATCATACAGTGACTACCCTCGCGTATCGCCAGCGGCTTCTTGTCGTTCTTTTGATGCTGTTCCTGGTTTCTAATGCTCCGGCGCAGTATACGCATTACACCCCGGAAGGCGATCAGATTCCGGGACCGGACTGTCTCATCCCCACGAAACCCATCGCGGGACCGCCGAAACTCTGTACTCCTGCCGATTACAAATTCTGGCTCGATGACATTATCCACTGGCGGAATGACGCTCGCATCCGTGCCGGTTATTCCTCACAGGAATATGACCGCCCGGAGTTGAAATGGACACAATCCAGCTTCATTCAACCGCAGATGATGGTCGAGGACCGCTACTTCTATGATGTGCAGGCCAGACACTACACCGTTGACAAATATCTCGACGACCTCAACCAGCGCTATGGTGGCATCGATTCTGTGCTCATCTGGCCGGTCTACCCCAACATCGGCATTGACAACCGTAACCAGTACGACATGGTCCGCTCCATGCCCGGTGGCATCGAGGGCGTTAAGCAGATGGTCGCGGATTTTCACCGTCGCGGTGTAAAAGTTTTTTTCCCTTTTATGCCATGGGACCAAGGCACGCACGACCCCGGCTTGGCGAACTGGGACGCAACGGCGAAGTTGATGGCAGAGATCAGTGCCGATGGCGTGAATGGTGACACCCTGCGCGGCATCCCGCGCGTCTTCCGCACGGCGTCGGACGCGGTCGGACATCCCCTGGCACTCGAACCAGAGCATGCCTTCCCTTCCCCGTTTGAACCTTTGGCTTGGAACACCATGGAGTGGGGCTACTGGCAATATCCCATTGCACCGATGGTAAGCGCCTTCAAGTGGATGGAGCCGCGGCACATGATCAACGTTTGTGACCGCTGGAACCACAGCAAGGTCGATAACTTGCAATACGCTTTCTTCAACGGCTCGGGCTACGAAAGCTGGGAGAACATTTGGGGAATCTGGAATGAGATTACTCCGCGCGATGCCGAGGCGCTGCGGCGAGTCGCTACCATCGAGCGTGCGATGGCCACCTACCTCATCAGCCCGGAGTGGCAGCCTTACGCCGAAACCATACAGGCGGGCATATTCGCCAGCCGCTGGCCACAGGGCAAGAGCACGCTGTGGACCCTCATCAATCGCACATCCTACGACGTCGAAGGCCGTCAGTTGCGCATCCCTACTCATTCTGGAATGCATTACTTCGATCTCTGGCACGGCGTCGAAATCACGCCGGAGACTGAAAGCAGCTACCAATTCCTCTATTTTTCGGTCGAGGCACACGGCTACGGCGCAATTCTCGCAACTCCCGAAGCAAATGACGAACGCTTGCAGAAGCTGCTATTGCGGATGAAGCAACTCTCGTCGCGCACGCTGGCGAGCTACTCTGCCGAGTGGAAATTTGCGGCCCAGAAAATCGTCCCGATCGATCGAACGAAAACTGTCCCGACCGCACCCGATGGTATGGTTCGCGTGCCTGCCGCCGACTTCACATTCAAAGTTTCCGGAATCGAGCTCGAAGGCTTCAATGAAGTTGGCGTGGACGTGCAGTATCCGTGGGAAGATTCGCCGCGGCGACACCATTCACACCAACTGCACATCGATTCTTTCTGGATCGATAAGTATCCCGTCACCAACGTCCAGTTCAAGAAGTTTCTCGACGCGACGCAGTACCATCCGAAAGATGATTTGAATTTTCTGCGTGACTGGAAAGACGGTAACTATCCTTCCGGCTGGGACAACAAGCCCGTCACGTGGGTTTCGCTCGATGATGCTCGCGCCTACGCCTCCTGGGCTGGAAAACGACTACCCCATGAATGGGAATGGCAATATGCCGCGCAAGGCACGGACGGCAGACTTTATCCATGGGGCAACAATTGGGATGCTGCTGTCGTGCCAGTTCCCGACCAAGGACGGGTTTTGCGCGGCGCCGATGCGGTCAGCGCTCATCCGACGGGCGCGAGTCCGTTTGGCGTTGAGGATTTGGTCGGCAATGTCTGGCAGTGGACCGACGAATTTATTGATGAGCACACGCGCGGCGGAATTCTGCGCGGAGGCAGCTACTATCAGCCTCAAGGATCGGTCTGGTACTTCCCGGAGGCTTATCGCCTCGATCAGCACGGCAAACTGTTGCTCATGGCCCCCAGCAAGGACCGCGCGGGAACGCTCGGCTTCCGCTGCGTAAAAGATATTGAGGTATCTGCCAGTTCCAAAAACTGAATCCGAACAGTCTGATCATTACATTGCGCAGATGTGTTGACGGATCGGGCGGAAATGAAAACTGAATGCATATCGATTCTCCCTTTCAGAACTCCAGGACACCCGGATGGCAGTATGCCGTCGGAGCCGGAGTTTTGGGATGGGTTCTGGATGCGTTCGATTTCTTCGTAGTAATTTTCCTGGTCGACACTCTCGCCGGCAATTTTCATGTCGCCAAGGCAGCAATTGTCTGGACAATCTCGATCGCGCTGGCGATGCGGCCCGTCGGCGCTCTCCTGTTTGGCTCGCTCGCCGACCGCTTCGGTCGCCGTCTTCCTCTGATCGGCTGCGTGCTCTACTTCTCCACCGTCACCATGCTGAGCGCGTTTGCTCCGAACTATGCGACGTTCGCCGCACTGCGCGCATTGTATGGAATCGGCATGGGAGGTTACTGGGGCGTCGGCGCTTCACTCGCGGTCGAAAGCGCACCCATTCGGCGCCGAGGCCTGGTTTCCGGCCTGATGCAAAGTGGATATCCTCTCGGATATCTTCTCGCCGCGCTGGCTATGGAAAGCGTGCTACCTCTCTTTGGCTGGCGGGCTATGTTTTGCGTTGGTTTTTGCATCGCCATTCTGATCACGCTTCTTGCCTTGAAAGCTCCAGAGTCCACCGCTTGGCAAATGCACAAGCAAGGCTCGATCCGGTCAATGTTTGGGGTGCTCTGGAAGCACCGCGGCAGTTTCAGTTATTTGCTCCTGGTGATGACGATCATGTCGTGCCTCTCCCACGGCACCCAGGATCTCTATCCGGATTTCTTGAAGTCAGCCCACGCATTCTCCCGGTCAACCGTTTCCATGATCGCGGTTATCTACAACAGTTGCGCGATCGCCTCTTCCACCCTGTTTGGCCATCTTTCAGAATCTCTGGGAAGACGATATGCAATCATGTTGGCCCTCGGCGTTTCCCTCACTGCACTCTATCCGTGGGCATTCGGCGCTGTACCCATCACGCTCATGATCGGTGCTTGCCTGATGCAGACAGGCGTGCAGGGAACGTTTGGCATCATTCCCGCCCACTTGAATGAACTTGCCCCTGATGCAGTGCGCAGTCTTTTTCCAGGATTGGTCTATCAGCTTGGAGTTTTGGTGGCCTCGCCTGCGGTCTCCATCCAGTACGCGTTGCAGAAACGACTAGGATATCCTTGGGCTTTGACGCTGTTCGAAGGAACCGTGATTGGATTGTTGCTCGTCGTCTTCGGCCTCGGCCCCGAGCGAAAAGGGCGCGATTTTCACCGGACCGATCTCTCTGCCTGAAGAAGTTGGATTACCCTTCGGCTTTCACACTTCCCATTTCGTCCAGAAAACGATCGACTTCCATCGCGCTAGGCATCGAGGCCTGGGCTCCGGCGCGAGTGACCGAAATGGCTGCCACGGCGGATGCCCAGAACGCACATTCCACCGGGTCTTCGCGTCGCATCCGCGCTACTGCAAAAGCTCCGTTAAACGCATCCCCGGCCGCGGTTGTATCAATTGCCTTGACTGTGTATGCGGGCACGAATCGGCGCGTGCCATCCGAAAGTGCGAGATAGCAACCCTTGCCCCCGAGTTTCAGAATGACGTTGCGGCATCCCGCGACGAGCAGTTTCTGTGCTGCTTCTTCTAACGAAGCCTCGCCGAGCTCGCCGGGAGGCAGGCCGGTCAGAATGCAGGTCTCCGTTTCATTCGGCGTTAGCCAGTCAACGCGTTTCAGCAATGATACCGGCAAAGGCCGAGCGGGCGCGGGATCCAGCATCAACGGAATTTTGTTCGCAGACGCGATCTCGGCAAGGCGCTCCACCGTTTCAAGCGGGATTTCCAGCTGGGTCAGTAAAAACCCGGCGTTACGAATCAGATCGAGGTTGGCATCGAGATCGCCGGGCGATACATAGCCGTTTGCGCCGGCAACGACCGTAATGGCGTTTTGACCGACTTCATCCGTCGTAATGAGAGCCACACCGGAAAAACTCGGCACGATCCCGACTCCGTCTGTATCCACATTTGCCACGATGAGATTATTTCTTAATTCAATTCCGAAGGCGTCCTCTCCAAGTTTCCCGATCATGGATACTGCAGCACCCAGACGTGCCGCGGCGACTGCCTGGTTCGCTCCTTTTCCACCGGGAAATGTACGAAAAGAAAGTCCGGTCACGGTTTCGCCGGCAATCGGGATACGCTTCGTTGCAGCTACCAGATCCAGATTAATGCTGCCAACCACGACGATGGGCTTGGACATAACTTTTGATCCAGCCTAATGCCCGACTATCGGCGCAATCGCGATCGACCCCAGGCCGAACAGGAAGAACAGGAACATGGCCGGAATCAGCTTGCGTGAGGCCGGCGGAGCATTCACAAACTCCTTCCAGATGAGAACGCCCCACAGTGCCGAAACCATGGTTGCGCCCTGACCGATCGCATACGAAACAGCCGGCCCGATGATTTGGGCGTGCGACGCGACGAGATTGAAAATCGTACCAGTACACCAGATCACCCCACCGATCACGCCCCAGACATGCCAGGCAGGTTTCGCCTCAAAATATCCCGACATATTGACGGGCGCTCCTCCGGTAAGTGGCTTTCTCATGAACAGATAGTTCACGGGAATTGCGCAAACAGCGACCCCCAGAGAAAAGAAGAAAGCGACCGAGTAAGGGCCGAGTGATGCCGGCCCGCTGATGGCCTTGGTCACCAGAGGATAGAAACTGCCCATCAGAATTCCGCACACAATGCTGATCCAGATTCCGCGAGCCGTAATAGAGCGTTGTTCCGAATCGCGACGACGATAGGCAAGCGCGTCAAGAATTATCGCCAACACCACCAGGGCCATGCCTCCGAAAAGCAATCCAGGATGGCCCTTGGGGGCGATTCCATAATTAAGGAGCACTCCGACAACCAGCGCCAGCCCGATGCCGACCGGGAAGGCGACGGCGAGCCCGGCAATATCGATCGCAGCAACCAGGAGCAAGTTGGCTATGTTAAAGACGACACCACCTGCGAGAGCGTAGAGGATATGCGAGGAATCAGCCTGCTGAATGTTGCTCAAGAATGCGAGCGGGCTGCCGCCTACGCTGCCGAGGGTAAATCCCCAGATCAGGCTTCCCAGGATGACGCCGATGACATAGTCCCAATAAAAAAGCTGGAACGCATACCCGGCCGTCAGCTTCATGGTGTTGGCCCAAGACCCCCAGCACAACATGCTGACTATCATGAACAATAGCGCAACGGCATACGCCTCGGGTTGGTACATGGCCTCCTCAATGAAGATCCAGACAATCGCCGGCGCAACGGCATGACACGGGCGATGGGGAGGTTGCCCGCGCCATGCCGTCCCTCAAAAAACAAACCTCATGTTCAGCTGGATCAAACGTCCCGGCCGCGCGCTAGTGACCCATCCGAACTGGCTCTCCGGATTTACCTGGCGGTCGTCATAGTTGTTAATGGTTGCCCACTGGGTGTGATTGAAAGCATTAAATGCATCGGCGCGGAACACTAATTGCCGGCCTTCGCCAAAAACCGGGAAAGACCGTTGCAGTGCCATATCCCAGTTATTGATTCCTGGACCCCTCAGGCTATTCCGCCGTTCGTTGCCGCGATGAACGGCATAATTGGTGATTCCCTGATTGATGAGGGTTGGATCGGTGCTCGCAGCAGGCTCCACGTAGCAGTCGGTGTTGAAATAATGCGTGAAGCTCCGGTCTCCGCGTGAGAGATTTCCGTCGCAGGTTCGGTCCGGAACATCGCCCATGTAATCGTAAGAACTGGTGTAGCTGTTCCAAACGGTCACCGGCGCACCCGACTCAAACGTATTGATCGAGCTGATCTGCCAATACCCGGCTACCTCTCGCAGAATCCGATTTTGCAGCGACTTTCCGGGTAATTGGTACGTAAAGGCGGCTACGAACCGGTTGGTATGGTTCGCATCCGAAGGACCGTAACCCCACTCCGGATGCCATTGACCGCCGAGCGGACGGGTCCCACCCTCACCGCTCTCGCCGAAATAATCGTCCATCTGCTTCGACCACGTGTACGAAACCTGGCTGGTCAAGCCGTGCCAGGCACGAGTCTTCAACTCGGCATTCAGTGCGTTGTAGTTATTGTCGCGAATCGCGCGAACCGTGTTAATGCCGTCCCAGCGCCCAGGCACCACGGCAGTGAGCGGACGTGCGTTATAGAAATCGACGGAATTGAAGTAAGTGCCTTGTGCGGGCAGATTCAAGTCGTACTGAATCGGTAGGTGCGTGCCCTTGGAACCCACATAACCGAGGGTTGCCACAACAGCTTTTCCCAGTTCGCGCTGCACATCGAGACTCCACCGCTGAACGTAGGGCGTGACCCAGGTTTTCGCATCAGTCGTCGCGTAGTTGCAGCCAACACAAAAACCCAAGGTTCCACCATCTGTGCCCAGCGGAACAGGCCAAGCTCCCCGGTCAACTGTCTGAGCGGCCGGCCAGATATCTGACATCGTATAGAAGGTTTGTGCCGGATCGGGCACCATGGCGGCCGATGTGTATGTCTGGCCGCCGTAACCAGGTGAGTTCCAGAACATTTGATCTAGGAACTTGAAGCGGCCCGACTCGTAGAAAATTCCGTATCCACTGCGGACTACGGTTTTGTCATTGAGCCGATATGCCACTCCAATGCGCGGCGCGAAATCCTTTTTGTCCGCCGAAAAGGGGTGGTTGCTGGTTCCAGGAGTCAGCCCCGGCATAATCATGCGCCATCCCGGATAGGTCTGGTCGAGAACGCCCCAGTAGCTATTCTCCGAGTAGGCGGGGATGGGGAGGTCGTAACGCAGGCCAAGGTTCAGAGTTAGCTTGCGCGTGGCTTGCCATGAATCGTTAACGTACATCGAGTACTCTGGCATTCCGAAGTAAAGGCTGGCGTCGCCGCTGGAAACGGGAGTTCGCTGTCCCATCTGGGTAACGAATCCGGTTTCAAATTCGGCAATCGTGTTGAAGCCCGAGCCGTCGCCGATGTTTGGCCCTTTGCTGGTGTAATTGCCGGCAAAGTAGACGGAACGGACCACGTCATTGTCGCGCTCACTCCGCCGGGCCATGTAATAGCCAAACTTCAGCGTGTGACGGCCAATGACTTTTGCCAGGTTGTCAGACAGCTGGAAGATGGGGACGTACTGATACCAATATTCGGTGGATCCCAGGCTCAGATCATTTCCAAAGTAGCTAGGATCCCATCCCAGGTTGACGCTGAAAGTGGCGTCATTGTTGATGTTGAACAGGCTCTTATCGTACGACGTAAATCCCGCCATGTTCGTGGAGGAATTTTGGAATAAATCGTGAATCCACGAGGTTTGAGAGAACCGGTTGGCTTGTGCCGGGTCGTCGCTGAAGTTGTAGCCCTTGGTCCAGCTGACATTGAACTCGTTGGTGAACGTAGGCGTGAAGGCATGCACGTAGTGAACCTGGTAAGTATTCACACGGTGCAGAGGACCGTTGCTCATGTTCAGTTCAGGAACGAGGCCGCCCTCGTTGATGACGCTGCCATCGTCACGGAGCCAGCGGAAATAGATGTTGTCGCGACTGGTGAAGGTGTAGTCACCACGGATGGTGTAGTTGTTGTTGTTGAGGCCAGAGGTGTAGCTGCCGGAATAGTTGTTGAAGTTGCCGATGGCGGGGGATGAGTAGCCATTGGGCTCGGGAAAATGTGAGAGATAGGTTAGAGCGGCCGCGCTTGGATTGGTAATTACGTTGTTGGCAAAGGGCTGCCGCAGTTCGGTTGCGGGGTTGTAGGTGCTCGGGTCATAGACTACGTAGCGGCAGTTTGCCGGGGCGTTCGCGGAACCGTCGCATTGCGTGGGATCTACCGGGAAGCGAGTCAGCCATTCGCTGAAATCTCCCTTGCGCTCCAGATCCGTGGGAACGTATGCGGTGTACTGGTGCGCTCCACGGTTGCGCAGGCGCTCGAACGATCCGAAGAAGAACAATTTATTTTTCCCATTGAACACCTTCGGGATGATGACCGGGCCGCCAATCGTGAATCCATACTGATTCTGGTGATAAGCGCTTCGCGGGATGCCCTGGTACTTACTGTAGGGATCGACCGCATTCATGCCAGAATTTTGGAACGTGTCATAGACAGTTCCGTGCAGGGCATTCGTACCAGACTTCGAAGTCACGTCGATTTGACCCACGTCACGGCCGTATTCGGCCGAGTAGTTGGAAACTTCCGCTTTGACCTCCTGGATGGTGTCCTGGTTCACGTTCATGACCGGACCTTCCACCCAGTTGTCGTTGTTGTTCAGCCCGTCGACGTAGTACCCGACGCCATACTCCGTACCACCCACATTCAATTGCATTGCACCCGGCATCGTAGCGGAGGCAAGTCCCCAAGCGAGGCGCGATGTGTCGCCGGTACCGCTGTTGAAGTTGGGCAAGATCTGCGCGTAGTTGAGGTAGTTGCGCCCTTCGATCGGCAGGTCGCCGGCGAACTTATTTTCGATGACACCCGAAACGTTAGCGTCATCGGTCTTGAGGAGGGCAGCCGCGCTGGAGACCTCCACGACCTGTTCCGTTTGGCCGACCTTCAGCGAGAAGTTCACGCGCTTGGTGGTGCCGTTCTCGACCGGCACATCGGTGGAGACCGCCTTCGCAAAACCTTCCTTCGCCACCTCGACTCTGTAGCGGCCGGAGAGGAGGTTCGGAAACTGAAACTCGCCGGCGGCGTTGGTGGATGCGCTCCGCTGGACGCCAGTATCGACGTTCCTCAGCGTCACCTTGGCTTCGGGAATAACGGCTCCCTGCGGATCGGTGACGGTGCCAACGATGGTACTGGTGATTACCACCTGCGCGAACAAAGCAGTGGAGAGGATGCAGAGGGCGCAAAGCAGAACGCCACGGTCACGACGCATAAGAATCCTCCTGAGATGCCGAGTGCTGCCGTAAAGCGGGAAAGCAAGCCTCACCGAAGCAGTACAAAGGCCGCAACAAATTGAAACGTTTCAAACGCGGACGAAGTTTAGTTCTGCCCGCCAAACGTTGTCAAGAAAAAACGATTTCGCTCACAATCGCTATCCAAGAGCTGCGCCAGTATAGGTGTGCAACGATCGTTCAGCTTACCGGAGTTCCATTGCTGCCCCGCGTCGCTCTCTCCGGGACAGAACTGGTTTCTCATGAGGTGCTGCCACAGATTGGCGGACCCTTAGTTCCGTCGGCAGCACCAGTCGCTGCGGATCCTGTGTGGAACCAGCAATTCGTTCCAGTAGTAAACGTGCTGCTGCGGTGCCCAGTTGGTAACCGGGCTGATGCACCGTGGTGAGCGCCGGAGCCGTGAACTCGGCGAAATCGAGATCGTCAAACCCAACGATTGATAACTCCTCGGGACATTGGATTCCCAGTTCGCGTGTGGCCATCAGTACGCCCAGAGCCATCAGGTCATTGCAGGCGAAAATCGCTGTTGGCCGCGGCAACATGCGAAGCAAGCGCTTCGCGGCGTGATATCCGCTGTCACGGTCAAATCGGGCTTCTTGAATGTAATCCGCTTCAATCGGTACTTTCGCCGCCGAAAGGGCACGTTTGAATCCGGCAAGTCGCTCGACCGCGTTGGCCAGATGTAGTGGGCCCGTAATCACGGCTAGCTGACGATGTCCCAGGCGCAACAGGTGCCGTGTTGCGCTGTAGGCGCCCTCTTCGTTATCTACCACCGCCACGTCGCCCTTCCATCCCTGGGCCTGACGGTCAATACACACTACGGGCGGCCCCGGCACGTGTATTTTGAAGTGCGCAGCGATTTCGCTATCGACCGACGGAATCACCAGCCATCCCGCCGGACGATACGAACGCATTTCATTCAGGTACGAGATCTCCTTGCGCCGGTCGTTGTCGGTATTGCAAAGCACGAGACGAAACGAGCTCTTGTAGGCAACATCCTCCACTCCGCGCACCACGCCAGGGAAGAATGGGTTGGTCACGTCTGGAATGATCATGACCAGCATGCTCGTCTGATTCTTGCGAAGGCCTCGCGCCAATTCACTGGGCTGGTACCCCAGACTACGAATGGCCTCGAGCACGCGTTGCCGTAGTTTCTCCCGGACCTTGGCCGTGCCGTTGATGACATGGGAAACGGTGCCGATGGACACTTCGGCCCGCTCCGCAATCTGACGCATTGTCACCGGAGGATTCATAGAAACACCATGCGGCTTCCAGCTTGCAGAAGCAGCACGCGTTCCATCCTACTCTGCATCCTCCACACAGCGGAAGCCGAGACCTCCGGAACGATCCATACTCGGCGCCATCATCAGCAGTTTGCCGTGTTCATTGAGTTTGTAGGCTTGCGGGAAGTACCAGATTGAGCCTTGCGGCTGGTAATAGCTGCCCCCGCGCACAATCCCGCCGCGCGTGTGTTCGTCCTGAAATTCCTCGGTCCATTGCCACACGTTGCCCACAAGGTCCATCACCCCGAACGGGCTGGCGCCTTGAGGATGGGCATCGACCGCGTCCGGCCCACGCATTGTGCGGCCCTTGTCCGCTGTCGGAACTTTCTCCGCATCCCACGAGTTGCCCCATGGATAGATACGTCCGTCAGTTCCCTGGGCCGCATACTGCCACTCCCACTCATGGGGTAGTCGTTTTCCAGCCCAGGCCGCGTATGCGCGTGCATCTTCGACCGAGACCCACGTAACCGGCTTGTTCTCCCATCCGGTGGGATACGTGCCGTCTTTCCAGTCGCGCAAGAAGTTCAGATCGTCCTGCGGATGATAGTGCGTGGCATCCACGAACTTCTTGAATTGCGCATTCGTTACCGGATACTTGTCGATCCAGAACGGCTTCACCTGCATGGGATGATCGTGAAAGCGGCGCGGCGTATCTTCCCACGGATACTGCACATCCACGCCGATATCGTCGAACCCTTCAATCTCGATGCCCTGCACCCGGAAATCAAAATCCGCTGCCGGAATCTTCACCATGTCCGCGGGAGTTCCCGATGGCGGCTTCGTCGCAGCGATCGGCACAATCTGTTGCGTCGTGACTTTCCATTCATGCGAATAACTGGCTAGTGGCGTCGCAGACATACCCTTCATGGTGGACATCAGTTTCTGGATGCCCGCCTCCGGTACAGTAGGGGAAGCGAGCAACGCTCCGAAGCCATGCGCCTCAATCACGAACGACAGTTCGATTCCGCCCGCTTGGCTCTTCACGGGTGTCAATTCAACGCCATGATAGAGATCGTAGTAGTGCATGCCCTCGACGGGCGCGAGCTCGATCTGCGGACCTTCCACGTTGTACTCATTGCGATTCACGATGGTCCATACGGTCTGCTCGCGCACTGGCCAGCGGCTGGCATACACTCCATAACGAAGCATCGGCACCAGGGGCTCCCAACCGCTGCTGATCAGAAACGGGGCGACCGCACGTTCAATCGTGGCAACGCGGCGTGTGGCCTCGGCGTCGCGTGGAGTGACACCATTCCAGATGCCCCAGATGTTCTCCCAACTTTCCCAGCCCACGCCGTTGAAGAAGGCGAACTGCAGATTGTCGGTCTTGTCGCGCTTCCACCGGTCCGAGATGTTCACCATGTGACGCGGTTCGAGCCACTTGTACTTGTCCACCATGGGCACGAATGGATAAGAGTACTGTCCCCACGTCATCACATTCCATGCGAGCGCTTCATCGGAAGGGCCACCCTCCGGCTCAAATGCCAGGGGATGCCCGGTCTTGTCCGCGGCTGACGAAAACGCCAGCGGCACGCCATCCTGCGTGTCACCGTTGATCCCGTCGGCGCCAACCTCAGCCATCAGGCTGGCAATCGCATCGGGCCACGACATGCCGGGATCGCGCGTGCCCTGGTCCCACATCATCATTGGGAATAGCACACGCACCCCGCGTCGATGAAAATCTGCAATCATCTGGCGCACGCCTGCCACGCCTCCCGGCATCGAGCGGATCATGTCGTGCTGATTGCGGTTGTCGATTCCCATATTCGGATAGGTCGGCCAAATGAGCACGGCATCGATTCCGCCATAGCGCTTCTCCAGGTCGTCGAGATAACGGTCGACGGTGTAGCGGTGCGTGACCGGATCGTAGAAGTAGCGATCCTCGGCCATCATTTGCGGTTGAAAGAAACTAGACTGCGTCCACTTCAGAGCGGGAAGGTCGTAGCGGTCACCGTTATAGCCAATGCGAATTCGACGCTCGTTGCGCCAGTGGGTAATATCAGCGAGCCAGGCATCGTGCTCATTCTGGCCGCAAGCCGTAGACCCTCCCTCCCACGCACCCTTCATCACCAGACAGCCCGGCGTGGGAATCTGCTGCCGCTCGGGACGATACCGAGAGTCTTGGGCAGAAATCATAGTGGCTCCTGCGAGCAAAGTTGCGGCGGCGATAGACTTGATATGAATTCTCATAAGAATGCTCCCTTGACGACCGTATGCCGCGGCAAATATAAAACGTTTCAAAATATATGTCCACACCACTGTTTCTTCCCGCGTCTGCACAAACCCGCGAAGTAGCCGATGACATTCCGCCCCGCAAACTCCAAGCAGGTATCTGCATTGCTTGGCTGACTGCGTTGTTCACAGCGCTAGCATTGGGCCAGTCTCCCGATTCGCAACCAACCCCCCACTCGAGAAACGTCGAACTCTCACACGCGGAATATCTCGATCGCGTCCAAGCCATATGGACCGCACAAATGATTGCCCAGAGAACTGGTGGGCGCTTCGAGCACAAGCCCGCCTCGGTGTTGCCGCAGACGCCGTTAAGTCACCTTCCGGGTTATGCACCCGTAGACGACGATTACTACTACGAAATGGTCGCCATCCGCGCCTTCGAAAAATACGGAATCAGCTTGAGCGTGGAACAACTCGGCGAACAGTGGTTGGAAAACAATGCGGGCTCTTGGGGATCAAGCGAGCAGGCGTTGCTGCTGTTGAAACGAGGCGTCAAGCCACCAGACACAGGACACCCCCGCTATAACAAGCTCTGGTGGACCATTGGTCCACAGTTCAGCAGCGACGTTTACGGCGCTCTCAATCCGGGGATGCCGAACGTGGCGGCCGAATTGGCGCGCCGCCTCGGCCACATCAACGGCTATGCAGAAGGAACCGATGGAGCCGTCTTCATCTCGGGAATGATCAGCATCGCTTTTTTCGAGAAGGATCCGCACATCGTGGTGCGCAAAGCGGCGGCCCTGATTCATCCTGATTCGCCATATCGTAAATGCCTCCAGATGATCATCGAAATGGCGGACGCCGGCAGCGGTCCCGAGGAGATCTTTCGAGCCATCGATGAGCGCTGGGGTATTGAGTATCCCGCCACGAACAATGCCGTCGTCAATGGCGGCTTCGTGGCAACGAGCGTGTGGTTCGGTGGCGGTGACTTCCAGAAGACGATTCAACTGGCTACTCACGCTGCTGACTTCGCCGATGCGGATTGTAATGCCGCCAACGCGGAGTCTGTCGTAGCTGCGATGTGGGGCATGAAGGCCTTGCCGGCGGAACAGGTAGTCGAACTCCACGACCGCATTAAGGGATCGGAGATGGGCCCTTTGCAATTAACCCCACCGGTGGATGAAAGCATCAGTGAGTTAGCAAAGCGCACAGCGAAGTTGGGAATCGCTATCGTGCGGGCGCACGGTGCCGGCGACGACGGAAATACTCTTCGCATATCGATGCAGGAACCTCAGACTCAGCCTGCCGAGCTCTTCCACCTTGCAGACCTGATGCGTTACTGGAATCCGGATTGGACCTTGGAGCGCGCAGGCTTCGGCGGTGCAGGCGGAGGCATGCCGGGAATTCGCGGCATCACTTTTCTCGACGGAGACGTGTTGGCAACGTACCCAGAGATGAAGTGCGAGGAACCATTCTGAAGCGAAAGATTCACTTGAGCAGCAGCCCGGTTTTCACCTTCAAAGCCGGGGTCGATCCTGGACGGACGTGGCAGCTGCAGGTTTATGTGAACGACGACAAAGTTCTCGACAATCTGATCGAAGGAGTCGCGGCGGCACAGAGCTGGCAAGATATTGATATCGATGTATTGAAATACGCGGGGCAGGACGTTGTGCTCAGGCTGTATCAGCGCGTCCTGATTCCCGGCCACGAAGCGGGCACCGCGTATTGGAGGGATTTAGTCGTCAAATGATCAGCCTCTACCTGCTCCCTTCATGGATCGTCAGGATTTGATCCACGTCTGCATTCTGAATGACCTGCCGGATGCTACTGGGCCAGCGAATCTCAATTTCCTTGATATGCCGATTCAAGCCAACGCCGAAATGCACGCGGCTATCGCTTGACGATGCATAACCAACCGCAGTGGTGACTTCATTCCACTGCACATGTCCGTCCTCAGTCGTAACTCGAATCTGCGCGCCAATCCCCATTCGATTGCTCTTGCTTCCCTCGAGCTTGAGAAGAATCCAGTGATTCTTTTCGCTGGAGATGTTATGAAATACCTTGACCGGTCCGTTCAGTACAGTGACGACAGCATCGACCCGTCCATCGTTATCGATATCGCCGAATGCAGCTCCGCGGTGAGCAGCCGCTCTCTCAAAATCGTCACCGGCTTCGGCAGCGACATCTTCGAATCTCCCGTTGCCCAGATTGCGAAAAACAGAGTTGCGCTCCGGATATTCCCGCTCCGCCACGAGTTGGCTGATGTTATCCAGGACGTTGGAACGCGCAACAAACAGGTCCTTCCAGCCGTCGTTGTCAAAGTCGAAGATTCCATTTCCCCACCCTGACATCTGTGAAGTGACGCGTGCCAGTCCGCCGCTCACCGTAACATCGGCAAACTCTCCGCGGCCACGGTTCTCATAGAGCGGAAACGTCTCGAACTCCACGGCCGTATGCCAGATATCAGCCCGGCCATCGTTGTTCACGTCGCGGAAGTCCGATCCCATGCCCGAGAGTGCCTTGCCATTCGAACCGTAGGCCACACCGGCTAATTCGCCGACCTCTTCGAATTTCTTTCCGCCAAGATTGTGGAAAAGGAAATTGCGGGTTGTATCGTTCGCCACAAAGGCATCCAGAAAACCGTCGCCGTCATAGTCCGCAAACGATACGCTCATCCCTTTGCCGAATTGTGGCGCAATTCCGGTTTCGTCTGACACGTCGGTGAACGTTCCATCCCCGTTGTTGCGATACAGCGAATTGTGGGTCGGAGCGTAGTATTTCGGATGACAATAGCCGCGGACTCCGCCGCCGATCGTGCAGTATGGGTCCTTGTTTACTTCCCACTTGCAGTAGTTGACGACGAACAGATCAAGAAGACCATCGTTGTTGTAATCAAACCAGCCACCGCCGACAGACCACATTTTTTCCCCGTCGAGAGTTGCGCCTTGCAGTCCCGCCTTTACTGTCACGTCGGTAAAAGTGCCGTCACGATTGTTATGAAGTAGCTGGTTACTGGTAACGTTCGCCACGAAAATATCTGGCCACCCATCGTTGTCGTAGTCGCCGATCGCAACTCCCATCCCATAGCCCGATCCCGCCACGCCAGCCTTCTCTGTGACATCGGTAAAAGTACCGTCGTGATTGTTGTGATACAGGCGGTTCCAGTAAGCGGGAGATTCTTTCCTTAGCGATGGAATTGCGGCGCCATTGACGAGGAAGATATCGAGGTAACCGTCGTTATCGTAATCGAGCAGCGCGACGCCTGCGACCATCGTTTCGACTTGATTCTTGTTGGGAGTAGGGGAACTGGACGTCGTGAAGTTCAGCCCTGACTTCGTCGCTATCTCTTCGAATCGAATTGCTGGCGGAGAGGTTTCGGAAGATCCCGCGACCAGCATTCCCGCGCCGATCACGACGAGGATGAGTGCACGCATTTTTCGAGGACCCTGCAAAGCCTTCGCCGCTGCAGCTTATCACGTCTCTCGTTACAAACTAGCAAGGAAGAGCGCGCCATCCGAAGATTCCGGTGATACCATCCGGATGAAATGAGGGGTTTGCTTGCATTTCTGTTGTTGTCTTCCCTGCTGCCTGCGCAGGCGAACCCTGATCGGAGGGCGATTCTCCAGCAAGGAAGGCAACTCGTCGAAGAAGGAAATCTGCCCGCAGCTCAGGCGCTTTATGAGAAAGCACTGGGCAGCGATGCCGATGATCCCGACATTCGCTTCGAGCTGGGCATGATCTATTTTCGCGAGAAGAATTGGAGAATAGCGGCGGAGAACTTCAAGGCGAGCCTCAGCAGCGGACCCAAAATCAAACCTCTCTACTATCTGGCCGAGTCCTACTTCATGCAGTCGGATCTGGATCGCGCCCGGCAAACGATTGCGCAGGCAGCGAACATCGCTCCCGACGATCCACAAATCTGTCAGAAATATGGAGAATACCTCACCGCTACTATCGAAACCCGCAAGCAGGGACTCGACATGCTGCTGAAAGCCCGCCGCCTCAATCCCGGCCTTCCGCGAATCGATTTCGAAATCGGCAAAACTCAGCTCGATCTGACAGATTTCCAATCCGCTGCGGCTAGCTTGGATACCGCAGTGAAGAAAAATCTAGGCGATGGACAAGCCTCCTTTTATTTGGCCGAGGCCTATGCGAACCTGAACGACTGGGAAACGGCGCGAGACAATTACAAAGAAGCCTTGGCCCGGGCGTATGCTAATGGTCCAACCTACTACGGCCTGGGCCGAGCGCTGGTAGAGCTAGGTCAATTTGACGCCGCCATCATTCCCCTTCAGCGCGCAGTTGCTTTGCAGCCTTCGTTGATTCAGGCTCATTTCCAGCTTGGGAGGGCTTACCGTCAGCTTCGACAAACTGCTCAGGCACAACACGAGATGAGACTCTTCTCGGCGATGACCGGACGGGTTGATACGTCCGCCGATCTGAAGGGACCGGAAGAGGAAGAAGCCTGGAAACGAGTCAAGCCCCTCCTCGCAGCCAACCATGAACAGGACGCCCTGCAACTTCTCGCGAATTTGCCTGTAGCAAAGCTCCCCGATCGCGGCGAGCCACACTATCTGCTCGGAACGATGTACTACAGCATGGGGCGTAAAGACGACGCGAAACGCATGTTGAGCGTTGCTCGCACGCGTGCGCCGAAATCGGCGCGGATCGCGGCGTTTCTCGGTATGGTCGAACTTTCTTCCGGAGAAACTCCTGAAGCGGAACAGGCATTCCAGTCCGCTCTCGCTCTCGATTCCTCCGAAACTCTGGCTCTTATCGGAATGGGCAGCATTCGATATCAGCAGCAGCGATGGCCGGAAGCCGTCCACTATCTCGAAAAATCCCGCACTGCGGATCCGGGTGCGTTGCTTATGCTCTGCAACTCCTATTTCCGTGCAGGAAGAAACGACGATGCCCTGCTCGCTGCTGAAGTCATTCAAGCGTTCGCCGCGGACAAACCGACCATACTCGATGAACTGCAAAAGCTGGTAAAGCTTCAAAAATCGGACTCGCCAAAGATGCAGCCTTAAAGTGATCGACTACCAATCCTTCTCATTCACCGTCAATCTAACTTCTCGGCTCTTAGACTTAGTGACTCGGCTGCAACAGCATCGCTTCCGGATGTATAGAATCGTCGAGGGCCAAATCAAAACTCTGATACGCCACCAGGTCAAAATAAAGGACACTGATAACCCGCGATCGCGACAAGCCCGCAGCACAATGAATCAACATCCGACCCGTTGGAATTTTTTTGAGCGATCGTCCGCGTCACCTGATCAAAAACTCCGAACGACAAAGATTGCGCATCCAGCATGGGGAGCTGAACGTAGGTGATGTCTGGGCTCAAAGATTGAATCTTCTCCGTGCACGCGCTCACAACCGTCCGAATCCCGAACGGGTTTGCGTCGGCCAAGTCTTTGGCTTCCCGAAGCCCACCAATGAAGAGTCTTTCAAATGAAGTTTAGTAATCACCGGCGCTCCAGCAAATAGATCGTGGATCCGCTGAAGGTCTCTATCAAGGCACCGGGGCTCATCGGGCTTACCAGGAAACCAGCACGTAAGAGAATTGTTCTTGCCCGTTCACGGTCGCGCACGATAAAGACTCCGCCGCACGGTGTACAAGCAATTGCTGCCTCGCCGAGTACGGCTCTGACTCTGCGCACACATCGGTCGTAAGCGAGGAGGCCTTCAGCTCTTCCCAAGCGATGTCGTGCTTGCGAATGATCACGCGAAGTTGCGAACAGCTTCAGTTCGGCCATCTCGGACGAGCTCGGCACATCCAAAGGCCGAGGGAAACTTGAGTGCTGTGCAAGGGTGTTCTTCAGACCAGCCAGAGTGGCCAAGCACCAACCAGTGCTTGATCGGAGTTCGAGGTTCAGGTCCTCGGTTAGAGCTATCGTTCCGACCTGAGAGTCGGTGATGCGAACGTCGAAATCATGAAGCGACTCGCTCAAATGGCGGATCTGGACCGATGGATAATACCTGCCGTTTACCATCACTTCGATTAACACGTCGTGATTGCTTGATCGTGCGTCCATAGAGGTTGCTATCTCCAATCCTTGTGAGAGACAGGCCTTAATATCAGGCACGCTCCGACGAAGCAAGCACGTCTACTAAGACCAGGATCCTTCGAAATTGTCGGCCGCCTGGCGGATTTTTACGCACAGTATGAGTAGGGCGTTTAAGAACAGCTCGCAGGGAGAAATCATCGAGAACGACTGCACACGACACCTTTGGGCCTCCTCTGCGTTGAATCTGAGTTCTCAAGCCTGGGCAGGGCTAAGTATCACGCGTCCGCGAAGTTCAATCCCGGGCTCGACGGGACAACAAACCGCGGGAGAGTGCTGCGCGGATGCTTCTCGGGTCATTAGCTGATTGCAGCCCAAGCAGGTCCTCAACTGCCCAGTGACGATAAATACGCTCCCAACTCGGTCCACGCGCGGTGATTTTAACGAGCTGCGATGTTGGCTTGGCTTCCTCAAAGAATACTCCCGGAGAGACAGACCGGACAGCGATAATGCGGATCCGTCGAGATCTCCACGCGCGCAGGAAGCTGGAGCTGTCGCTTGATCTCCCGGACCAAGTCCAGTCTCTTGATAATGCATTTGTCCAAGTACAAGACATGGCGACCGGTCAGGCGATTGAAGACGCTACGGCCGCGGGGAAATTCAACATACTCTTGATCACGCGGCACTCGGCCCTCGTGCTGTAGTTCAGACCAGAATGCTTCGTGCCCGCGCCGGTGATCGGCAAACTCAGCGCCCAATTCAGCCTCGGAGAGTTGGGTGGACTCGACTAGAACACGATCGTTGACAACAAAGAGGATTCCGAGATGCACGACCGCGGAACGCTTGGAAACTTTGGTCGAGAGCGGTGGAATGCGCCGCCTTTTTTGCGTCATCCCATATTCTACCCGCGCCACAGGGAATTTGGTTAGGCATTGGGAGGGATCGTTCTTGCGAAGAACACCTGAGTACCCGTGCCAGATTATTCAGGTAATCACGGGTAACCGCACCGCCTCCCACTGTCGCCTTTCCTGTCTGTACCCGATCTGCTGCCCCCACACTCATGGAGTTAAGCGCAGGGCCCTATTGTGGACTAAACCGCATCCATGAGCACATCGGGCATCGTCCCAAATCCTCGATCTTGGTAGTCATGGGTTGCTGTCGCATCCGTAAGAGAGACGACTAGGTAGTTGCGAAACATCGCATCCCTATCCGTGGCATGACAGCAATTCTCGGTAGTTGTCCAAAGATGATGACATCGGTACAGCGGGTTCTTCGGCGGCACCGATCTGGATATCATCCTCCGCGAATGGGGAGTGGAGTGTTTC
>DATJWZ010000134.1:0-1688 GCA_035500795.1 Candidatus Eiseniibacteriota bacterium | reverse complement strand
CTTCCTGATCGCTGTTTTTTTCGTCTGCTCGATTCCAGCCCTAGCCGTCGTTTACTTTGGAGTTCTTCATATCAAACGCGCACTGGCACGTCGGAATTAGGATTTTACCGACACTTCTCTGAAAAGGATTATGAGTGAAATCGCGATATTTCGCCAACCACTTGGGGAGACATGTATCCAACGGGGCTATTGGTGCGGCGAGATGGGAGCGGTCGCTATGGCGCGAGCGACGAAGCGCTCAAACCGAAAAATGCCCAATGCAACATTGACTCCGACCAACCATAGCCACATAAGAGGCAAAAGCAGAAGTGGCTGCCAGACATGAGACATCAATATAAACGCGGCCCCGACTCCAACCATAACCGTCCCAATCAGAACGAGCTGCCGAATGCTCACCCGATAGCGAATTTGTCGAAAGTCAGCATCGACGGCTAGGTCTCCCGACCCGAATGGGACGAGAACGTTCCAGTTGCTCACAAGACGAAACATGCCCGCCGTGAAAGCCACGCAATTACCACGAATCTCGACCGTACTCGCATGAACATTCCGCAGGCACTCGGCGAGATGTGGCGGCAATGCTCTCGGGTCTACCCCTGCGTTGAACGACAGACTTCCGGTTCGGGTTAGCCAAGACATGCTGTAAGAAGCTCGATTGAGACTCGTCAGTTTACTGCAAACTGGCCCAATGCGTTCCACGGTTTCCGAAATCAGGCCTTAACACTCAAATTCCGACTGCTTTCGATTTGATTCAGTTCGGCACGTTCGGACGATGAGTGAAATGAGGATTTTACGTCAATCACGGCAATCTCCGATCAACGAGCGTTTCCCTCGCGTCGGCGCACGCTGACTTGCGGCGGATAAGAGTGTGAATGCAGTCGTATCCGAAGAACGAGACCAGCACTATCGCCCACAGAATGGGTATCGACAGCGATAAGGCATACCAGAGCCAAATGGGCCAATCCGCCGCTAAGAACAACCGCTCGTTTGGGCGACGGATTTCATCCCAGAGGACAACAATCCAAAACACTCCGACACCGATGATCACCGCATCCGCAAGAAGTCGCAACGGCATCCAGGAGAATAGGAATGCGCTTCGTCGCTCTCGCCAAGAAATAATGTTCATGCCCACCCAATACCAAAACAACGCAATCGCCACTACATAAGCAGTAAGGTGCCACCAGCCCGGTAGATGCCGGAACACAAAAGTTTCCAGCAATGATAAAGGAGCGTTAATGGCGACTAGAAGGTGGGAAGCTGGCGAAGCCCCGGGCATGTCCATGGATCGAGCCACCGTTCTCCACCAAAGCGCATCCCAGGCCAACAATCCCGCTGTCATGCAGAGCTGTACCGTCGGGAGTGTGTACGACAAGCGCATGCGCATGCACGTTTCTCTCTGATGATTAGACACCCGCGATGAAATGTCCGGTGATGACTTCTGTAATCAGGCCATAGCGCTCAAAACCCCTGCCAAAGAAATTCAGAGTTCAAGCTGATGTCTCCACAACCTGTCCACAGACAGTGTGCCCGGTCTTTTAGCCGAGTACCTTCCTTCCCGCACCCTGGTCCAGAAACGGCCCCTGCAACCCATTATCCGACCAGTCGTAATTCATCAGCCACTTCGACGTTCCGGTGAGATCGAAATCCGGTGGAAGACTATGAAAAGCACACGGCAGGTCGGCCCTCAGCCA
>DATJWZ010000133.1:0-4845 GCA_035500795.1 Candidatus Eiseniibacteriota bacterium | reverse complement strand
GTAACGGATCAGCTGGCGATTCTGTATCACTTGTGGGCGCAGGAGACGCCAACATTGTTTGATCCGATGACTTTGGCTTTTGTGCTGAAACCAGAGCTTTGTCCGGTGACGCCGTTGCATATTCGTGTGGATGAGAAGGGATATACGCGGGAGGAGCCTGGTACGCCGAATGCGCAAGTGTGCTTGAGTTCGAATCCGGAGGTTTTTTTTCAGTTTTATTTGAGAAGGGTGGGTGAAAGTCAGAAGTAAGAAGGCGCAATGCAGAAGTAAAACGAGGTGCGGCGGCCAGAGGCGCGCCGCGATAGCCGGCGAGGACGCCGGCGCTACTGTCGGAGGACGGAATGCGATTGGGATACAACGCTCGTCGGATGTTTCTCAAGAAGGCAGGTCTGGCCGGATTCGCGGGATTGAGTGTTGGATCGAAAATCCCCACTGCAGCCGCAAAAGGCGCGGTAGAAATGGGGCGCGCAAACGCTGACGCCTCATCGAAATCCGCGTTCGACGTGCGTGCATTTGGAGCCGTCGGTGACGGGAAGACGGTTGACACGCCGGCGATCAATCGGGCGATTGATGCTGCAGCTGCGGCGGGTGGCGGGACCGTTTACTTTCCTGCCGGGAATTATCTTTGTTATTCGATCCATTTGAAGAGCAAGGTTGTCCTCTATCTCGAGCAGGGCTCGACGATTGTTGCTGCCGATCCGGCAGCGGATCCCGCGCAAAGTTATGATGCGGCCGAATCGAACAAGCCTTGGGAGGATTATCAGGACTACGGGCACAATCACTGGCACAACAGTCTGATTTGGGGCGAGGCGATCAATGATGTTGCGATCTGTGGGCCGGGGCTGATTTGGGGTAGAGGTTTGAGCCGAGGATGGGCTGCTGGGCGCGATTCGGGCCCGGTTGCGGAAGATCCGGGAGTCGCGAACAAAACGATCGCGCTGAAGAATTGCCGGAACGTCTTGCTAAGGGACTTCTCGATTCTGCATGGCGGGCATTTCGGAGTTCTCGCGACGGGTGTCGACAATTTCACGATCGACAATCTGAAGATCGATACGAACCGCGACGGGATCGATATCGATTGCTGCCGGAATGTGCGAGTGTCGAACTGCAGCGTGAATTCTCCGTGGGACGACGGCATCTGCCTGAAGAGTTCTTATGCGCTTGGTTATGCGCGGGCGACGGAGATGGTGACGATCACGAACTGCCTGGTCACCGGCAGCTATCAGGAAGGCACATTACTCGATGGCAGTTGGAAGAAATTCCCTGCGGGAGAGAAAGTGCCGCGCACGGGGCGAATCAAGTTCGGGACTGAATCGAATGGCGGCTTTAAGAACATCACGATTTCGAACTGTGTGTTTGATGGATGCCGCGGGCTGGCGATTGAGAGCGTCGATGGTGCTGTTATTGAAGACGTGACATGCGCAAATATCACAATGCGCGATGTTTTCGAGGCGCCGATTTTTATCAGGTTGGGAGCACGGATGCGCGGACCTGCAGGCGTGCCCGTCGGAACGATTCGGCGCCTGATCATCGGCGGCATCAGCTGTATGCAAGCCGAGAGTTCGCCCAAGATCGCGTGCATTGTGGGGGGAATCCCAGGGCATTCGATTGAAGATTTGAAGATCAGCGACATGATTATTGTGCATTCGGGCGGCGGCACGAAAACTGATGCTGATGCGCAGGTGCCGGAGAAGGAGAAGCAATATCCGGAACCGAATATGTTTGGGACGACTCCGGCGCATGGGTTCTTTATGCGGCACGTGAAAGGATTGGAGGTTCACGCGATCAAGGTTGAGCACACGGGGTCCGACCCACGTCCGGCGTTTGTTTTGGAAGATGCGGAAAATAGCGAGTTTGGGCGGATCAAGGCGGCAACAGATGCGGGCGTGCCCACGTTTGTGTTGCGGGATGTGAAGAATTTCAGTTTGTATCGGAGCCATCCGGTGCCGGATGCGGAGATTGCGGCGGCAGAACGGAAGGAAATCTGATCGACGCATGGATATTCGCTTCCCCGGGGAGATTCGTTAGCGTCCAGGACAACAGATTCCTTCTTCCGCGCTTGGCGCGTTGTCGGAATGACAAAAGTTTGGGAGCGCGTTAGAACACATCACTATGACAAGACGAAGTCTTTATTGCATTGCTATTGTGCTCGCTTTCGGCCTGGCCTCATTCGCGCAGCAAGAGAATGTGGATCTCATCGTTACGCATGGGATCGTGGTCACGATGGATCGGAAACGCACGATGTATCAGGATGGAGCCGTTGCCGTACGTGGGGACATGATCGTGGCGGTCGGGCCGAGCCCTGACGTCCGGCGGCACTACAAGGCGGCGCAGGAGATCGATGCGCATGGTGGCCTGGTGCTGCCCGGATTTATCAATGGGCATACGCATGTTCCGATGACGTTGTTTCGCGGATTGCACGACGATGTCACGCTGAATGACTGGCTTTATAAGTACATCTTTCCGGCGGAAGCGAAAAATGTGAATGAAGAGTTTGTCCGCTGGGGAACTCGGCTGGCGGCGGCGGAGCAAATCCGCGCGGGCGTGACGACATTCGCGGATATGTATTACTTCGAGGATGCGATCGCCGAAGAGACGAAGGCTGCGGGGATGCGCGGTGTTTTGGGCGAGACGTTCATTGATTTTCCTGCGCCCGATAACAAGTCCGAAGCCGAGATGCTGGTGTATACCGAGAAGTTTCTGAAGAGGTGGCAGGGAGATCCGCTGATCCATGCGGCGCCTGCTCCGCACTCGATTTATACGTGCTCGAAGAAGACACTGCAGGACTCGGCTGCTTTAGCGCGCAAATATCATGCACCAATTCTGATTCACGTGGCGGAGATGAAGAAGGAATGGGAGGACTCAGAGAAGGCGAATGGAATGTCGCCGGTGGCGTACCTGGACAAGATCGGCGTGCTCGGCCCCGACATTGTGGCTGCACATTGCATCTTTGTCGATGAGGCCGATCGCAAGCTGCTGGCCGACCGCGGGGTTGGATGCGTCCACAATCCGTCGAGCAACATGATGATCGCGAGCGGAGTGTCTCCGGTGCCTGAGATGCGGGCCGCTGGTATTGCGGTTGGATTGGGGACCGATGGCCCGGCAGGCAGTAATAACGACCTCGATCTGATGGAGGAGATTGATCTGGCGGCGAAGCTGGCGAAGATCGCTAAGATGGACCCTCTGGCTTTGAACGCAAAGTCAGTGGTTGAGATGGCCACGATCGATGGCGCTAGGGCGATTCATTTGGAGAAGGAGATTGGCTCACTGGAAGCTGGAAAGAAGGCTGATCTCGCTTTGATTAGCTTAGACGAACCGAACGGGGTGCCGATGTATGACATCTATGCACAGATTGCATATTCGTTGAAGGGGAGCGATGTCGCGACGGTGATCATCGGGGGGAGGGTTGTGATGCGCGATCGCCATCTATTGACGATCGATGAGCCTCGAGTTCTCGAAAAGGCTCGGGAGTACGGGAAGTCGGTGAAGGCGTCTCTTGGGATGGAGTGAAGACTCACTATCCAGTACTCAGTACTCAAAGTTTTCAGAAGGTGGCAAAGTTCGATTCACGCGAATGAAAATTTCTTTCGTGATCATTATCTTTGTGTCCCTCAACATTTCTGCCTTGGCGCAGAGAGTGGCAATTACTTTTGACGATCTGCCGCTGAATGGAGACCTTCCGCCCGGAGTCACGCGCCTGCAAATCGCCCGCGATACTTTGGCCCTGCTCAAAGAACGTCAGTTGCCTGCCACGTATGGATTCATCAATGCGGAGAAGCTTGAAGGAAATTCAGATGCTGCGGAAGCGTTGAAGATATGGGCCGCTGCCGAGCCGGTCGGAAATCACACGTACGCGCACTTGAATCTGAATCAGAACACTCCTGAGGCATTTGAGCGGGAGGTTGACGAAAACGAGCCGGTTCTCGAACTGCTCGTGGGGAAAGGTGTGGACTGGCATTGGCTGCGGTATCCGTTTTTGCATGAGGGAGACACGGTCGAGAAGCGACGTGCAGTGCGGGCGTACGTGCAGTCGCATGGCTATCGCGTCGCGCAAGTCACGCTCGACTGGGAAGATTATCTGTGGAACAGCGCGTACGCGCGATGCGTCGCAAGGAACGACGTGCAGTCGATCGCATGGTTGAAGTCGAGTTATCTGGAGATCGAGTCTTCGTATCTCGATCTGGGACGCGACTTGGCCAAGTTGGTCTACGGCCACGATATCAATCATGTGCTGTTGCTGCATCTGGGTGCTTTCAGCAGCACGATTCTGCCGGACGCGTTCGACCTGATGCAGAAGAAAGGATTCACGTTCGTGACGCTGCAGGAAGCGGAGAGCGACCCGGTCTATGCTGGCGATCCGGATGTAGGATCGAAGTACGGCGGCACGCTGCTGGAACTTTGGGTTGAGGCGAAAAAGATCAAGTTTCCGCCGGTGATGGAGAAGCCCTACAAGCAGTTGAAGGAAATCTGTCAGTAGTAGCGTAAAGTCAACCTGCCCATTTCTGCGGCAAAAGGCGCGGCAGAAAATGGGCAACCCATTTTGATTTAGTTCTGCCCGTTGATCTCATTTCGTGGCAAGGTTAAAAGTTGCGCCGGCCGCGGGTTTCCTGTCCCAGTCCCTTATAATCAAAAGATTCTTTATGCCTGCCGTTCTTGACAGGATTGTTGCGGCTACGCGGGCGCGGGTGGCGGAATCCAGGCGCGTGGCGGACTTGCGCGATCTGGAGTGCCGGGCGGAACAGCATGTGCCGCGCGGGTTTCGGCGGGCTCTTCAAAATCCCCACCTCTGGCAAAACCGGCCAGAAGTGGGGCACCCGAAGATTGCGGTCATTGCGGAGTTGAAGA
>DATJWZ010000132.1:0-9395 GCA_035500795.1 Candidatus Eiseniibacteriota bacterium | reverse complement strand
GAGCCGATTGGATTCGTCGTTCTGCTCGGCTGCCTCGGCTATGTCGCAGCCCGTCAGGCGTTGCATCGCGAAGAACAACTTGCCGAAATCCGCAAGGAACTGGAAGTCGCCCGGCGGATCCAGCAGTCGATTCTGCCTCCGGAATTCCCTCGTTCCGGCAAGTTTCACGTTGCCGCTCGCTACGTGCCCATGACTTCAGTCGCCGGAGACTTCTACGACTTCGTTCTCGCCGATGATGCGCGCGCCGGAATTCTTATCGCCGATGTTTCCGGACACGGCGTCCCCGCTGCGCTGATCGCATCCATGGTCAAACTGGCCGCGACATCACAACGTTCGCAAGCGACGAATCCCGCGGCTCTCCTCGCCGGAATGAATACTGCTCTTCACGGAAATACCCAAAACCAGTTCGTCACCGCTGCTTACGTTTACCTCGACGCGGAAGCCCAGGAATTCCGCTACTCCGCTGCGGGACATCCCCCCATGCTCCTTCTGCGGAACGGTCAAGTCTCTGAGATCGAGGAAAATGGCCTGATCCTCGCGGCCTTCGATTTCGCCGCGTACGACACGAAAGCGCATCCTCTACACCCCAGGGACCGCCTCGTTCTTTACACCGATGGAATCATCGAGGCGGCAAATAACACGGGCGAATTTCTTGGCGGTGAACGTCTATCGAAGCTCGTGTGCGACACCGCGACTGATAACGCTCACGAAGCTGCCGACAAAATCATTCGAGCGGTACGTCAATGGGCAAGCACGCAGGATGACGATCTCACCGTTCTTGTCTGTGACTACGCGGCATAGCACGGGGCGTGTCGCGTCCTTAGATAGAAGGAAATCTGCTCTTTCCATTTGTCATGCTGGGCGCAGTCGAAAAGAAAGCAGGCAACCACTAAGAAGAGCATCAAATACCGAGCGCCGAGAGCCGCCTAGCTGCCGGCTTTCAGTTCCGTCAAAACCTGCTTGGCAATTTCCTTCAGCGTTTCAAACACTCCCACTCCCTGAAACGCTACAGCCTCAACGATGGGTTCGTTCTTCTTCCGCAGTTCGGTCGAGAGTAGATCAATGGGAAGGATATTCGGCAGGTCGCGCTTGTTCAGCTGCAACACATACGGGATCTTGTTGAAGTCGTACCCGTGCTCTCGCAAATTCGCCATCAGGTTTTCGAGCGCCTCGACATTCGCATCCATACGCTGCTCTTGCGAGTCGGCAACGAACACAATGCCATCCACGCCGCGCAAAATCAGTTTGCGGCTCGCGTCATAAAACACCTGGCCGGGAACGGTATACAAATGGATTCGCGTCTTGAATCCGCGCACGGAGCCGAGATCAAGCGGCAGAAAGTCGAAGAACAACGTTCGTTCAGTCTCCGTAGCCAGCGAGATCATCTTGCCCTTCTGCTGGTCCGCGGTTTTCTGATAGATCACTTGCAGATTGGTCGTCTTGCCGCCAAGCCCGGCGCCATAGTAGACGATCTTGCAATTGATCTCCCGGGCTGCGAAGTTGATGAAACTCAAGGCTTTCCTCGAACGCGGACACACCCTCTAGGGACTGCCCGCGGACACTCCGTCCTATTAAGAGGCTCGGGGATTTTATATCACACGGGAGGTACTGCCCGCAGGTTACTCAGGTGACCCCACGAGCCCTTTGGTGCCATTAGAAGCGTTCGAACAAGGAAACGTTAGCGGGCGGCCGGAATCCGGTAATACCCATCCTTCGCCGAAACCTTCAGGTCTTTGCGATGAACGAGTACTTCGATACTGCGATATGCGGAGCTATCGGCAGAAGCCTTCGGTACGTATCCCAACGTGTACTGGTTTCTCGCCTCCGAAGCGATCGCCGCGTATGCGTCTTCCATTCCATTCTGCGAAAGCTCGCTATACACCTGGCCTCCGCATGTAGCGTAGACGTATTTCGGAAGAATGTTGCTGTAGCCTTGGCCCTTCAGATGCAGCTTCGAGATCTGCTTGTAAAGCGGCAGCGCACTCTGGTCTACCACCACGCCTCTAACCTGGATATCCCGCGTCTCAAGTAGCTTCAAGACGTCGCTGTAGCTCGCGCGACTGCCATACTCCCGGCCATCGCTGATCACAAAGATCACTTTGCGCAGGCCTCGGGGACGCTTGCTCAAATCGAGTGCCGCTCGCAGAATGGCATCATTCAGAACATGCGCTTCCTTGGGAGGCGTATAGACCGGCGGCGGGCCAGCCGTCCCTATGGGGATTCCGTTTGCCATCGGCGGTTGCGGCCCAAGCGGTCCACCGAGTACCGGGGGGCCGTTATTATGGCCTCGCACCAACTTCATCTCATCGAGCGACGCCGTCAGCTTCTCCGTGCGATTCGTGAAATCAGAAACTTGGCTCACCGTGCTGCTATAGGTATAGAGGGCCACCTCGTCGTAGGGACTGAAGGCGCCCACCAGCGAACCGTATGTCTGGTTGACCTTCTGGAAGGCAACGTCCGCCATTCCAAGGTCTAGGACAATCGCGACTGAAAGTGGAAAAGGATCGCTGGTGAAGTACGACAGCGTTTGCGGCTTCCCGTTCTCGTTGACGGTGAAGTCTTTGTACGTCAGACCATAGACCGGCGTGCCGCTTGCATCCCTGACCATGACCGGGACCTGGACAAAGCTGGTCGTAACCCGCAGCCTATAGAGCGGCTCGCTCGGATTGATCTGATTTTTCGGGCCAGCCTGCTGGTCGCCTTCAGGAACACTCCCCGGCGCAACTGTCTCGACTGGCGGCATAGGCGGGGGAGGCTGCTTTGTCTGGTCTGCCCCTCCAGTGGTTGACCCGTTGTTGTTCGAACCATTGCTGGAGGAAGGCTGGGATGGTACCGAATTCTGCCCGCTCGAACTGGAATCGGATTCTGGAGCAGGTTTCGGAGCAGGAGGCTGCACCGTCGACGGAGCGTCAGGAATATCTTGCGAAGATTGCGAGTTCGCTGCCGGCGGATTCTGATTCTGCCTTTGGTTTTGCGTGGATTGGGCGACCCCCCGGGCTGCCACAAGCGCAAATGCCAGAATCGCTACACATCTAAGGCGCGTAACGGCCAAAGAATGCAGCCTACGGCCTGCCCTAAGCCTGCCGACGGAGCACCAGGCGTGGGGCCGGCCACTCAATTGCGGCAAGCCCCATCGGGTCGAAAGAACCTCTGCTTCAAAACGAACAACGCGGTACGCCTGGCTCTGCTCCACGTTCATCCTCGCACCCGCCAAAAAATCAGCTTCCCGCTTCCTCTGGGATGCCAATCCGATGCAATTTGGTGCATCTAAAGCTTCAGGGTTAGACTAACAAAAAACTTCCCTCGAGAGTCCTGGATGCTGAAAAGCTTTGGTTTTCATCGATTTCTGTCTGTACTTCTCGTAGCTGGCCTGTTCGTGGCGGTAATCGTATGGGCCCAGCAGCCGTCCCAGCAATCCGATCAGGATCAAAAACCTGGTGAAACTCTGAAGATCAATGTCAACGTTGTCCAGCTTTTCTTCAACGTAAAAGACAAGCATGGTGCCCTGATCCCGAACCTTACGAAAGACGACTTCACGATTGCCGAAGACACCAAGCCGCAAACCATCAAGTACTTCACCGCCGAGTCGAACCTTCCCCTCACGCTCGGAATGATGATCGACTCCAGCGGCAGCCAGCGCAATGTCCTCGATATGGAGAAAGAGGTCGGCGGCGCATTCCTGAAGCAGATCCTCACCGACAAAGATGAAGCCTTCGTCATCAGTTTCGATATCAGCGTCGACTTGCTTCAGGACTTCACCCGCGACACGCATCGCCTCCAGGCCGCTTTAAACAAGGCAAAGATCAACACGGACTTCACCAGTGGCGGCATTCCCGGCATGGGTGGCGGGCCCGTTCCGCAACATAACTCGCCCGGAACACTTCTCTACGACGCTGTGTATCTCTCTGCCCACGACATGCTATCGAAGGAGACTGGGCGCAAAGCCATGATCCTCCTCACCGACGGTCAGGACGAGGGCAGCCGCCTTAAGATTCAGGATGCGATCGAATCTGCGCAGAAGGCTGACGCGATCGTTTACGTCCTGCTCTGCGCCGACCGCGGCTTCTACGGAGGCTTTGGAATGGGCTACTCCGGCGAAGGCGAAATGCGCAAGCTCACCGAGCAAACCGGAGGCCGCGTCATCAACGTTGGCAACAAGTTCGACAAGCTTAGGGAAGCCTTCGACCAGATCGCGAATGAACTCCGCAGCCAGTACAACATCGGCTACACCCCGACGAACCCAAACCAGGACGGCACCTATCGCAAGATCGAGATCAAGAACAAGCAGAACTACAAGATCCAGGCCCGTGCCGGATATTACGCGATTCGCAAGAGCGAAGAAAACCAATGAGCAAATTGGTTCATTGGATCATTTTGCTCGTTTAATCAACAAAAGACAAAATGACGGTTTGATTCCAGTGCGGACATCCGTCCCAGGTCTTATTGATTAAATGTTTAAATGACTAAATAGTGAGATGGCGTTAAACTCCTGTCCTCAGGAGCCTGTGCCATGCCCAGCTTCTCCCGCCGTTCATTTCTCCAACTTTCTGCCGCCGCCTCCGTTGCCGGCGCCTTCCGTATCACCACGGAACCAATGCTCGCGGCCGCCGCGCGCCGGCGCCGTTCGGTTGCACCCGACGCCGTTATGATCGACTCCAACGAGAACCCGCTCGGCCCTTCGCAAGGCGCTCGCGACGCGATGGCCTCCATTCTTCCGCTAGGTGGACGTTACGGCGACAATCTCACCGACGATCTCGTGCAGACCTTCGCCAGTATAGAGGGCCTCAACCCGGATCACGTTCAGGCAACGGTCGGATCGACGCCTCCGCTGGCCCATAGTGTCTTTGCATTCACTTCACCGCAAAAAAGCTATGTCACAGCCGACCCCGGCTTCGAACTCGGCATGATGAGCGCGGAACACACCGCCGCACGGATCGTGAAAGTTCCTCTCACCAGCACGCATGCCCACGACATCAAATCCATGTTGACGGAGGCTCCGGACGCAGGTCTGTTCTACATCTGCAATCCGAACAATCCCACAGGCACAATGACACCGCGCGCTGATATCGATTACCTTGTCGCCAACAAGCCGAAAGACGCGATCGTCGTCGTCGACGAAGCCTACATCCACTTCACCGACGCCCCCAACTGCCTCGATCTGGTAAAAGCCGGCAAAGACGTCATCGTTCTGCGCACATTCTCGAAGGTTTACGGATTAGCAGGCATCCGTTGCGGACTCATAATCGCCCGTCCCGACCTGATCGAAAAGGTCGGCAATCGTGGCATGTTCAACTTTATGCCGGTAACGGCATTGGTGGCGGCGATTAACAGCCTGAAAGATCCCAACCTCGTAGCCGAGCGTCGCCGCATCAACGCAACCATCCGTCAGCAGACGTTCGATTGGCTCGGCCGAAACGGCTACTCCTACATCCCTTCCGAATCGAACTGCTTCATGGTCGATACGAAGCGCCCGGGCCAGCAACTGCGGGACGCGATGGCCAAAGACAACGTCTTCGTCGGACGCATCTGGCCTATTATGCCCACGTGGGTTCGCATCACCGTTGGAACGCAGCCAGAAATGGAGCGATTCCAAACGTCATTCGCCAGAGCCATGAAGGCTTAGGTATGGACCGTAAGTGTGGCGCGCGCGCCCCCGCGCGCGTCCGGCCATGCACCACGGTTCTAACCTGCGCGCCGAGTCATTCCACGAAGCCAAGACACCCCTCTAGTACAATCAACCCGTGAGCGACGCCGTCCGCATTGGCATTCTTGGCGACTTTAATGCCGATTTCCGCTCACACCACGCCACCAACGACGCTCTCCAGCACGCCGCCCGTAAGCTCAAGATCGAAGTCGAAAGCGAGTGGCTGCCAACTCCCTCACTCGTCAAACCGGAAGCAGAAAAAATGCTCGAGTCCTTCGACGGAATCTGGGCCTCGCCGGGCAGCCCTTACAAAAGTATTGAAGGCATGTTGAAGGGCATCGAGTTCGCCCGCCGCCGCGACTGGCCTTTCCTCGGCACCTGCGGCGGGTTTCAGTACGCCTTCATCGAATTCGCCCGCAACGTGCTCCATATCGCCGACGCCGACTCTGCCGAAAACAATTCCGGCTCGAAAAACATCATCATCTACCCGGTCGCCTGCGCCGTGCCCGATCGCAAGGGAAACGCCCCGAAACTTTCCGGCGCGGTCCCCGAGATTCGGCTCAGGCCCGGCTCCTACCTCCAGTCTTACTACGGCAAAGAGAAAGACACAGTAACGGAAGAATTCTTCTGCAACTTCGAGATCAATCCCGATTTCGAATGGACCACCATGGAAGCCGGATTTCCCGTGGTAGCCCGTGGCCCGCAGGGCGAAATCCGCGCCATCGAATCACCCACTCACCGGTTCTATCTCGCAACTCTCTTCCAGCCACAACTCTCTTCAACAGAAAAAAAGCCTCATCCGCTGGTTGTGGCCTTCGTCCAAGCCGCCGCCGACTGGGGCAAAAAGAAACTAGACGACAGCGTGTTGGAATAGTGTGGCGCGCGAGCCCCCGCGCGCGAAACTTCCCGCCCAGACTAGATTCCTAACCCAAAAAACAGTCTGAACAATCGTGGAAGAGCGGCGCTTTCAGCGGCGCGTCAGATACGGAATAGAACAAGGGCTTTGGCCCCGGTAATCGCATTTCTCGGCCGTTACCAAAGTCCACTCACCCCACACATTACCGTCCACCAACCAACCGTATCTACAACCGGGCAACCCACGCCACTAGACTGCTTTCCACGGTCGCCCTCCCCCAAGTGCGGCCGCAGGAGCCGCGTTCGTCTATGCACGTTCAGCCTATGCAGCTGGTTGACTCGCTCCGCATCCCGTTCTCGACTCTCATGAGCTACATCCCGGTCATTGCGACGATCGTGACCACGTTCTTCAGCGTAATCCTTGCCCGCGCCACGCTGCGCTACGTCGAGGCGACCGATCGCCACCTGGAACTCGCGCGCGAGGAGTTCGAGCGCGAATGGAATCCCGACCTCCACATCAAGATGGAGCGAATCTCCGACACCGAAGCCCGTCTCATCGTCACCAATCTGGCGAAAACGTCGGTGCTGCTCCAGCTTCTTCAGTTGCGCAAGCTCACGCACGCTACGCCCTTCGAGCGCTGCCGCCTCAATGATCCGCTCGTCGGAGGCATGACCTGGACTCAGGAAATGGGCAAACGCCTGATCGGCTGCACGGGATACGAATTCGAAGGCCCGATCGCCGCCGCCATGACCTTCTACGCCGCCGGACGCATGTACCGCACCGACTGGTTCCGCTCACAGATCGTCGTCCGCGAAGGCCGCATCGTCTCACTGGAACCAAGCAACATGCCGACGCGCCGCGTCCGCCAGATCGAGCGTAAAGGCCAACAGGAACGCCGCAGAGAATTCGTACAGGACGTGGCAGCAGGCGCGGTCCCAGAGCCCGAGGGCTCGAAGCCGGACGATAAAGCACTCGCCGCAAACGCCTAGCCGCGAAGCGGCGCAAGAATGCAGCCCACGGCGCAAGCCGTGGGCGTTATTTTCAGATCGGGAGCAAGCCCCGAAGGGGCGTAAGACAACACTCCCAACCTTGTTCCGGAATCCGTACCCAATCAATTTTTCCTTCTACTCGACCCAAACTGTGCTAACACTTCCATAGCGCCGTTCCACGAACCCCCGGCTGTGGATCACTCCGCGTTTGATCTCCGTTGAGGTGTCGCTATGTCGTCTTCCTTGTTCCGCTTCACCCTCGCCCTCGCTGTCACTTTCACCGCCATCCTCGCCCACTCCCAGGATTTTAAAAAGCAAATCATCTACCAGATCGTCACCGACCGCTTCTTCGACGGCAGCACCACCAACGACAATCCCAGCCAAAGCTCCGGCCTCTACGACTCTACGCATACCAACTGGCAAGCCTACTGGGGAGGCGATCTCGCCGGCATCCAGCAGAAGATGTCGTATCTCAAAAGCATGGGCGTCACCGCCATCTGGATTTCTCCCGCCGTCGACAACGAGAACCTGAATCTCGCCACCGGTTCCCCGATCTCCGCGCCCTATCACGGATACGACGCCCGCGACTTCATGAAAGTCGAAGAGCATCTCGGAGACTCCACCAACTCCTGGTCTGCCTTCGACAGTCTCATCAGTGCAGCTCACTCCAACGGCATAAAGGTCATCGTCGACTGGGCCAACAATCATTCCAGCTACAACGGCGGCGGCGAGTTCGGCGCGCTCTACAACAACGGAACCTTCATGGCCTCCGACACCAACGACCCCAACGGATACTTCCACCACAATCCCGGCATCGGCGATTACAACGACCGCTATCAACTCCAGTACTACACGCTACTGAGTCTTGAAGATCTCAATCAGGAAAACTCAACGATCGACAGCTATCTGAAAACCGCAGTGCATCAGTTCCAATCCCACGGAGCCGACGGATTCCGCCTAGACGCCATCAAGCACGTCACCTGGGGATGGGAATACTCCTTCGCCAACTCCGTCTTCAATCAGGCGCCAAGTTTTCTATTCGGAGAGTGGTACAACAATAATCCCGGCGACACCATGTACCACGATGCCTACAAGTTTGCCAACAAAACCGGCATCAACGAACTCGACTTCGGCATCAATCAAGGCGTCCGCGACGTCTTCGGCAGCAACAACAACTTCTCCGAACTCGACGGAAACATCTCCGCCGAAGATTCCAACTTCACATGGAACAACGATCTCGTCACCTTCTTCGACAGCCACGACGAATCGCGCCTGCTGACCATCAATAACAACAACAATCGCCTGCACGAAGCGATGGCTTTCCTGCTCACGTCGCGCGGCATTCCCGTCATTCTCTATGGCGACGAGCAGTATCTCCACAACGACACCAACGGTGGCGGCGATCCCTACTGCCGTGTTTGGATGAGTTCTTTCAGCACGACGACCACCGCCTACAAGCTGATCAACAAACTTGCCGGACTTCGCCAGAGCACCAACGACGCGCTCGCGTACGGCACGTTCCGCCAGCGCTGGATCAACAACGACGTCTATATCTACGAGCGGCAGTTCTTCAACGACGTGGTCCTAGTCGCGATCAACAAGAACGACACGACGAGTTATCCGATCTCAGGTCTGCTCACGTCACTGCCAGCCGGAACCTATTCGGACTATCTCGGCGCCCTCCTCGGCGGATCAAGCCTCACCGTCACTGCCGGTAGCGGAGGCAACAATCCCGCCGGCAATTTCACCCTGCCCGCGCACACCGTCGCAGTCTGGCAATCCACAGGCACACCCAGCACACCCGAAGTCGGATCGATCGGTCCAACCCTAGGCCAACCGGGAATGAAGGTGACAATTGCCGGCAAAGGATTCGGCACTGCGACAGGGCACGTAATGTTCGGCACAA
>DATJWZ010000131.1:0-2861 GCA_035500795.1 Candidatus Eiseniibacteriota bacterium | reverse complement strand
AGAACTTCTGACGATCATCAATGAGGAGTGCGACCGGATCAACCGACTGGTGGGCGAAGCAGCGGAAATCGCTCGCCTGGAATCTGGGGAGGTCAAACTCGATCTGGCGTCGCATTCGGTCGGAGAGTTACTATCAGCGGCGCTGGCAGAATGCAACTGTGTCACCGCAAACCGCGAGATCTGTCTCGATGTGAAGCATCGGGACTCACGGCTTCTGGTGGATCTATCGTTGGCAAGGAGAGTATTGGTTCACCTGATCGTCAACGCGCATCTGTACTCTTCGCCCGGCAAGCCCATCAGGATCAAGACGCAGGTGCGGGGTAGATTCCATACCATCAGTGTTGGGGACCAGGGCGTGGGGATCGACGATAACGAGATCGACAAGATCTTTGAAAAGTTCTATCGCGGGAAAAAGCAGCGGCTGCGCATCCATGGCACCGGTATGGGCCTGCCGATTGCGAAGGCGATTGTCGAAGCGCACGGAGGAACCATCGGTGTTGTCAGCCGTTTGGGGCAAGGTTCCGTTTTTACCTTCAGTCTGCCAATGGCACGGTGATCAAGTCTTTCTATCTCGGTTCGACGGTATTAATGTTCTTGTCCGGCTTTTCGACGATTCCCCCGGCCAGCCAATCGTGTATTAGGACGACCGGCTTGGGATCGAGTGCAACGGCGCCCTCCTAGATTCAGATCGAGCACGGTGGGCGACGGATGGGTTGAAGTCGTGGATTTCGTGGTAGCAACGGCCGAGCGATGGCAGCTGGCTGCGCCTCAGCAGCCCGGCTACAGGAGACGTTCGCAGACTGGCCAATCTGAAAAACCAAGACCCTTCGAGAGGCGTTGAAAAGTGTTCAGATCATTCCGTCAACGGTTCCCATAGGAGGAAAGACGATGGTCAGTTCGCTTTCCGTTGGGGATATCAGGCAAGGTCCATTTTCGGTTGAGGCCGGATCCGCCCATCCGCTAGGAGCCACGCCTTCACCTTCGGGAGTGAACTTCTCGCTTGCTTCCTCGAATGCAACAGGCGTCGAACTGCTCCTATTCTCAGCGCACGACTCCTTGGAGCCATTTCAAACCATTCGGTTCGATCCCTATGTAAACAAGACGTTCCACTTCTGGCATGCTTTTGTGCGCGGTCTGAAACCGGGGGTGCACTATGCCTACCGCGTCGATGGCCGGTTTGATTCCGCCGGGCAGCGATTCAACAGGAACAAGGTCTTGATCGACCCCTACGCGCGGGGCAATTCTGATTCACTTTGGGATCGCGGCGGCGCCTGTACACCGGAGGACAATCAGAGGACGTCCATGCGCTCAGTTGTCATAGACGCCTCGGGCTACGATTGGGAAGGCGACAAGCCCCTCAACTGTCCGATGGAGGACAGCATCATTTATGAGGTGCATGTCCGCGGCCTCACACAGTCTCCGACATCCAACGTCAGGCATCCCGGGACATTCGCCGGCCTCATTGAAAAGATTCCTTACCTGAAAGATCTTGGCATCACCGCCGTGGAATTGCTTCCTGTCTTTGATTTCGACCAGAAGGCAGTGCTCAGAGAGCTGAATGGGAAGCCCCTCCGCAATTATTGGGGATACAGCACTCTAGGTTACTTCGCCCCCCAGTCCTCTTATTGCCTCGATCCCGAATCTGGCAGCCACCTGCGCGAGTTCCGCGATTTGGTCAAAGCCATGCACAAGGCGGGCATTGAAGTGATTCTCGATGTCGTCTTCAACCACACTGACGAAGGTAACCACCAGGGACCTACCTACTCTTTCAAAGGCATCGATAACCGCTCGTACTATTTGCTGGTGCCTTGGGATCTGCAATACTACATGGATTTTTCTGGGTGCGGGAACACCGTCAACTGCAATCACCCCATCGCCCAAAAACTGATCGTCGACTGCCTCCGGTACTGGGTCCGGGAAACTCATGTGGACGGCTTCCGTTTCGACGAAGGGTCCATCCTTTCACGCGGTGAAGATGGAGCGCCTGCCGTTCACCCTCCGCTAGTTTGGCAGATCGAGTTGGACGAAGAACTTGCAGACACGAAGCTGATCGCGGAAGCCTGGGATGCTGCCGGTCTATACCAGATTGGGCATTTTCCCGGTGACCGCTGGGCCGAATGGAATGGTCGCTATCGCGACGACGTCCGTGGCTTCGTCAGGGGCGATCCGGGAGTCGTGGGCGCAATCGCGTCGCGCTTGGGAGGAAGTGCCGATATTTATCAGGAACGGGACGGGTCACCGTTGAATAGCATTAATTTCGTGACCTGTCACGACGGTTTTACCCTCAACGACCTGGTCTCGTTCAACCAGAAGCACAACGAAGCGAACGGCGAGGGCAATCGTGACGGTATTAACGATAACCTCAGCTGGAACTGCGGCGCGGAAGGGGATTCCGACGATCCCAACCTCGAATCGCTCCGCAACCGCCAGGTTCGCAACTTTATGGCAATTCTTCTGCTCTCGCGCGGCGTTCCCATGTTTGTGGCTGGCGACGAGATACGGCGTTCGCAGAACGGTAACAACAACCCATATTGCCAGGATAACGAGATTAACTGGTTCGACTGGACTCTTGTGGACAAGAACTCTGAGCTACTCCGCTTCTGCAGGGGCATGATTCGTTTCCGAAAGATGCATGCAGCCGTCCGGCGCAACCAGTTTTTCGACGGCTCGGCAAACGAGCGCGGCTTAACCGACGTATCTTGGCATGGTACAAAACTCAATCGTCCGGGATGGGACGATCCATCGGCCCGTGCACTCTCGATGACGTTGGCAGGTTTCGGCGGTGACGCAGACTTGCACGTGATGTTCAATATGTTCTGGGACAGCCTGGAATTTGAATTACCCATGGTGCCGGGAAGGCG
>DATJWZ010000130.1:0-1813 GCA_035500795.1 Candidatus Eiseniibacteriota bacterium | reverse complement strand
GGAACACGCGCCAACTACTTCACCGATTGGGCGGCAGGAATTGGGGGGCGCGCCCTGCTGGCGCACGAGTACACGCATTCCTGGAATGGAAAATTTCGCCGTCCAGCCGACCTGTGGACGCCTAATTTCAATGTGCCGATGCAGAACGATTTGCTCTGGGTCTATGAAGGTCTGACGAATTATTACGGGAACGTCCTCACGGCACGCTCGGGATTAAGAACAACAGAGCAGGCGCGCGATGTGATTGCGCAAATTGCTGCAGGTTTCGAGGCAAGCCCCGGACGCATCTGGCGCTCTTTAGACGACACCACCAACGAACCAATCATCTCCGAACATGGCGCCGCACCACAGATCTGGACTAGTTGGCAGCGCTCTTACGACTACTATCCAGAGTCGGATCTCATCTGGCTCGATGCTGATACGAAGATTCGGCAACTTAGCAATGGGAAAAAATCGCTCGACGATTTCGCGAAGCTCTTCTACGGCATCAACAACGGAAGCTACGTTACGGTCACTTACACCCTGGATGATCTGGTCAAGGCGATGAACACGGTCCAATCGTACGACTGGGCTGGATTCTTCCGGGCGCGGGTTTATGAAGTTGCGCCTGAAGTTCCGGAGAATGGCATTAAGCAGGGTGGCTACCGGCTGGTTTATAACGACATTGAACCCGACTGGATGAAGCACTCTGATCCGAATCGCCCGACCGGGTTTGGGACTTCACTAGGATTCACTGTAGGCGCTGGGGGCGTCCCCAACGGCGGCGCTCCGGGAGCTATCACTCAAGTCGAATGGGACAGTCCCGCGTTCAAAGTAGGCATTACTCCCGACATGCAAGTACTAGCGGTAGATGATCAAACATTCAGCGTCAACAACCTGCGGCAGGCAATCCTCGCGGCGGAGAAGAACAGTGCTCCGATCAAACTCTTACTCAAACGCGACGACCAATTCCTGACCGTCAATCTGGACTATCACGGCGGCCTGCGCTATCCGCACCTCGAGAGAGTCGAAGGCACGGCCGATCTACTGGACGCAGTGCTTGCGTCGGTCAACTAGGGGAGCACATGTTGGGACAGCCACCTCGGCTGTCCGGCGGAGCGAAGCTCCGCTGCCTTTGCGCTACTATTGAACTGTGCCTGGATATTACGTAGAAAACTTCGGCTGTCGCGCCACGCAAGCCGATGGTGCGGCGTTGGAGCGGCAATTTGCCGACCAGGGCCTGGAACGCGCCACGAGCGCGTCCCAAGCATCTGTCGTCGTGCTGAATACGTGTACAGTGACGTCCGCAGCCGATCAGGATGCACGCTCGGCGGTCCGCCGCGTGCGCCGGCAAAATCCTGACGCAAAGATTGTCGTAACAGGCTGCTATGCGCAGAGGGCTCCGGAAGAGATTGCGGCACTGCCCGGCGTAAGCGTTGTCATCGGCAATTCCCATAAGCATGAACTGGCCGAGATTATATTTCCCAGATCACAGCGGGAAGGGACAGCGCGGCATTTCGTTCCTTTGGAAGCACTGAGCGTGTTGGCCGGAAGTCCAAAGCCGGAAGCCGGAAGCCCCATTTTCGTTTCCGACATCTTCGCCCACACCGAACTGCTCGCCGCTCCGGTGTTCGACGCGGCGAACGAACGCACCCGCCCGAACCTCAAGATTCAGGACGGCTGCGACAATCGCTGCTCATTCTGCGTCATCCCCTTCGTTCGCGGCCAGAGCCGCTCTCTGCAATCCGATCGCATCATCCAGGAAGTCAACGCGCTGGTAGGAGCCGGATATCGAGAGGTAGTAATCAGCGGAATCAATCTAGGCCGCTGGGGA
>DATJWZ010000129.1:0-60146 GCA_035500795.1 Candidatus Eiseniibacteriota bacterium | reverse complement strand
CCGGGGACGCCGCGTTCGCGGTCTTTTACGCGCTTGACGATACGGGTGGGCTTGCCGCACTTGGGGCAGTCGGTGCTCTTGGTGGTGTCCATCACCTTCTTACGGTCGGCTGTCTTTGCGATCTTGGCGCCTACGGCCATGATTGATCTCTCCTGATGATTCGAATATGTGCGCAGCTGCTCTGCGCGTCAGCCGCGCCGAGGATGGTGGATGGAATTGTCTGGATCCACTTGGGAAGACGTTGAAGCTGCGTCTTGATGTTCTTCCGCCGTGATTGATTTTACAGTAAGGTTGTGGCGGATGTCTTGTGGAGATCAACCATCGACGGCGATGCGGGGAGAGGCGGGCTAAAGCGAAAGCTCTTACCGCTAAGATCGCGAAGAACGGCCGCGACGATCGCCAAGAAAACAGTGGGCTTGGGAGTCTCGCTTGAAGTCGCACGCTATCGGCGCTACTATGACCCGTTCGAAAGTGTGAGGACAGATGCCTCAGAACTACGTTCCCATCTTCATCTTTATTGTCATCGTCGGAACACTGCTTCCCATTACGTTGCTTTTGGCGAAGCTGGTGCGGCCTTCGAATCCTTCAAAAACCAAGTTGATGCCGTACGAGTGCGGCATCGATCCGGTCGACAACGCACGCGGGCGATACACGGTGCGGTATTACATCATCGCAATTTTGTTTGTGGTGTTCGATGTGGAGACGATCTTCTTATTTCCGTGGGCGGTAAAGTTCAAGGCGTTTGGACTGTTCGGTCTGCTGGAGATGCTGATTTTCCTGACCATCCTGATCGTTGGCTATATCTGGGTGTGGAAAAAGGGCGCGCTGGAGTGGGTGTAGACCTTTTCGCCAGTTCGATAAATCATTTAGTCATTGAAAAACATTTCGCTCTCACTTCATGATGAGCACTTCCGCACTTAATGCGATGGATTCTTCCCCCGCTGAGACTTTCACTGCTTCGCGGTGGACGCAAGGGAACTTCTTATTTCCCACGCGGCTTGTGGTCAGTCCACAACGCGTCGCGCGGGTGAAGTCCCGTTTGTTCGGCAGTAATGAAGAGAGCATAGCGATGTCGAAAATTGCTTCGGTACACATTTCAACCGGAGTGTTCTGGTCGGAGATTGTGATTGAGTCGACTGGCGGGACGGATCCAATCACGAGCCATGGACATCGCAAGAAAGATGCGCAACGCATTCGAGACTTAATCGAGACCTATCAATCGCAATCGCGCGGCTAGAGCACCGTTTTCGCGCGATCCGGCTGATTTGCGCATTCCCTTCCCGACGTTCCTATTCGTAAGTTCATCTTTCTGAATCGCACGTCCGCACTTCTTTCAAATCGCGCAAACTTTTTACAGATTCTTGTGTCCTCCGTCGTTGACACTCTGTGCTCAAGCTGATAAAAGTTATCGTTCTTTCGAACGCAGTTTGCACCGGAGACTTGTGCCCGTCGCTTTATGCCGGACGAAACCAAATCCCCTACTCCACCGCCGCCGGAGAATGAAAAACCGACGGCGGATCAGCCCGCGACACCGGGCGGACTGAAATCTACACCCTCCGGCTCAGTTCAGTCCGAAACGAAGACAACTCCCACCAAGCCTTCTCCTCCTGCAGAAACTTCGACTCCTTCAAAAGCTGACGCACCCGTTGCTCCGGCGAAGCCTGCTGCTCCGGCTGCCAAGCCCGCGGCGCCTGCGGCGGGAGAACGGCCTGCGGGACATCCTGCTCCACCGAAACCCACAGGGCCGGTGCCAACGCCTTGGGATTCGCCGATGGTTGCGAAGTTCAAGCAGATGTATGGCTCGGGCATCACTGCGCTGACGCATCTCGGACAGAACTATCTGGAAGTTGACCGGTCGTTAATTCCGGAGATTCTGCAGCTCCTGCGCGATGATGAGCAGTTTGACTACTGCGTCGATCTGACGGCGGTGCATTATCCGAAGCGCGAGAAACAGTTTGATGTGGTGTGGGTGCTGTATTCGTTTGCGCGGAACGAGCGCATTCGAGTGAAGACGCAGGTAGCGTACGGCGCGACGGTGCCGAGTTCGGTGCCGATCTGGGCGACGTGCAACTGGCTGGAACGCGAAGTCTATGACATGTTCGGAATCAAGTTTGATGGACATCCGGACATGAAGCGCATTCTGTTGCCGGACGGATGGAAGGGATTTCCATTGCGCAAGGATTACGGAATTCTGCAGCAGGATAGTGAATGGGTGCAGATCAATTTAGGGATTGAGAGTGGACAGTAACACACTCACCACAGAGGACACAGAGGTTCACAGAAAAATACAAGAAGTCAGATGACGGATCCCAACACAGAGTCGCCGCTTGATCTCGAAACTCCAGACAAGACATTTCTGGACTCGAACGAGCTTGTCATCAATATGGGGCCGCAGCATCCGGCGACGCATGGGGTGTTGCGCGTCATTTTGCGGCTGGACGGCGAGAAAGTGCTCGGCCTTGAATGCGTTATTGGGTATCTGCATCGCGGCGTAGAGAAGATTGCCGAGAATCGTACGTACACGATGTTCAATCCGTATGTGGACCGGATGGATTATGTCGCAGCGATTTCGAACGGGCTTGGATATTGCGAGGCGGTTGAGAAGCTGTTGAGCGTGGAAGCGCCGCCTCGAGCGCAGTACATTCGAGTCATTCTTACAGAACTGAATCGGATTGCGAGCCATCAGCTTTGGTTGGGGACACACGCGCTCGACATCGGCGCGATTACCCCGCTGTTTTATACATTCCGCGACCGGGAAGAAATCCTCAAGATTTTCGAGAAGTATTGCGGAGCGCGGCTGACGACGCATGCATTCCGCATTGGAGGACTGCAGTACGAGGCTTACGACGGATTCGAAAGTGACGTGAAGAACTTCGTCAGCTTCGTGAAGCCGAAGATTGATGAGTACGAAGAACTGCTGACGACGAATCGGATCTGGCTGGAGCGAACGAAGGGCGTTGGAGTCATCTCTGGAAAAGATTGCATTGCGTTGGGAGTGACCGGACCTGTTCTGCGGGCCAGCGGCGTTAAGTGGGATATCCGCAAGGCATTGCCTTACGCCAATTACAAGAACTTCGATTTCGAGATTCCTACCGGGCAGAACGGCGACACCTACGACCGGTACATTGTGCGGATGATCGAGATGCGGCAATCGCTGCGGATCATCGAGCAGGCTGTGGGGGGCATTCCCGAAGGGCCCATCATGGCGAAGGTTCCAAAGGTGATGAAGCCTCCGGTAGGCGAGATTTATCACTCGATCGAAGCGCCGAAGGGCGAACTCGGATACTTCATCGTGAGTGATGGATCGACGCAGCCGTATCGCGTGCGGGTGAGACCGCCATCTTTTGTGAATTTACAGGCCCTGGATTTGATGTGCCGCAATCAACTGGTAGCGGACGTGATTGCTGTGATTGGAACGCTGGACATCGTACTGGGCGAGGTGGACCGGTGATCCAGAAGTTCATCCAGTACGTGCAGTCTTATCTTGACAGCAATCAGACACCGGGGGCGGCGGGAAATATTTTCTGGGCAGTGGTGTATGTATTGTTGGTGTTTGTCGGGCTCTCGATTGCTGTCATCTGCATGAACTGGCTGGAGCGGAAAATTCTGGCGCACATGCAGGTGCGGTTGGGACCGATGCGGGTGGGTCCGCATGGACTGCTGCAACCGATCGCAGATGCGATCAAGCTGCTATTAAAGGAAGACATCATCCCGGCGGAAGCCGATAAGGTGGTCTTCTGGGTGGCGCCATTCATCGTGGTGCTGGCGGCGTTCACGGTGTTTGTTGTTGTGCCTTTTGGCCCTACGCACGCCATCACTGACATGAACATCGGAATTCTGTTCATGCTTGGTGTGTCGTCCCTTGCGGTGCTGGGTATTGTCACCGCTGGGTGGGCCTCCAATTCGCACTATCCGCTGATCGGCGCGTTGCGCTCAAGCGCGCAGATGGTGTCATACGAAGTTGCGATGGGGCTAGCGGTGGTCTCGGCCATCATGATGACCAGCCTGAACGAATCGAGCACCGGCACGCTGAGCATGATCGGGATTGTGCAGGCGCAGCTTGCACAACATGAATGGTTCCTTTTCAAGTTCTTTCCGCTGGGGATTATCGCGTTCGGTATCTTCGCGATTGCGATGGTCGCCGAGACGAATCGAGCGCCGTTTGATTTGCCGGAGGCGGAATCGGAACTGACTGCAGGATTTCATACGGAGTACAGCGGGTTCCGCTGGTCTTTATTCTTCCTGGCGGAATATTCGGCGATGATTGCGGTCTCGTCGATCGCCGTCACGTTGTGGCTTGGCGGATGGCTGCGGCCGTTTCCGAATGCACTGAGTGGGCCGACTTGGGATTTGGCGTTTTCGCTGATTCCGGGACTGACATTTTTGTTCCTTGCCGGGATGTGCTTTTACAGCACGGTGCGGATGCCGAAACATCCGCTGTTCCGGATTCAGACGATTGGGCTCGGCGGCTTCGGGATCGTGCTTTTGTTGATCGGGCTGGTGTTGTTCATTCCGGCTGTGCGAGTGCGGGTAAGCGATATCTTCTGGTTTTCGGCGAAAGTTGCGGGCTTCATGTATTTGTACATCTGGTATCGTGGCACGTTTCCGCGCTACCGGTTTGATCAGTTGATGAAAGTGGGATGGAAGATCCTGCTTCCAACGGGTCTGGCGTTGTTGATTCTGACGGCAATCTGGGCGATGCGCTCGGCGGTTTGGGCGGATGTTGTTGTGCCCATTTGGCTTGCATTCTTGGACTTGCTGCGGAGGATATTCTGAGATGAATCCCAGTGTCGCGACAAATCCTCCAGTGGCGACGCCATTCTTCTTTTATGGACTAGCTGCAGTCATGGTGATTGGCGGCATTCTGGTGATCACGCGGAAGAATGCGGTCCACTCGGCACTCGCGCTGATCACAACGCTCCTCGCGCAAGCCGCGCTGTACCTCATGCTGTATGCACCTTTTGTCGCTGGCGTGCAGATCATTCTTTATGCGGGCGGGATCATGGTGTTGTTCTTGTTCGTGATTATGCTGATCTCGATCGAGCGGGCGTCGAAGGAGCGGCAGTTCAACAAGCAATGCCTGGTCGGGATTGCCGCAGCAGCCGCATTAGGTGGGCTGCTGATTGCTGTTTTTACGACGACGTCGAAGGGCCAGATGATGTTTGCCGAAGGGCCGACGTCGTACGTCGAATCGCAGAATACACAGGCTGTCGCGGGCTTTTTGTTTGATCGCAGCACGGGAATGTATATGTTCTCGTTTGAGATCGCTTCCCTGCTGCTGTTGGTGGCCATCATTGGGGCGGTGGTGATGGCGAAGAAGAGGATTTGAAAAGCAGCCTCTAGCTGCTAGCTCCTAGCTTCTAGCTAACCCCTAAAAGCTTACGAGACAGAGCTAGGAGCCAGAAGCTAGCAGCTAGAAGCTCTTATGGATGCAATGCTTCACATCTCGACTTTGCACTACCTGGTACTTGGGGCAGCGCTTTTTCTGCTCGGCGTGATTGGCGTGTTGACGCGGCGGAATGTTGTGATTGTACTGATGTCAATTGAGTTGATTTTGAATGCCGTCAATTTGAATCTCGTTGCGTTTTCGCGGTACTGGCAGAGCATCCATGGTCCCGGAGCCTTGCATGGACAGATCTTTGCGATCTTTGTCATTACCGATGCTGCGGCTGAGGCCGCCGTCGGGTTGGGAATCCTAATCGCTTTCTTCCGGAACAAGGAGACGGTGAATGTGGATGAAGTGAATTTGTTGAAGTGGTAGGAAGGCAGTACCCAGTACCCGGTACTCAGTACCCAGTTCAATGGTATTTCTGAATAACATCTGGCTTATTCCGCTGCTTCCGGCGATCGGCGCGGCGATCATGTTCTTTTTTGGGCGGCGGCTGCAGAAGTCGTCCGTGAACGCCGTTTGTGTTGGCGTTGTGGTGTTGGCGTTCTTGTTCGCCTGCGGGGCGGTTCTTCAATACAACACCTGGGCTGAGGCGAACAATCATCAGCCATTTCAGAAAATTCTCTATACCTGGCTCGGGACTGATACGGGACACTTCAACTACATCACTGAAGGCGGGCGACAGGCCGCGTTTCAGGCTGACGCCGGATTTCTGCTGGACCCGCTATCGAGTATCTGGTTGCTGTTTGTAACCGGCGTCGGGATGCTCATCCATATTTATTCGACCGGATACATGGCGCATGAGGGAGGGTATTACCGGTTCTTCGGATACCTGAACCTTTTCATGTTCTCGATGCTCACGCTCATTCTGGCGAACAACTATGTACTGATGTTTGTCGGGTGGGAGGGTGTGGGGCTGTGTTCTTATCTTCTGATCGGGTTCTACTTCCAGCGGAAGTCGGCGAGCGACGCGGCGAATAAGGCATTCATCGTCAATCGCATCGGCGACGCTGGATTTCTGCTGGGAATGTTCTTCATCGCCTGGTATTTCGGATCGTTGCGCTATGTCGATGTGAATCATCTGGCGCGGAGCGGACAATTCCAGATTGGCGATCCGATTATCACTGCCGCGACGCTTCTTCTATTCGTTGGAGCGTGCGGGAAATCGGCGCAGCTTCCTCTTTATGTGTGGCTGCCGGACGCGATGGAAGGTCCGACTCCGGTGAGCGCGCTGATCCACGCGGCGACGATGGTGACCGCGGGCGTGTATATGGTGGCGCGGTCGAATGCGCTGTTTGTGCTGGCTCCGACGTCGATGAAAGTTGTGGCGATTGTTGGAGCGCTGACGGCTATTTTTGCGGCGTCGATTGGGCTGGTGCAGAACGACATCAAGCGTGTGCTGGCGTATTCGACTGTTTCGCAGCTTGGATACATGTTCCTTGCATTGGGCGTGGGAGCGTTTGCCGCTGGTGTGTTCCATGTGTTTACCCACGCCTTCTTCAAGGCATTGCTCTTCCTCGGCGCCGGATCGGTGATCCACGCCATGTCGGGCGAGCAGGATATGCGGAACATGGGTGATCTGCGCGGCCGCATTCCGACCACCTATCGCACCATGTTGATCGCTACGCTGGCGATCGCGGGGATTCCGCCATTTGCCGGTTTCTTTTCAAAAGACGAAATCTTGTGGCAGACCTGGACGAGCGAAGGCGGTGCGTATCGCATCCTGTGGGGCATTGGATATATCACGGCGCTGATGACGGCGTTCTACATGTTCCGGTTGATCTATCTGACGTTCTTCAGCCAGCCGCGCATGAGTCATGAAGTCGAACATCACATTCATGAATCGCCCTCTTCCATGACGGTGCCGCTGGTCGTACTCGCGGTGATGTCGTTGTTCGCCGGCTTTCTGGGATGGCCGCACAGTCTGGGCGGATCGGACCGGTTTGCGAGATATCTCGATCCTGTGTTCGCGCGGGGCGAGGCGAAAGTGCTCGTCGAAGAAGGCAAGGCCGGACAACTCGCCTCCGGAGAAAAAGAAGAAGAGGGTACGAGTCCAGTCGAGTATGGGTTAATGGGCTTGTCGGTGCTCGCGGCCGTTGCGGGCTGGATGGCTGCTTCGCGCTTCTACAAAGAAGCGGGCAAGGGATATGCCGAGCCGATTCAAGGCGCGGCGCCTGGGGTTTATAACACTTTGCTGCATAAGTACTACGTCGATGAAGGCTACGACTATGTTTTCACCGGCCGGCGGAAGCTGGGCGGAGTGCGCCTGGGCGTGATGGGGCTCGGCGAGGGAAGTTCGTGGTTCGACTCGCACATTATTGATGGCGCCGTGAATGCGGCCGGATGGATCACGCGCGTCGCAGCAACGATTTCCAGTTGGTGGGACAAGTGGATCATCGACGGAATCGGTGTGAACGGGCCTCCCACGATCGCGAGGATGTTGAGTTATCCAGCACGGCTGTTCGAGTGGGGGCTAGTGCAGTGGTATGCGCTCGTGATGACTGCTGGGCTGGTTGGATTCGTGTTTTATTACGTGTATCGATGAATGGCAGCTTCTAGCTGCTAGCTCCTGGCTACTAGCAAATCGCTAGTAAGAGGGAGTTGAGCTAGAAGCTAGCGGCTAGTAGCTAGAAGCTGATTATGGACCACATACTCTCAATCATTCTCTTCACGCCGCTGGTGGGCGCGATCCTGCTCTTGTTCGTCCCTAAAGAGAACAAGAATGCGGTTCGTTGGATCGCTAACATCTTCGCCTTGGCGGGGTTCCTGGTTTCGATTCCGCTGGTGCCGGCATTCTGGGCGCTGGTCAAGAGCGGCGATGCGGCTCCCTTCAAGTTCATGGAGGGCGCGCCGAACAACTGGATTCCCTCGATTGGCGCGGGATACGTGCTCGGCATCGACGGCATTTCGTTTCTGCTGGTGATGCTGACAACGCTTCTTGGATGGATCTCGATCATGTCGTCGTGGACGGCGATCGAGAACCGCGTGAAGGAATACTACGTCTGGTTCCTGGTGCTGCAAACGGGCATGCTGGGCGTTTTCATGGCGCTGGACTTCTTCCTCTTCTTTGTGTTCTGGGAAGCGATGCTGGTGCCGATGTACTTGCTGATCGGCATCTGGGGCGGGCCGCGAAAGCTCTATGCGGCAATCAAATTCTTTTTATATACACTCGCCGGTTCGGTGTTGATGCTGCTGGGCATCTTGTTCCTGTACTTCCATCACCACACACTTACAGGCATCTATACGTTCAGCTTGCAGTCGCTGTACGAGACGGCACCGAAGATTTACTCGGACTACGGACCGTATGCCGCGACTCTACTGTTCCTGAGCTTCTTCTTCGCGTTCGCGATCAAAGTACCGATGTTCCCCTTCCACACTTGGCTGCCCGATGCTCACGTGGAAGCGCCGACTGCTGGTTCAGTAATTCTGGCAGGCGTTCTGCTGAAAATGGGGACGTATGGATTCATCCGCTTCTCGCTTCCCTTCTTTCCGGATGTGCTGATGCATACCAAGGTCCGCGGCTGGATGATTGCCCTGTCGATTATCGGGATCATTTATGGCGCGCTCGTCTCGCTGATGCAGAAGGATATGAAGAAGCTGGTGGCGTATTCGTCGGTAAGCCACCTGGGCTTCTGCACGCTGGGTATTTTTGCGTTGAATCCGGCGGGGCTGAGCGGATCGGTGTTGCAACAGATCAATCACGGGATTTCAACCGGTGCGCTGTTCTTGATCGTCGGCATTTTGTACGAACGGCGGCATACGCGCGAAATTGCGGAATATGGCGGCATCTCGAATGTGATGCCTGTGTACGCCACGATCACGATGATCATGTTTCTGTCGTCGATGGGGCTGCCGCTGCTGAATGGATTCGTGGGCGAGTTCACCATCCTGCAAGGAACGTTCATGGAGAACTGGCGATGGGGCGCATGGGCCGTACCCGGAGTTGTGCTGGCCGCGGCGTATCTCTTGTGGCTCTACCAGCGCGTGTTTTTCGGGACAGTTACGAATCCGAAGAATGAGAAGTTGCACGATCTGACCCCGCGCGAAGTAGCGACGTTTGTGCCGCTGCTCATCATGGCGTTCTGGATTGGTCTGTATCCGAAGCCGTTCTTCCAGATTCTTGAACAGCCAGTGAATCATACGATTGCGATGGTGCGGCCGGACTATCCGCAGGCGGGAGGAGCGGTGAATGCGTCGGCGAAAGAGCCCGAGGGCGTAACCTACTACAGTCCGACGGCAGCGCCTATGCCACCGAGTTCGACCTCAGCCGAAACAAAGCCGAGTAAGGCTGTGTCTACGCTGAAGGGGAAGACTCCGTGATCTGGACCGACTATCTGCTCGCGCTGCCGATCACGTTGCTGACGCTGTTTGCGCTTGGCATTCTGCTGATCGACTTCATGCTGCCGGACAACATGAAGTCGGCAAATGCCGTGACAGCGTTCATCGGCGTGTTGTTCTCGGCGGCGGGCGTGTACAAGATCCAGCTGTGGCTTGGGGATTCGCCCCGATCGTTCGGCATGCTCAGCACGATGCTGGTCGACCGCTTCACTCTTTACTTCTGGTATTTGTTCCTGGCGGGAACGGCGATCGCGATCCTGATGTCTGTGCGCTATCTGGAGACCGAGCACGAGAACCATGGCGAATACTATGCGCTGATGCTGCTATCCGTTGCCGGGATGATGTGCATGGCAGCGGGGTTCGACATCGTCCTGATCTTCATCGGGCTGGAGTTGATGGCCATTTCGACGTATGTGCTCGTTGGATTCCTGCGTCGCGACCGGCGATCGAATGAAGCGGCGCTCAAATATTTGCTCCTCGGGGCATTTTCATCTGGGATTTTCGCGTACGGGCTTTCGCTGCTCTACGGGCTGAGCGGCAGCACCACGCTCTCGGTGATCGCGCAGGAATTGTCAAAACGAATGCTCGATCCCCAGTACCGGCCAGTGGCGATTGTTGCCCTAATTGCAACGCTCACGGGCCTGCTTTTCAAGATCGCGGCAATTCCCTTTCACCAGTGGGCACCCGATGCATATGAAGGAGCGCCGACGAGCATCACGGGATTTATGTCAGTCGCAGTCAAAGCAGCGGGCTGGGCGATGCTGCTGCGGATCGTGCTGTGGGGGCTGTATCCCATGCGCTCGGTGTGGGGTCCAATGCTGGTGTTCGTTTCGATCGCCACGATGACAGGCGCGAACTTTGCGGCTCTGACACAAACAAATACAAAGCGCCTGCTGGCATATTCCTCGATCGCGCACGTTGGCTACATGCTGCTGGCAATGGTAGTAATTTCGACAGCCGAGGTCCCCAGCGATGCTTTTTTCGATGCGATCAAAGGAATCCTGATTTACCTGCTGGTGTACACGTTCATGAACATCGGTGCATTCGCCGTGATTACGTCGCTGCGGCACCGTAATATCGCCGGAGACGACCTCGACGACCTTAATGGACTGTATTCGCGCGCTCCAGTGGAAGCGGTCTTGATGCTGGTTTTCATGTTATCGCTGGCTGGGATTCCTCCGCTGGCCGGCTTCTGGGGTAAATACTTCATCTTCCTCAGTTTGATCGAGGGCAAGCACTATGTGCTGGCCGCATTGGGCGTACTGTATTCGGTCTTTGGTCTCTATTACTACCTGAAGATCGCCAATGCCATGTTTATGCGTCAGCCTGAAAAGGGAGAGGAGCGCCTTCCGGTCAGTCTGGGAATGCGTGTGGCGTTGGGCGTGACGGCGCTGGCCACCGTCTACATTGGCGTTATGCCGAACCGGTTCATCGAGATGGCGAACTGGACGTTAGGCCTGGCGCGGCATGCTTCGGTGGCGCAGTTGATGCGGTAGGCTGGCCTTTTATCAGCCCATCGAGAGTCCCCTGAGGGTAGGGATCCTACGACTCCGATTTTGCTCCGCTTCGCTGCGCAAAATCTCCGCTCAGGAGGACACAACGGAGTCGATCGATGACATACTGAGCGAGTAAAATCACGCCTAATGGCCTCGGATCAGGATCCTGACAAAAAGAAAAGTCCGTGGGTGCAGTTTGGACGCTATAGCCAGTTGGCGTTCATGCTGCCGGCGGGAACTGTTGCCGGGTATCTAATCGGTGCGCTTCTGGATAAGTGGCTGCACAAGAGTTGGATCAGCGTTGTGGGGCTGCTGCTGGGAACTGCGGGCGGCTTGATTGAGTTGATCCGAACTGTAGCGCGCGATACGGAGTAAGGGTGGGCACCGGGGCCAAAGCCGACAATCAACGTTTCGCTCCAACGCGGCCTTTAAAGGGCCGCTCTTCCGTGGCGCTGGCGGAGCTCGTTTCATTCGGACAACGGGGTCCTGCACGGATACGATGACGGACGCACACCAAAACGGTTCAGACCCGTCAGCGGCAGAACAGACACCGGAATCTTTCTACGAATCTGCACTGCCACGGTTGCGGAAATTCATGCTGGTTCTTGCCCCGATCTTCACTGCGGCAGCGTGGGCTAGGTATGGTTCTCGTTCTGCCTTGGGGTTCTTGCTTGGCGCGGTTATTTCCTACCTAAACTTTCAATGGCTGAAGAGTGGGGTTTCGGGCCTGGCAGACAAGGTGACGAATACCGGTAAACGGCAGTCAGGCAAGGGGATAGTGGCGCGGTTTCTGCTGCGATACGCATTGTTAGGGACCGCTGCGTATGCTATATTAACCAGTTTCCCCGCGAGCCTGAGAGGTCTTTTCGCGGGGTTGTTTTTGCCGGTGGGGGCGATTGCCTGCGAAGCGGTGTATGAGTTGTACGCGACTGTTCGCGGGAGCTGTTAGCGGGTTCGATAGGTAGGGTGCGAGAGCGAGTTGCCCTCGCGATGTCGGCGCAACGATCAAGGGACATGCACGAACAACTCTGGTTTACCCAAATTCTGAATCATCTGTTTGCAGGGCCTGTGACCGCGCTGCTTCGGATGATGCATATCGAGCCGAAATATCCGGCGGCATCGATCCCGGACTCCTTTGCGATGGAGTTGCTGGTTTTCATTTTCCTGTTGATCGTGTTTCTTCTCTTGCGTTCGCGGCTTTCGGTGGAATCGCCCGGTGCCCTTCAGCACACATTTGAAGGAGTCGAAGGATTTGTGCTCGGCCAGAGCCACGAAATCATTGGGCGTCATGTCGAGCATTACACGCCGTTTTTCGCGGTCCTTTTCCTATTTATTCTTACCTGCAATCTGATCGGCCTGATTCCAGGATTCGAGTCGCCGACGGCCGTAACCGTGGTGCCGCTCGGTTGCGCGATCTGCGCATTTTTCTACTATCACGCACAGGGATTCAAGCATGCAGGGATCAGGTATCTAAAACATTTCCTGGGTCCTATACCCGCTCTGGCCCCCATAATGCTGCCGATTGAGCTGATCAGTCACTTTGCTCGCCTGCTTTCACTCACTGTGCGTCTTTGGGCCAACATCTTCGCCGGCGACCTAATCACGCTTGTGTTCTTTTCCATGATTCCGATTGGCATTCCCATCATCTTCAGTACGCTTCATATTCTCGTCGCCATTTTGCAGGCGTACGTGTTCATGCTGCTGACCATTATTTATGTCTCAGGAGCGGTCTCGGAAGAACACTAAAACAGTACCCAGTTTGGGCGTATTAGGCGAATTAATGGTCAGCGAGCGAGAGATTTTCAGTTAGCTGTAGCGGCAGTGTTCTGTTCTCTGCACTCAGTCCTTCTCGGTGGCCCCTATTGAGGACTGGGTACCGAGTACTGAGTACTGCCTCCCAGTGTGAGGGCGTCTGCACGGTATGGCGTCAACCACCTCCTGGCGGCAATTTGATAAAGGAGCAACACCATGCGTCAACTAAGCCGTATTTTCATGATGCTGTCGGCCCTATGCTTCGCCATGCCTGCGTTTGCGCAGGGCGGCGCAGCGGGCGAGACCAACTGGGTCGCCATCACTGCCGGATTCTCGATGGCGATCGCCTCGGCCGTTTGCGGCCTCGCACAAGGCAAAGCCGTTGCGGCGGCTACCGAATCGCTGGCCCGCAACCCCGCCGCTCGTCCCGGAATCACCTTCGCGCTGATTCTGGGGCTGGTGCTGATCGAGTCGCTGGCGCTGTATACGCTGGCAATTATCTTCTTGAAGGTGAAGTAAGGCAGGTTTCAAAGTTTCAAGGTTGAGACAAAAGCCTCTGCTTCTGCAGGCTCTGCTTCTGCAGAGGCTTTTGTTTTGTTTCGTACATGCGATGGCGGGTCGCTCTTCGGCACTACTTAAACCTTTCTATCACCGCTCCACTCGCCTCCTTTGGTTTGTGGAGAGGAGTTCAGCGCTTCGACGAGAAGGCGGCGGAGTTTGTAGCGGCTCTCGAGATCGGTGCTCACGATTTCGAATCCGACCTCGTTGACGCGGGCGCGGCGGAGCAGGACGTGCGCCCGAATCTTCGACCGCATGCCCAGTGAGATTTCGAGGTCGGCTTCGCTGCCGATACGAAGGTTGTCTTCTTTGCTGCCCATGCCTCCGCCAAGGCTCAATTCCCGGATAAGGATCTTCGACTTGCCCCACGAGCTGCCGATGGTGCCCGTGACAGTCTTTGCCAAGATCATGCGCTCATAGCGGCGCTGACGAACCCATGGACAAGCCGGAGCGGCATCCAGGGGTGCGATGGCCAGTTCGGCGGCTTCGAGGCCGCTATCGGACATTACTTGCGTGCTGTAGCGTGGATCAGTTTTGGATAGCGCCTGCGCTGCTGCAATTCGCAGCTCGCGGTGGTAAACCCATCCGAAAGTCTTCTTCGCTTCGAAAATCTCGCGCAGGATAGCAACGGACTCGTTGTCTTTGAGCCTGCCGAGCGACTCAATCGCCTTTAACTGTACATAAGGGGATCGGGACTCGGCGTCCCCTGGTTTTGCCATGGCGATTAGAGGGGGCACGGCCGTCAAGTCCCCGCTCATGCCGATCTCGTCAACGGCCTCGGGGAGCACAAGGGGGTCGAGGACTTCCGCAAGTTCCAGCAGCGTACGCCCCCGGTCTGCGGCGTTGCCATAAGCAATCTGACGCACGACGATGTCGTGATAGAAACGATTCCATTCCGGCAGCCGGACGGGAAGCAACTCGAGTAGCGTGCCCACATCCAGGCGGCTGATCAGGCCTACTCCGCTGGAAGCTTGCCGGGGCTGTCCGGTGCGAAGAATTTCGCGAAGTTGCAACAGTGTTGGGGAGCCCAGTTCCTTTACCAGTTCGATCATGCGATCGCATTCGTCCCGGCGCATACAGCGGAAAAAGCGATCCGCCAGATGTTCGGCAGCCGACTGGCTGGTGCGGCGCAAGACCGCAAGCATGTCGGGCACAATCGGATCCATCCGAAGAGCTTCCTCAATGAACTCGGGCAGCCGGTTCTCAACCCCGACTCGAGCCCGCAGGTCGCTGACCATGACAGGCCGTTCGACGCTGACCAATTCCATGCCAGCGCAGACTTCGTTGATGGCAGCGTAGTTCTTGGCGGCGCTCGCCTCCTGGCTCAAGCGTACAAACGCTGCGCCCAGCAAGCTCTGCATTTCGGCATCTTTCTCGGCGATGATCTGTTGACTGAGCTTACGAATAGCCTGTCCCATCGGCTCTCCGCCAACGCGGGCATACAGATCCGCAAGCTGGCTCAAACCGATTGCGGTTCTACGGCGGGGCTCGGTGTCTTTGGCACTGAGACAGCCGGAATAGTTATTCAAAATGTCAGTGGCGAGTTGCCGGTCATCGCGGTCAAGCAGTAGTTCGACAAACTGACGCAGGTTGCGTGGTGGCACGCAGGGCGCTTCGTGGGAAAGTAAAACACTGCGCTTGCCGGATTCGGGCACTTCCGCCCAGAACATGCGGTCGAGGATGTCGGCGTGGGACTCCACGAGGATCCCCGCCTTGCTCATCTTGTCTTCCTGGATCTTGAGGATCTGCCGGAGCGAATCCATCTGCCGGCTCATGTGCTCCATCATCTGGTGAACGGCGTTCACCTTCACTTCGCCCTTCTGGTAGCGTTCCAGGGCAAAGCGGATGGCCATGTGTTCGGCGGCTTTCATCAGAAGTGGAGAATCTTCTTCTTCCGCCGTAGCGGCCTTTGCTGCCAGACTGCCAAGCAATTGTTGGAGATTCAGCCGCGTATTCGGATCAGTTTCGGAGAGCTCTTTCTGAAGGTCCTCTTCTTTGACGCTAGGATCCTGCTGGACCTGGCCAAAGCGCGTCAGCAGTCGGATCGCTTGAATGACCTCCTGCTCCTGAAGCGGGACAACGTTTCCAGTCCATGCGGGCGCGACGCCGGCAGCGGAGCCGCCTGCACCCTGCCCTGAAGCAGCTCCGGCACCTGCACCAGCCCCGGAACCACTGGCATTGCCTTTTCCGAGTGGAACATTTGGCACACTTCCGAGCGGGACCATTGGCGTCCCGTCACCACCCTTGCCCCCTCCAGACGTTGCGCCTTCGGCCGCAGCAATCAACTGCAGCAGTTTCTGCGGATCATTCAGCCATTGCTTGAACTCTGGGCCCAGCGTCTGGGCAGCGATCTGGGCAGCGATGCTGACGTCTCCTGTAAGCGGGTCGGCTGCGACAAACTTGACTTCGTTGATCTTGATCGTGCCTTGCTTGGAGCCCAGAGCGTCCTTAATTTGTTTAGCAACGTCTCCGGCCTTTGAACCAGCCAGCATGAAGGCGCGCACCAGGCGGACAAAATCTTCTTCCGTGACCTCTTTGGAGAAATGGAGGCTGGCCAGACCAGCAGTTGTCAGCAAGGTGGCAAAACTTTTTTCGGCCTGTCCCGATTCAAGTGGGATGCCATCAAGCAGCAGCTTGTTATCGGAAACACCCAGCAAGAAACCACCCGCCGGAAGAGCACTCTCGAGTTCGTTCCAAGTGGTCTCAAACTGCGCTTCAGTCCGCTTATGGTCGTAGCCGTACATCCGCGCATACTTGATGAGGATGTTCAGGCTGTGGACAAACGCCCGCGCAGAAGCTGCACGCGCCGCCTGCGATGTGTTGACGTCGGAGATAAGAAGCTCCTGGAACTGATGATGTACGCCTAAGGGTAAGACGAAAAGGTAAGGTCTCAAACGTTACGGAAGTAAGTGTACGGAGAGGGCTTAGGGTGGTGGGTCGAGTCCCTGCCAACGGCAGATTCCTGCTGCTTCGTTGCGCTCATGCGTCGAAACTATGGACGCCACTTTCGTAGCGGCTCTTAAGCAGTTCAAGAGAGAGTCTTCGCTGCTACATTTTGGGTCAGGTATGAGTGTTTCAGAGCTTCTCACGGTACCGAAGGTGCATCGATAGCAACTTAAGCTTCCACAGTATTGCGATTTCGAATAAACTAAGCTTCCCCCGCTACACCAGTCCCATGGATACTCTATTTTTTTGCGTACTTGTACAAATCAACCTGATTTTTGGCGTGGCTGGCCTTCTATGGCCGGACAAGCTGAAGCCCTTTTTCGGGGTGTTGATGTTCCCTTGGCCGGCGAGCTATCGCGCGATTCGCACACACGGCATCGTTGCGATTATCGGTTACGTTCTGGTGCTCGGAAAACTTCTTGTTATTGCGCAATAGAACGTTGCGGCCAGCACGCTTTCGCTCCTGATCATCGTTTTCGATGAGTCAGAGGACGCCGATACAATGCACGGGGGTGGTCACGTACCGGCGATTCTAGTGCGTCCCATGGCAAAGCAAGGCTATCAATCGACGACGCTCTATCAGCACGAGAGCGTGCTGCGTCTGATGATGGAAGGGCTGAGCGTGCCCGATCTTCCGGGCTCGGCTGCCAGCGCCCCGAATATGACCGAGTTCTTCCAATAAGCTTCCGACCTTCCAATAGCGAGTCAGAAATATCGACGCGATTTAGCAGACTATGTGCCTAGGGGAGAGGTGCGATCTCGGATTCCAATCGGTAGAATAACCTTGCATTGACGACCTCGAAACCCAATATCAAACCAACCGGCTTGCGGTACTGGATGCTGCGCGTACTGGACGAGTGCGAGAACGTGTCCCCTGATTTCAGCGCGGACCCTGTACACGATCTTCGCGTCGCCCTCCGCAGATGCCGCTCGCTCGCTGATGGCATGATCGCGATGGACCCGGATCCATCGTGGAAAGCGATGAAGAAAGCGGGCAAACAGCTTTTCCAGCGACTGGGCGATCTGCGGGATGTGCAGATCATGATGGAGTGGATTGAGAAACTGGAAGGCGAAGTGATGGGTCGCGGTGAGGAACATTCCTCTGAACCGAAGTCAGAGGCGGACGGTCTGGGTATTAAGGCCGAGGATGCTCCCGCAGTTTCGAGTGAAGGGCATGATCCCGCGGCTCAGGCACTCATGCACGTCCTCAAGGCCCGCGAGTCTGACCACAAGAATGAGGCGCGTCGGGCGCTTGAGGAGTTCGATCGGAAGCAATGGCGGCAATGGAGCCGTTCGTTACCCCATCGTGCAGCGCGCATCAGGGTCGGCAGTGCTGTATTCAAGCATTTGGCCTTGGAGCGATGGACTACGGCGCGCGAGCTCCATGTCCGGGCGATGCGTAATCGATCGCAAGTCGCGCTCCACACTCTAAGGATCGGGATCAAACGCTTTCGGTACATCGTTGAAAATTTCCTGCCCATAGAGCATAAGGCCTGGTCTAGCGACTTGAAGCATATGCAGGATCTGCTCGGTGAAGTCCACGATCTCGATGTGCTATGGGCCACTGCAAACTCCTGCCACGTTTTTCCTGGCGAGGATTCGCGGAAAGCATGGCATACGAAGATCCTCGAGGAGCGAACCAGGCGGATCGATGAGTATCGCGGAAGGACAACCGGGGCGGAATCATTATGGAACATTTGGCGAGCCGGGCTGCCCCAAGGTAAGGAGATTCAGCAAATCGCAAGCCGGCGGATGATGCTTTGGGCGAAGGCGCTTGATCCAGACTTTGCGCACTCGCAGCGGGTAGCGCGTCTTTCATTGCAACTCTACGACGGCTTGATGACGGCCGGCTTGCTCGGGACAACCAGCAATCCCAGTTCCGGGAACGGCAACAGTCCCGATCTCCGCTCCAGCCTTAACGCTGCCGCCCTACTGCATGACGTTGGTAAGGCGAAAGGCAACAAAGGACACCATAAAGAATCTCTCGAATTGATCAAGAAGCACGGTACCCCTCTTGGATGGAACGAAGAGGACTTGCGCCGTGCCGCTCTGGTAGCCCGGTTTCACGCAGGAGCACTTCCGTCTCGCGGGCACAAGTTGCTTCGAGACCTACTGCCGCATGAACAACGCAACGTAATCCGATTGTCAGCAATGTTGCGGCTGGCCAATGCACTGGATTCATCCCACGACGGTCACATACGACGTCTGAAAATCGAGAATGCTGCCGCACAGACTCCTCACTCGAAGCAGCGGGCAAATGGGTTTTTGAGGAAAGCTCCGACTCTCGGCAAGAACGAGGCTGTCGTTATTGCGGCTGAGGGTTATACCTCGGGCACTTCAACAGCTCAGGCCATCGCGGCCGAAAGGCATCTATTGGAAACAGTCCTGAGGCGGCCGGTAATTGTACGCGCGGCTCTCGCCACTCGGCGTCCGGCTTCCGGAAATACACAACTGAGTAGCTGAAAAGTTACTTTTTCGACGGTCCCAACCGATATACAAATGCTTTCCGGCAGCCGGATAGCGAAAGCCGGAATCCGAAGCCATGACTCACGCACAATTGGTCGCGAAAGCAGTACGGTGGTTGCGAAGCTATCGCTGTGGAGTGGTGCTGTCTGAACAGGCCTGTGCCAGCGGCGAGATGCCCGATGCCATTGGCTGGAAGAAGGCCTGCCACTCTGTGATGGTGGAGTGCAAAGTCTCGCGGTCCGATTTCCTGGTGGATCGGGAGAAGCCTTGGCGGCAGAAGCCGGAGCGCGGCGTCGGCAGCGAGCGGTTTTACTTAACACTTCCGGGTCTGATTAGGACCGAAGAACTTCCAATCGGTTGGGGTCTGCTGGAGTATCGCCGCGGGCGCATCGAGATGATGCAACCGTCCGCTAAAAACCTTCGGACCGGGGTCGGATTTCGTTATGAGATGAATCTCTTACTGGCCAGCCTGCGCCGAGTAGAAGTACGGATTGAGCCGCAGAATATTACTGACTTCCTGAAATGGAAGAACCGCATGGCCGAGTACAATCGCGGAACTTTGCCGGAGGGATTGACGGCCACGGAAGAAGAACAGAACGCATTTCTTGAGCCCGAAATCTTGAACTGAGCATATTCACAACGGGTCGCGCACATACATGAGCGTGGGACTTCCGTGATATGTCGTGCGCTGAAATTCGCGATATCCACATTTTTCGGCAACGCGAATCGAAGCCAAGTTCTCAGGAGCGATTATGCAGGCCGTGCGTTTAGGGCCGAAGTGAGCGTCTCCCCACGTTATAACTGCGCGTACCGCTTCCGTGGCAAAGCCTTTACCATGAGCGTGAGCAGCTAAGGCCCAGCCGATTTCGGGCATGCCTTCGAGCGACGGCGTTATATTGCGTTTGTAATCGGCGAATCCAACTTCGCCGAGGAACGTTCCCGTTTCCTTTTGCAAGATCACCCAGTATCCAAAACCTAACAAAGTCCAGTGACCGATGTAGCGAAGTAGACGGCTCCAGGTTTCTTCCTCGCTGAAGGGAGTCGGGCGAATATTGCGGGTCACATTCGGATCCGACCACATGCGGACGCATTCGGGAAAGTCCTCAAAGCGATGGGCGCGCAGGCGAAGGCGTGCGGTTTCAAGCGTAGGGATGTCGACGGCTAGATGGCAAGCTTGCGGCATCCTGACAGTCTAGCGGAACTACTACAGTTCACGGCGGCCTTCCATGGCTTTCAGCATCGTGATTTCATCCGTGTACTCGATGTCGCTGCCGACCGGGATGCCCATGGCGATACGGGTTACTTTCACTCCGCTCCGTTTGAGTTGCTGCGAAAGATAGACTGCGGTAGCCTCGCCTTCCACGGTCGGGTTGGTGGCCAGAATCACTTCGTCTACGTTTCCGGATTCTACCCGCGAGATGAGGTTGGAAATCCGCAGTTGATCGGGTCCGATGCCGTGAAGTGGCGAGATGGCTCCGTGCAGGACGTGGAACGCTCCGTTGAAATGTTTCGTCTTCTCGATGGCGGCGATGTTGGTTGGCTCCTCCACCACGCATACCAATCGCTGGTTTCGGGTGGCACTGGTGCAGTAGGCGCAGGGGTCGACGTCAGTGATGTTGTTGCAGACGGAACAAAGGCGGAGATTGGCCTTCACATCGCGGACGGCTGCCGCGAGGGCCTCGGCATCTTCATCGCTCGATCGAAGAATGTGAAAGGCCAGGCGCTGCGCGCTTTTTGCGCCAACGCCCGGAAGTTTCTTGAGCTCATCGATCAGGCGAGACATCGGTTCGGCAAATTTGGACATGGAAGACTTTGGTAATTGGGTAATTGTGTAATTTGGCAATTGATAAACCGGAAGCGTGGTTGCTCCTCCGGGCACGCTCTCAATTACAAAATTACCAAATTACACAATTACTCAATTCGCGTTCAGCGTGTACTCAAGTTCGTAGGAGTGCTCTCCGTCGGGAGCAATACTGATCTTCATCCTTCCGCTGAGTCCCGCGAGTTCACCGGTTCCGGAATCCGGGACCACGATGATTGTCAGGTCCGCTTTGTTCTGGTTCATGGTGCCCATGTGCTGCAAAATGAATGTACCTTTGTGACCGTTCAATGTTCCAGAGACTTTTTCAATCGCGACATAGGCGCCTGAACCCTTCACCGGAGTACCAGCAGTAAGCATTTGTCCCTTGGCGACGGCATCAAGGTCGCCATGATATTGCTTGTCGAGGAGCATGCGATTCAGAAGTGGATCATCGGAGTCGTCATCCTGCTGGGTGACTCTTACGTCGAATGGTCCACTTGCAGTTTGGGTCACAGTACCCTCTTTCCGCGATGGAGTAGTGTTTTGCGCGGCCACACAAGAAGAACACCACAGGAACCGCCAATCAAAACTTCGTGGACTGGTACAAATCTCCCGGGACGAGAATGCATGTGCCCTTCGCTTTTGCGAATGATGACAAATCAGAATATGCGATCACATACCCGGGATCCCGAGACCGCCGAGCATGCCGCCAACAGTGGACTGCATCTGGGAATCAACCTTACGGCCGGCTTCATTGATTGCGGCGACCATGAGGTCCTGGAGCATTTCAACATCGCCGGACTTTGCGACTTCAGGGTCGATGCGCAGAGTAAGTACTTGTTTACGGCCGTCCATTTTTACGGTGATTGCGCCGCCTCCCGATGATACTTCGACGACGGTCTCCTGCATTTTTTTCTGCAGAGACTCATATTGCGCTTTGGCTTTCGACATTAGATCTTGAAGATTAAATCCACCCATGAGGCTGGTTCCCCGCTTTCGCTTTCCGGTTTTTGATGATGGGCTGACTCCCGAAGCCGGAAGGCGGGAGCCCGATGCCTATCGTTTGTCCCGGTAATCGATCACCGTCCTGATTTCGGCGCCGAATTTTTCTTGCATGCGGCGGACGATCGGATCCTGCTCAGCCCGACTGCGGCCACCAGGGCCCGGCGCAAGCTTCGGACCGCCATTTTTCTTTTCCTGAACGGCCGCTCCCGGAACAACCCTGAGTTTCATCGCACGGCCGCATACACCGCTGGCTGCGGCGATCGCGATGCGCTTTCCTTCTGGACCGAGCGACATATCCACAACCGTTTGCGACTCTGCAACCTTGATGACCAGTTCATTCCCTTGCGCGCTCCAATCACCTGAGGAAAGCATCGAGACGAGAATGCGCTGATTGGCATCAGAGAGCGCTTGCAGTACTGCGGGTTGAACCTTCGCAATCTGATCGGAGTCAGCGGAGGGCGCGGCCTCCAAAGCGTCCGTTTGAGCTTCCGGTTCAGCCACCGCGACCGCCGTGTCAGCTGCACGAATCTCTTGGTGACGATCCGCGACGATGGAAGCTTCCCGCTGAGATGCCGGCGCGGTTGCACCCATGATAACGGGTTCGGGTTGGCTCGCTTGCGCAACGATGCGCGGAACCGTTAATGGCGCTGTCGAAGTTGCGTCTTCCTGACGTGGAGTTCCCTTCCTCGCTGAATCTGCGGCAAATGGGCTCACATAGTTTGATCTAGCAGAAGTCGGCGGCTCGGTACGACGATGCTCGGTACTCGGGCTGCCGCTGACAATGGATGGCCGCGCTGACGACCGAGGAACACTGCTCGAAGCCGGTGCTGCAGAAACATCACTCAGCAATTGCTCGATCGGCAGAAGCTTCTGAGCATGAGCCATTTTCAGGAGGCCCAGCTCCAAATGAAAACGCTGTTCCTGCTTGTAACCCAGTTCGCCGTGCGTGCGCAACATGATCTGCAGATGGCGGGTCAGATCCTCTTCGGAAAACGAATCGGCTACTCGGGTAACTCGCTCGCGTTCTTCGGTGGAGATCTGAAGCAGGGGAGAATCTTTCCCGGCGATCTTGGCCACCGTGGCATTTCGCAAAAAACGAACCATCTGTCGCGCGAAATGCGTGGGGCTGTGTCCCTCGCTGATGAGATGGTCGACCTGGCGAAGGATCTCTTCACTTTTCGATTCCGACACCGCTTGCATGACTTGCTCAAGGATATGAGCCGGTGCAGCGCCGACCAGGTTGCGAACAGAATCGGCCGTTATCTTTCCGGTTGAAGATGCGATCGCCTGGTCGAGGATTGAGAGCGCGTCGCGCATCGAGCCATCGCCAGCTTCAGCGAGAAGTGCAAGTGCATCATCGTCGGCGTCAATTTTCTCGCGTGTGACAAGATCGCGAAGTTGCCCCACAATGTCATCGAACTTCACCGCCCGAAAGCTGAAATGCTGGCAGCGCGAGCGGATCGTTTGGGGAATATCCTCGGGCTGCGTGGTAGCGAGCATGAAGACGATGTGATCCGGAGGCTCCTCGAGCGTCTTCAAGAGCGCGTTGAACGCGGCATCCGTGATTTGGTGAGCTTCGTCGAGGATGTAGATCTTGAAGCGGTCGCGGGCCGGGCGATAGCGCGCGGCTTCACGAAGCTCACGAATCTCGTCGATCCCTCGGTTGGTGGCGGCATCAATTTCAATCACGTCCACGGAGTTCCCGGCGCGAATCTCGGTGCAAGAGTCGCATACGCCACAAGGTTCCGGAACAGGGTGAGCTTTCGAACGGCAGTTCAGCGCGGCAGCCAGAATACGGGCGACGGTGGTTTTACCGATTCCGCGGTGGCCGCTGAAGATATAACCATGGGCCGTCCGGCCTTGCTCGATGGCATTCTGGAGGGTACGGGTCACGTGCTCCTGCCCGATCACCTCGGAGAATCTTTGCGGACGGTATTTTCGAGCCAGGACGGTGTAACTCATGGAAGCGAAGAGTCGATTATACGTGATGAAGGACTGAGCAAAAAACCAAGACCGACGCGGAGAATACGACCTAGTTGCCTGGGGAAGTAGGACGCGATAGGCTGTTTCAGAACTAATCTGTGGAGGAGGCTATCCTATGCAATTGAAACTGGCAAAGCGAACGGTGGATGGCATTGTCGCATTCGAGTGCAGCGGACGAATCGTGTTCGGCGAGGAGTCTTCATTGTTGCGGGACGAGGTCAAAAAGGCAATCGCCGACGGGAGCAAGCGCATCGTCTTAAACCTCGGAGAGATCAGCTATATCGATTCCGGCGGACTGGGCACACTGGTCGCATTGCACACGACCGCGCACAATGCTGGCGGGACGATCAAGCTGGCCAACCTGACCCGTCGTGTAGGTGATCTGCTACAAGTCACGAAACTGCTGACAGTGTTCGAAGTTCACAACTCGGAATACGATGCCCTGGAAGCTTTTCGTCAAGCGGCATAATTTCAGGCGTTGCCGGGAGACGATGACGGAAGAAATTCAAGAGCAGGCCGGCTTACCCATGGCGAGCCGGCCTTCACGTCTGTATTCAAAGCCAGCATGAAGAAGTCGAAGAAGAAGATCGATCCGCCGGGCGCGATGCGGATTGAGATCGAACGTGTCATTCGGGCGATTCCACGCGGAAAGGTTTCTACGTACGGTGGTATCGCGCGCATGGCGGGATACCCAGGCGCGGCAAGGATAGTCGCCCGGATCTTACGTCGCGGGTTCGGTCTTCCCTGGCAACGCGTGTTAGGTGCAGGAGGTCAAATCAAGTTAACGGGCGATTCCGCCATTGAACAGCGCTTGCGACTCGAAGCCGAAGGTGTGCGGTTCCGCGGCCGACGAGTGGATATGAAGGCGTGCGAATGCAAACCTGCCGATGCTCGCAAGAAAAGGGCTCCAAAGCTGCCTGCAAAATCACGCAGATCCAGTCGCAGTTCACTTACTTTTTGAACTGCGGATCGATCTCCACCTGGTATCCCGTAACCATCTTATTCGTCTCGTTCGCCATTCCGACGACTGCCATTAGCTCTTTGAACATAGCATCCGTCATTCCCTTCTTCTGCGCCGATACGGTATGCGATGCGATGCAGTAATGGCACTGGTTTGTGACGCTCACTGCCACATAAATCAATTCCTTCGTGAGCGGATCGAGAGCACCGGGCGCCATGATCTGCTTAATATCTTCCCAAGTGCGTTTCAGTGTGGCGGGGTCGTGTGCGATGGCCTTCCAGAAATTATTGATCCAATCCGTCTTGCGAGTAGCCATGATGTCGTCATAAACGGCGCGGACTTCGGGGCTGGCGTCTTTGTATTCAATAAGGCCTAGAGTAGACATGAGTAACCTTTCGTGATGATGAGAAGCATAAGCGCTCAGACTGCTGAGAAATGCCTCGGAGTGCGCAGAGAAATCTCACTCGTTCGGGAGTTCGCCTGATAACAACTCCCCCAGCTTCGCCGAGGGAACGCGAACTCCAACATAAAAATGACCGAACAGCGCATAAACTGCGCTGACTTCGTCGAAGCGCATTTCGTAAATCAGCTTTTTAAATACCAAGGGATCGTCTGCGAAAAGATCGACGCCCCATTCCCAGTCATCGAAGCCGATTGATCCGCTGATGATCTGCCTCACTTCGCCTGCATAGCGACGTCCGACGAGTCCGTGCTCATTCATCTGCCGGGCGCGCTCCTCAAGCGGCAGCGTATACCAGTTCTTCGCCTCGCCCCGGCGACGATCCATGGGATAGAAGCAAGCGTATCGGTGGGGCGGAATCTCGGGGAACAGCCGGGGATGCATAGCCTCTTTGTGGCGATTCAGCTTGCACTCGATCTCGGCTTTCCACTGATCGGAATGAGGAACAATGCCTTGCTCCATCAGTTCCTTATAGATCTTCATCGTCGACTCATAGAGACCGAGTTCGATAATGGAGAGATAAGAAGTCGTCGGCTCCAGAAAATCGCTAAGGCGAACGTTGGCCAGCCTTAGTTCAGCCTGATTGAGATCGACAAATGTGTTGCGGAAGTGAATCAACATGAGATCGCCCTTGTGCCCGATGAGGGAAAACAGCGCCGACTGGCCCGGAGAATGCTTCTCCATGGCAGTGAGCATTTCTGTAGCTTCCTGGGCGATAGCCGCTCTCTCGGCAGCTGGCAGGGCGCGCCATTCGGTCCGGCGCAGCCGAAGCATCTGGTGCAACACACTGTAGCCTTCCGTCGTCAGCGGGACGGCTGGGACCTCGGCGGCAGCTTCTGGACGCGGGTGATGCACGGTCGTCATTTAGCCCTCTTGCGGGATAGCTTCCCGGCGAGAAACCACAATTGTAACGCGGGCCCGTGAGAGCAGCGGAGGACAGGAAGGATGAAACCAAACACGGAGCAGTTAACCTGGTACGCCCCGTAAGGGCGAAGTCCTGCAGGAGTGCTGCGTGCGTCAATCGCAGCGACCTTGCGACCGAAGAAAAAAGGCAGGCCGCAAACAAAAGAGCTGGGACTCGGGACTCCCAAGGAACTTAAAGACGAAATTTCTGAGGTCCGAAACACAGCATCGGCGTTCGAGTGGAATTGACGAGATACCATCTCAGCGCGGCGAGGCACTAAGATCCGAAGACCGTGAGCGAAGCAAACCAGGAGCGCAATCTGGATTGCCAATGGCCGAGGAGATTTCGTTTGAAATTCCAAGCGAATGACTGTTATGCATTTAGACAAGTGGGCGCAGCCCGGATTGCCAAAGCATTTCTACCCCATACTCCCGCCCTGAGTACAAAATTCTCCTGAATGACACCGCCGGATGGCGGTTTTATGCTCGTGGAGGAGAAAGGAACAGACGACGATGAAAACTAGCAGCCTATTGAAGTCAATTCTAAAAACCGCCGTTTACATTATGGATTCGACAGCCGACTCAGTGGACCGTGTTTCCGACAGAGCGTCGCGGTTTGCGGATGACGCACGGGATGTGATTTACCCGGACCGCGGGAACACGATGCGGAACATCTTAAGCTTTGCAGCTGGAGTAGGCATTGGAGTGGCTGCAGGCGTTCTGCTCGCGCCACAAAGCGGCGCCGAGCTTCGCCATTCGATCGGTGATCGAGTACAGGACATTAGCGAAAGAGTTCGCGGGAAGAATGAGGGTTACGCAACCGGAACCGACATCCGCTAGTCTGATTCTCGGTTAACTTTCTTAGCACCAGCGAATGCCAGGGCGGCCCAAGAGGCCGCTCTTTTTATTGCCCGGCTTCTTTTTGGGGCCGATTCAGATATGATTGTGGTTTCGTGAAAAACGCATTTTGGGAGTCATTGCCGATATGAAGATCGGGGTCGAGTCGCGAGTTTTGAATGGAGCGGTAGTGCTGGTGCCTGAAATTTTCGAGGATAGCCGGGGCTTCTTCCTGGAATCTTTTCGGGCAGACCAATTCAGGGATCTAGGCTTGCCGACGGAGTATGAGCAGGATAACCACTCGCGGTCGGCACGAGGTGTTATCCGTGGATTGCACTTCCAATGGGACCCTGCCATGGGTAAGTTGATGAGAGTCACTGCTGGGTCGGCATTCCTCGTCGCGGTCGACATCCGCAAAGGTTCACCGACTCTGGGCCAGTGGTTTGGCGTGAACGCATCCCCGGAGAATCGCCGAATGGTTTGGGCCCCGGCTGGTTTCGCCAGGGGATTCTGCTCGCTGGTTGACGGCACAGAAATTCAGTACAAATGCACGGGCATCTACAATCCTCGGGGCGAGTCTGGGATTCGGTGGAACGATCCTGCGGTTGGCATCAAATGGCCACTGAGTGATGCCTTGGTGTCGGATAAGGACCGAGTCGCGCGCACATTGGAGCAGTGGTTGGCATCGCCCGAATCCGAAAATTTCCAGTATGGTCTGCAAGCAGATCGTGAGATGGCAGTGAGAAGTTGACGCACCAATTACTTCACTGTCGGCACCCCCTGCCTGGCTTGGATAATATCCTCAACAGGCAGTCACACAGCTAGTTTCCGATTGAGGAGGCTTACGCGTGTCGCTGCGAATACACGAGCAGAAGCGCGAAAGGCCTGATTTACAAACAACTTTCGCGGAATGGCGGGGTTACGTCCAGTCTAGGTGCGATTCGAAATCTGTCGAGAAGACTGCCCAATCAATGTCTCAATTGAGGTAGACTTCACGTTTGGCCAATAAAGGGGTACCCGTGGCTCTTATGTCCGTCCGCATCTTTGCGCGCCGAGGCATTCTCGGTGGGGTGTTGACGCTTTCGGTTCTGATTATCGTCGGTGGCGCTATCGGTAGTGTGGCGCAAACAAAGACGCCGCGCCCGGTCACACAGTCCGAGTTGGCACGCCAGAATATGGAGCGCGTCGCTGCTAACGTCACCGAGATCATCGCTGTTCTTCATAAAGATCACGGAATCATGGTCGAGCTAAAGGCATGGGTTGCCAAGGATGCGACCGATCACGGTCAGATCGTCTCGGACGCCGACCTTACCGACCAATCCATTTACGATCGCCTCGAGAATGATGTGACCTTCCGCTCGGCAGCCACTCGGATCGTGCAGAAATATGGCTACCTCCAGCCTACTGTCAATCCTGACTCCCCGATGGCCAAGGAGCAGGAACTACTAATGCAGGAGCGGGTGAAGTGGATCGCGCAAGACGCCGACGCGCAGCGGCAAAAGGCAATGCAGGCGGAAGAACAGCGGGTGTTGAAGACGCAAGCGAACTGCGACCCTCGCATTAGTGTTTGTGCACCGCAGACGGGCTCGAATCCGTCGATACAGGGCTTGCCGCAATCAGACGAAACTAACCCAATCGAAGGCCCAGGATTCCAGAACGGACAGCCTTCTACTCCCGCAGTGCCCTATTCCCCACAAGAGCCCGGTCCCAGTAACAATGTGCCGCTTTTGCGCACTCAGGGCGAGGGCAGTTCCTCATACGAACAGACACAGTTCGGCAGCAACTCTTACCAGCAGGGTTCCGATGAACAAGAGGGCGAAGAGTCATCAAGAATGGGAACCCGCGGACTACAGGGACAACGTCAGGGAACAGGCAACGATCTTGACTTCTCGCAGTCCGAATACGGGGATTTCGGCCAAGGTTCTTACTCGGGCACAGAAATGTATGGCAGTAACCCTTACGCAAGTACCGGGTTGAGCAGCACCGGGATGAATGGCGGGACTTATTCATCAAACCGCACATCCATCTACGACCTAAGCTTGGACCCGATCGCGCAGATGAATGCGCGCAGGGAGCGGCAGGCCCTTACTCCGTCGCAGAAGATGGTAAGAAAGCCCAATCCATTCGAGAACGTACCTTCGCTCTATGACATGTACCTGCAAGCAGCAGCGCGGCCTCCAGCCGTTCAGAGATTTGGAATGCAGATCTTTGAGAACGGCACTCGCGATCTGCAGATGATTCCGACGGATCTCCCGGTCGGCCCAGAGTATGTACTTGGGCCGGGCGATGCAGTTTCGGTCGATCTCTGGGGCGGAGTTTCACGAAGGTTTTACCGAGTGATCGATCGCCAAGGGCGGCTAACCCTGCCCGAAGTTGGACCTGTGCTGGTAGCTGGCAAGTCGCTGGCAGATGTCCAGACGGACTTGCAAAAGACAATGCGCACCCAACTCCGGGATATATCGGTCGATATCTCACTGTCTCGCCTGAGGACCATTCGAGTTTATGTGGTCGGCGATGTCCTTCGGCCGGGCGCATACGATATCGGCTCGCTGTCGACGCCCTTGAATGCTCTGTTCGCGGCGGGCGGTCCTACGGGTCGGGGCTCGCTTCGAAATTTGAAACACTATCGAGGGAACACCCTCGTGCAGGACGTAGATGTATACGACCTGCTTCTGCACGGAATCAGGGGAGACGTTCAACGGCTTGAAAATGGGGATACCGTTATGGTTCCTCCGCTCGGACCGCAGATCACGATTGATGGCATGGTGCGGCGACCCGCGATTTACGAAACGAAGGATGAGAAATCTCTGGCGGATGTAATCGCGCTCGCCGGCGGCCTGCTCCCCACCGCAACATTACGGCATGTCGAGGTGCAACGCACCGTTGCGCACGAGAAAAAGACGATGTTGAGCGTGGATATTCCGGCGGACGGATCAACAGCTGAAGTCAGCAAAAAACTTGAGTCGTTTCAGATTCAAGATCTGGACAAAATCCGTATTTTCCCGATTGCCTCGTATGCCGCCAACGCAGTTTACCTTGAAGGCCACGTCATCCGCCCGGGGAAGTATTCCTACAAGCCAGGCATGAAAGTTACGGATCTGGTTTCTTCTTATAAAGATCTACTGCCTGATCCAGCGTTGCAGTACGGGGAAATCGTTCGACTGAGCGAACCGGACTTTCATCCGACGGTGCAAAGCTTCAGCGTAGCGGCAGCTTTGGCCGATCCAGCCCATGCACCAGAATTGCAGCCTCTCGACACGGTCGAGTTCTTTGGACGGTACGATTTTGAGGATCCGCCGATTGTCTCAGTTTGGGGAGATGTGCGGGATCCCGGAACTTATCGGACCTCTGGCGATATTCATATCAGCGACGCCATCCATTTAGCCGGAGGACTAGGAGCTGATGCTTTCGACGGTGACGCTCAGGTATTTCGGTATCAGTCAGACAGCACGATGAAGATTTTGAATGTGAAGTTGAGTGGCGCGCTGGATGGAAATCCGAATGATGATATCGTTCTGCACCCGCGTGACCGGGTACTGGTACATAGAAATGCCGCGGCAATTGAGCCATCGTCTGTGTATGTAAAGGGTGAGGTGGGCCGGCCGGGACGCTATCCACTCACGGTGGACATGCGTGTTTCGGACCTGATCCACGCAGCCGGAGGCCTTAAGCAGAGCGCCGATGTAAAAACCGCTGATCTGACGCACTACACATGGGAAAACGAGAAACAGGTCATGGGTACCCAGGACAAAATTGTTCTGGCGGACGCGTTGGAGGGGAAACCTGAGGCGAACGCGGTCCTGAACAACGGCGATGTATTGACCATCGCGCAGGTAGCCGGATGGAATGACATCGGCGCATCGATCACTTTGCGTGGCGAGGTAGTCCATCCTGGTACCTATGGGATCCGTCCCGGGGAACGACTGAGTTCGGTGATTGAGCGAGCCGGAGGTTTCGCACCCGCGGCCTATCCCTATGCCACGATTTTGCTGCGCGCTGACGTGCAAAAGATCGAGCAAAGATCTTACGGAGAGCTAATACAACGAGTGCGCGAGCAGCAGGCCACACTTAAGCTGACAGCGACGAATACCGGCGATCCGGACCAAAAAGTATCAGCCGAGAGTGCTCTGGTGCAGTGGCAAACGACACTCGACAGTTTGCTGAATGCGCCTCCCCAAGGGCGGGTCACGATTCAAATTTCGTCCAATATCAAGAGTTGGACGAACACACCTCGGGACATTGTGGTGCGGTCGGGTGATGTTGTAACTGTTCCGAAGCGTCCAAGCTTCATTCTGGTTCAAGGGCAGGTTTATGGTCCGACGGCGGTGGCGTACCGTCCCGGGAAGACCGCCAAGTGGTACTTGATGCAGGCTGGTGGACCGACCAACCTGGCGGAGAAGAAAGCAATTTTCGTAATTCGCGCCGACGGCACTGTCTTCGGCCACAACTCAGGGTGGATGTCGGGCGATGGGCTGAATGTACCGCTGCAGCCAGGAGATATGGTGGTAGTTCCTGAAAAAGCCATCGGAGGGACTCCGGCGTGGAGGACAGTCTTCGCGACTGCACAAGTTGTGAGTTCACTGGCCATCAGCGCTCTAGTGATTGCCACTTACGTCCATTAGCACTCGGTGGATTTATCGGGGAGATTTTTTGCATCCGATTGGAAGACGAATCTGTGCGAACCTGGCGTATTTTCTGGCCATTACACCGCTGGCTCTGGGACAGGCAAACGGCCCAAGTGCATCACCGGAACCTACCCAGTCATCGGCCCAAATTGCGCAGCAGAAGCCAGTGCCGGAAACCCCTCCGGACGCACCCGAGCCGCACTCCCGTGAGAATACCGTGCGGAAGCTTCCTTCCGCCCTCATGCACGATCAGATCGGGCTATGGACGAGTCCCTCCAAAATCCGCTTCTCTGACGCGACCTGGATGGTGCCTCTAGGAGGATTGGCTTCGGCACTTTTCGTAACCGACAGTGAGTACAGCCGCCATCTCTCGAACGATCCGAATCGGATCCAGGATTTTCGCCATGTGTCCGATTATGGGTTGTATTCGATGGCCGGCGCAGGCGCAGGAGCGTATTTTCTAGGACTGATGACTCATAACGAGCATCAGCGTGAGACCGGATTTCTAAGTGGGCAATCGGCTATCGACACGCTTGCAATCGTCGAAGCGCTTAAGTTCGCAAGCGGACGCCAGCGCCCTATCGACGGGAACGGTAATGGACAGTTTTGGAAAGGAGGCGCCTCCTTTCCCTCGGAACATTCGGCAGCGGCATGGTCGATCGCTGGAATCGTTGCGCACGAATACTCCAATCCGCTTGTAAAATTCCTCTCTTACGGGCTGGCAACTACGGTCAGCGTCTCGCGAATCAACGCCAAGGAGCACTTCCCTTCCGATGTCTTGATCGGCGCTGCTCTGGGCTATCTGACAAGCGAATACGTATACCGAAAGCACCACAATCCAGACGTGCCGGGCGCAGCCTGGGACTCCCCGGTCTCCCGTCCCACTCACGGTTCTTCGTGGCCTGCCAGGTTGATGGGTTCGCCCTACGTTCCACTGGACAGCTGGGTATATCCAGCTTTGGAGCGTTTGGCGGCTATGGGTTTCATTAACTCGGCAATTGCGGGAATGCGCCCGTGGACTCGGATGGAATGCGCAAGACAGCTCAGCGAAGCGTCGGATCGAATTAGCGATAGCGACCCCACCGAAAGCGAACCAGCACATCTTTACCAGGAACTCATGCTTGAGTTCGGCCGGGAGGTAGAACTGCTGGGTGGGGGAGATAACGCCGAGCTACAGGTTAGATCCGTCTATACGCGGGCTACCGAGATTGCCGGGAAACCGCTGACTGACGGTTATCACTTTGGCGAAACAATCTACAACGATTTTGGGCGCCCCGAGCAGCAGGGCTTTAATAATGTTTCGGGAATATCAGCCTGGGCTGCTAATGGACCGTTCGCGGTTTATTTCAGCGGTGAATATCAACATTCACCAGAGGCTTCCGCCCTGCCCCTGGGTGCCCGGCAGGCAATATCGATTGCAGACTTCGGTCGAGCCGCCATTATTCCAGCTCCTTGGCCAGTTCCACCCGATACACCCACCGCGGAGGTGAACCGAGGGCGCCTCTTGGATTCTTATGTTGCGATGAACGTGTCGAACTGGCAGTTCTCGTACGGGAAGCAGAGCATACGCTGGGGAGCGGACGAGGGCGGCGGGGTGATGCTTAGTGATAATGCGGATCCTCTCACGATGTTCCGGATTAACCGTGTAACGCCTTTTATACTGCCGAGTTTCTTGCGGTACCTTGGCCCGATGCGGATTGAGTTCTTTGTCGGACAATATTCGGGGTACGAGTTCATGTTCGCGCCGTCTCGGCAGTGTAATCCCTCACCCTGTCTTGTCGGTCAGTACGGCAAGTCCCTCGATCCGCAGCCGATCCTTCATGGGGAAAGGTTCAGTTTCAAGCCGACTGCCAATTTTGAATTTGGACTGTCGAGAACTACGGACTATGCCGGTCCGGGATATCCTCTGACCTGGCACAATTTCCTGAGAAGCATGTTTTCGACATCAGTCCAGATTCCAGGGGCGGTGGACAAGACGGGATCGCACCGGTCTGGGCTGGACTTCAGCTACCGCATCCGTAACTCGCTGACTTTCTACGCCGATGGGATGACTGAGCACGACAACGTCAGCCCTCTGATTGGACCTGATGTCGCAGCATGGCTAGGCGGTATCTATATCCCTCGCCTCCCCAAGCTTCCGAAGATGGATTTTCGGGCCGAGGGCGTTTATACCGATCCGCCAATTGGCGGAAATGTCGGACATGGCTTCTTTTACTACGATCCGACCTGGATATCGGGTTTCACCAACGCCGGAAAATTGATGGGAGACTGGGTTGGTAGACAGGGGCAAGGTGTACAAACTTGGCTCACGTATTGGTTCACGCCCCGAAATACACTACAATTTGAGTTCAGGCATTTGAAAGTCAGTCAGCAGATGATGCCGAGTGGGGGTACCCAGGCGGACGGGAGTGTTCGTGCGAACTTTTGGGTGCGACCTAACTTTAGTTTGTCGGCAGCGGTACAGTACGAAACTTGGAACTTTCCAGTGCTATCCCCCACCAAACAGTCAGATGTGACCACTTCAATCCAATTGACACTCTGGCCTAAGGGGCTTGTGCGGAAGGGCAGTTCAAGCCAGTAGTTGGCTCGAATCGGGCTGACGCTGTGCAGAAGAATATGGCGACAAAGGAAATTACAAAGCGAGAGTCGCAATATCCCGAGACGGAACTGGAGCCGCAATTACTTCGGGTTCGCCGGGAGGAATCTCGAGAGAAGATTGTTTCGCGCATCGCTATTCTCTGGGATAACAGGCAATTCCTTTTCCGCTGTCTCGCGATCACTTTTGTGGTGTCATCAGCGATTGTGCTGATAATGCCTGTCAGTTATACCTCGACCACGCGCCTGATGCCCCCGGATCAGGGTGGCCAGGGAGTGGCGTCGATGCTGGCGGCTGTTGCGAAGGTGACGGGTGACTCCGGCATTGGCGGCCTCTCGGGGATGAAAACAACTGGCGACCTTTTCATCGGAGTGCTTCAAAGCCGCAGAGTGCAGGATGATCTGGTTAACAAGTTCGATCTTCGGAAGCTCTATGGTGTCAAGCGATTTGATGACGCGCGTATTATTCTTCATGCGAGAACCGAGATCACATCGGACCGCAAGAGTGGAATTATCACTGTAGCCGTTTCGGACGGTAACGCGGAACGAGCTGCGGCTATGGGCCGGGAGTATATCGAGGCCTTAAATTCGACTGTAACTAATCTGAACACCTCCTCCGCGCACAAAGAGAGAGTCTTTCTCGAGGAACGGATTGCCCAAGTCAAGCAAGACCTGGAAGACGCAGAGAAGGCCTTCAGCCAGTTTGCCAGCAAAAATGCCGCGTTCGACGTAAAGGAGCAAGGTCGCGCGATGATTGGCGCTGGCGCGGAGATTGAAGGACGAATGATCGCTGCTCAGACTCAATTAGAAGGGCTGCGGCAGATATATACCGAGAACAATGTGCGCGTTCGATCTCTTCAAGCCCAGGTGGACGAATATAGACGGCAGTTGGAGAAAATAAGTGGAAAACCGTCGACGGCTGCTGGGAAAAAAACAGGGGAGAAGGACGATAGTTCAGACCAAAATAGCGCTCCCTATCCCACGATCCAAGAACTTCCGCTTCTAGGAGTAACTTGGTCCGATCTGTATCGACAGACGAAAGTGGAGGAGACTGTTTTTGAAACGCTTACGAAACAATACGAAATAGCAAAAGTCGAGGAGGCACGCGAAATCCCAAGTATTAAAGTTCTCGATCCGGCAGAGGTCCCGGAGCGAAAGTCATCGCCTCATAGAGCCATTCTGGTGCTGTCCGCAACCGTTTTCATATTTATTTTTAGCGTGGCATGGCTATTACTAAGCGCTCGATGGCAAGAAATTGATCCTGAAGATCCTGCAAAGGCATTATCAATACAGATTTTCGAGACCACCCGCAGCAGCATCATTCGATTTGTTAAGCGGGTTTCTCCCAGAAGAAATAAAGCCGAGGATTGATCCCGGCGTGACAACTACCTCATTCTGCCGCCTGGCGGAGCTCACTGACATCGAAGGACACGCGAAACAGCCCTCTGGCCTGCGGGAATCATGTTGACGGAACACAGCCAAGCCGCAACCAAGAACCCCAGTCCTGCCGGACAACAGGGATTGGGTGCGAAGATGATCCGCAACGTGTTATTCGGCGGGTTGCGATACTTTGTAGTCACTCCGATTCCCTTTGTGATGACGCCGTTCATTCTTCACAAGATCGGAGTTACAGGGTACGGCACGTGGGCGATTTTTCTTGCGCTCAACGGGCTGACATCATTAGCAGATTTGGGGCTGGTCGGGACATTAAGCAAGTTCGTAGCCGAGTATTACGCGCGTAGAGACTTCGTAGCGCTTTCCCGACTCATGAACTCAGGACTAGCGTTGTTCCTGCTGCTGGATGTTCTCATCACCGGCACGCTGTGGCTTGCGACCCCGCTCTTGACCGGAATGCTATTTCACGGCAGCACGGTACCCAAAGCAGATCTAATATCCATGTTCCGGATTTTTCAGGTTGTCATTGCGGCGAACATCCTGAATCAGCTCTTCGGATCTGTGCAGGGAGGCTTGCAACGACTAGATCTCATGCATGTTCTCGGTACCGGGGGCATCATCATGTACAACGCGTTCGCTGCCGTCCTTTTATTAAAGGGAGATGGCCTGCGCGGTCTTGTCCATGCTTATGTCCTCGCATCAATTATCCTGACGATCGCGAATTACATTTTGGTTCGCAAGTTGCTGCCGAGTATCAAACTTAATCCTTTCGAGTTCAGTAAAAGTGAAGCCCGCAAGATGTTCGGATACAGCTTACGTCTGTATTTCACACAAGCCGCGGTGGCAGTGCACAACCAAGTCGAAAAATTCCTTCTGGCAACGTTCGTAAGTGTCGCTGCCGTTGGCTGGTATGACATTGCGAGCGACGTCGCTCTGAAGATTCGAGGAGTTCTCATACTCATTCTGACTCCCGTAACCGCGGCGGCGTCCGAACTGGATGCTCTAGGCGACGAAATGCGCCTTCAGGAACTGTATTATCGAGCGCACAAGTATTTGGCTGTTGCAGGCATACCGACAGTGTTTTATGGCGCTGCGGTTTCCAGCCGCTTTGTTGAATTGTGGCTTGGGCCGAACATGAAGATGATTGCCTGGCCGCTGAGCGTTCTGCTCGCCGTCAACTTCTTCAATCTTGCGAGCGGGCCGGGCTTTAGTATTCTCACTGGCAGAGGGAATCTGACACCTGGAATTCAGTCCGCGATCTTGGGCGTTGCATCGAATATTGTTTTGAGTACAGTGCTGATTTACAAGTTCGGTTTTGCAGGCGCTGTGATGGGAACTGCAGGGGCGCTGATTTTAGGAGCGGGCTTTTATATTATTGTGTTTCACCGCATAACGCATTATTCACTGTTCCGGGTCGTGCGCGAGGCTTACCTGAAGCCGATTTTGTGCTCCGCGATTTCGCTTGCGGCAGTCCGCGCAGTCCATCCCTTCAGCGGTCTTTCATGGTTCGGACTAGTGGGAATGGGCGCCGCATTTGGTAGTCTTTTTATGCTTGGCATTTTGTTGAGCGCATTCTTCGATGCTTACGATTGGAACAGGATCGAGAGGCTGCTACCAATCATGCGTTACGCTCGAAGAACCAGCAGTGTTGCTTAATCGAACTAATGTTTTAAGGATCGGGTTTGACGTATCCTTTTGTGCGTAGTCGATATCGGATCAGATTGCCAGAAGATTTCAAACCTAATGTTTTCACCGGATCAAGCGCCCAGTAACGAAGCTGTCGAGGTTCTCCTTGCAACTTTCAACGGAGAGCGTTTCTTACGAGAGCAACTCGACTCTGTTCTGGGGCAGGACTATCCGAACTTGCGAGTCTTAGCTCGCGATGATGGCTCGAGTGACAGGACCGTCGACATTCTCAATGAATATCAAGAGCGCTTCCCCGATCGTGTCAGGGTTCTGCCTACGGATCGGGCAACGGGAAGCCCGAAATGGAACTTTCTTGAGTTGATGCAGGCTGCGAGTGCGGACTATGTTTGTTTTTGCGATCAAGATGATGTTTGGCTTCCGAATAAGGTAAGCATCACGATGAGGGCGATGCGCGACCTCGAGTCAAAAGGGGGGACATCGAAGCCATACCTGGTGTTCACGGACCTGCAGTTGGTTGATGCCGAACTGCGGATGTTGCACAAGTCGTTTTGGAAGTTTATGCATGTGAATCCTGCCGACATTCATGAGATAAATCGATTGCTGATGGTGTGTGTCGTAACGGGATGTACATCGATGATAAATCGCCCTATGCTAAAACTTGCAAAACGTGTCCCGGACGAAGCATCGATGCACGACCGTTGGATCGGGTTAATAGCGGCGACCATGGGAAAAGCTTTCGTTCTCAGAACAAAAACCGTCCTCTATCGCCAGCACGGCGGAAACCTTCTGGGCACCGGGCGAGATTTGACCGGGGAGGCACCTAAGGCGTCCGCACGCCCTTTATGGACCAAAATTCGGAAATACCGCGAAGGTGCAACTTACAAGCATTGGAGGGATGCGCAAGAACATGCTGCTGCATTCCTGCGAGTCTATGGCAGCGAGCTTGATCCTGAAATGCGGCGAACACTCGAGGCTTTTCGAAGGTGCGATTTGGGAGACCCCTGGTGGATCAAGTTTTTCACCGTGGTTCGTTACCGTTTTTATATCGTTGGCATCATTCCGAATCTGGCCAAACTTCCAATTCTCTGGATCCGTAATCTGAATTCCCAATAGATCAGCGAATACGCCGCATTGCCATTCGCCATGGCTTCTGACTCGCCCAAGAACAGGTTTTTCGACAGAAGAATCTTAGTCCAAGTGTCCAGGACCTCATTCGAGGGCTGGGTGTTTCGGTAGGAGGTTCTGCATGAAATGGCCGGTTTGGACGCGTACAACTTTCGCAGGGTGAGTCGCACCTAACGCATGAGCCCTCGACGGCTCAAGGAGTTTATGGCGATTTGCGAAACTTGTGGCAACCAATACGACACATGCTTCGACATCATTATTGCTGGGAAGCGGCACACATTTGATAGTTTCGAACGCGCAATTGCAACGGTACCGCCAACCTTGCGCTCTGTCGTTGTCGAATCATTGGGCACGACGTTGAGGTCGGAGAACGGATATTCTGTCGCGCCAACTGTGTCCAGGCCAGTGGAGTCTCGAATGTGACCGATCGGGCTGCTTGAGCTGGTATCTCGGTACCGCCAAACCCTTATGACACATCACAAGACAAAACTTCGCTACGCGGTAATTGGCCTCGGGCACATTGCACAGGTCGCAGTGTTGCCAGCCTTCAAAAGCTCACCTAATTCGGAACTTTTTGCGCTTGTATCAAACGATCGCGAGAAGCTACGGACGCTCGGGCAAAAATATCGACTTCAACATCTCTATGCTTATGACGATTACGGCCGGGCGCTTGCGAATGTCGATGCAGTTTACATAGCTCTGCCAAATCACATGCATCGAGAGTACGCCGTGCGTGCAGCCGCAGCAGGGGTGCATGTGCTTTGCGAAAAACCAATGGCTCCCAATGCCGAGGATTGCCTGGCCATGATTCATGCCTCGCAGCAGAATCACACGAAGTTGATGATTGCCTACCGCCTCCACTTTGAGGCTGGCAATCTGGAGGCAATCAAGATGGCAGGTAATGGCACAATCGGCGAAGCCCGTTTCTTCCAGTCTGAGTTCTCGCAGCAGGTGGCGGACGACAACGTGCGCGTCACAGAACCTGTGAACCGCGGGGGTGGTCCGCTATACGACATGGGTATCTACTGCATCAATGCCGCACGGTACCTTTTTCGCAGCGAACCACTTGAGGTCACCGCATTAGCTGAATCGAAACAAGAGAGGCGATTCACAAAGGTCGAAGAAATGTTGTCGGTTACAATGCGTTTCCCGCATCAGAGGCTGGCCGTCTTCACGTGCAGTTTCGGCAGTACCGATGTGAGTCGGTATACCGTGATTGGCACTAAGGGAAAGCTCACTGCGGATCCCGCGTACGAGTATGCCCAGGGTATCAAACTGGAAATCACCACCGGAGGTAAGACGAGAAAGCGGACCTTTGCCAAGCTCGATCAATTCGCTGCAGAGTTAAGTTATTTTTCCGACTGTATTCTAAAAAACAAAGAACCCGAGCCCTCCGGGTTCGAGGGTCTGGCCGACATTCGGATCATCGAGGCGATCTACGAATCGATCCGAACCCGAAGAACCATTCCTGTCACAAGCACTCCCAAGACCGCGCGCCCCAATCCGGGGCAGGAGGTTCGAAAACCCGCACATGGCAAGCCTCAAATTATTCATGCGCACCCTGCAACCCGGAGTGCCGCCTAGGGCGTTCGAGGGTATCGGAAAATGTAACCCTTTGCGGGAACTGATTCGCGTTTAAGGCCACTTCCCTTCCAACTCGACTCTCTGGCGCTGCATCAGCGTTGAAGGTAATGAATATTCAAAACTTCACCATGATCGCGTACCGCAGGCTTGGTTCATCTTTCCGCAAATCTGGGCACCAGCCTCCGCTTCCAGCCACACAAGTGAACCCCGGAGTGGATGACAAGTACGGGCCAGGAGCCCAAGCCGTTGTTCCCACTACTGAACCTGCCCCCGGATTTGGAGTCGTGCCAGGCAGGAGGTTGTCACTCGGTGTGATGCCACCATGCCCCGTCCAGTAAGGGACGTTGGCGTGACGATATCCATATTCTGTGCGGAATGTGATGTATTGCGTCGGCATCCAGTCAAAGGTAATCGAAGCATCCCAAGCCTTGAAGGGGTCGCCTGGATTGGCTGTGAAATATGGCGAGCCAGTAATTGCATCAGCCCCATTGATCGGTGGAAGCAGTGTTAAATAACGGCCTGGGTTGTCCATTGCGCCTCCACCAAACGTCAGACCATACGTATCTTTCTTAAACCAGAAGCGGTCGTAAGCCATCCAGCCAGCGAAGGTTTGTTTGCTGCTCGTCGCCGTATCGTGATGGCAATTTACATTGTTGTTGATCACGCGACCTTGAGCACTGACGAAGCTTCCGCTGCCGCCGTATTCGCAACCCAAGTCCCCTGTAACGGAAAAAGCCATCTTGTCGAGAGTTCTTTCGGGATGGTCGTAGTATTTGATTTCAATGCTGTCGTCCGTGTGAATCCGTGACCGTCCGAAGTGCCCGTCGCCGTTACCCAGCGTGTCTTCACCCATGCCGTAGTTGTTGAATACAAACGAGAGCCAAGGTTTCGGGCGCCAAAGGATCTGGCCACCCAAACCGGGTTTGCTGCCCATGCGGCCATAGGACTGCCAACCGTTAATGATCCAAGGTTCAATCTTCAGTTTGTCCGTCGGGAACCATTGAACGCGAACGCCGTTGAAGAACCATGGCGTATTCGATGATACGTACGAGGGTTGGTAGGCCCAATTGTCAAAGTTGTAATAGCTGAACAGACCGATGTAGGAGACAAAGATGCCAGCATCGACATTAAGACCATGATTGACATTGAAATGATATCCGGCGTTCGCCTCGGAAAAATACTTGTAGGCACCACGAAGATCCCACTGGCCGCGCCCAGCACTGGCGTCGTTGCGTGGGGTAGTAACACCGAACATTCCACCCATCGTCAAAATTCGCGCGTTGACGTTCTGCCAGTGGAGGTTTCCCCCAAAGCTGATCTGTTCGATTTGAACTTCGTTCGAGCGGAAGATTTCAGTCGAGCCACCCATCGTGTCATCTTTCGGATGGTTTAAATCCATAATGTAGTTAGCGTCGAATCGAATTTCGGGAGTGAAGAACTTCGAATCCCACACCAAGTCCTTTGTGCGCGCATTTCCATTGAGCCAGGTCCAGTCGGCATAGGCGAAAGGCTCTGCGGGTTTTGGCTTCTCAGGCATTCCGGCGCGGGATTGCGCCTTGTCAGTCGAGATGCTGCTCGCGGGGGTTTCGACGGGCTTTGCCTCTGCCGTCACATCTGGCGCCACAGGAGCGAGCACTGGTGCCGGAGTGGATTCAACAGTATTGCGACCATTCAAGGCTGCCTTGAGGGCATCGATTTCCGCCTGCATGGCCGCGAGTTGTTTGGCAACCGCCGGCGAGATTTCAGGTTCCAGAGTTGCCGAGGCTGGTTTGGAAGCGGTCATATTCGTTGAATTGGTGTCAAGCGACTCCGTCCCGATCACGCCAGCCATCTTTGGGCCAATGGATTGTGTGCGTGCGGAAGACTGCGCACCACACCACGGCGCGTAAACCAGTACAACTACCAAAGCAAAGACACCGAAAAGCACAGCGGAAGTACCGACCTTTGCCCTCTTCATCGAAGAATGCCCCTGTATGTGAAATCTAAGAACTCGGACAACAAGGCTTGAGCGCTTTCGGCACACCCTGGCCCATCATGGATTACATCAGCAATGTCATAAACATTGCATAACCAGTTCATAAAGGATGTGTAAGGAATGTGAGTCAGACTGAGGAGTCGCGGTAGAGCCTGAGATGAGACTCTCGCCAGTTAACCGATCGTGGGGAAGGAGGCGCGTGATCTTTAGGAGGCAACTGAAAAAAGGCGGAGCCCGCTAGTAATCTCGTCTCGACGGTTATCGATGTTCCAGCGTTTAGTACCGCGTTCGAGAAAAAGGGCGGCGAATCGCATTCGACAGTGCCGCCCTTGATGAATTGCATTCAACTTAAACTTTCACGCAGCCTTTGTTTCGCGAAACTGGCCGGGCCGATAATCACCGGGAACTGTTCTGGCGGCGATATTCAGACGGTTCCACCCGTTGATCGCCACGACTGCAAGAGTAAGGTTTGCCAGTTCCTTATCGCTGAACTGTTGACGTACGGTCTCGTAAACCCGGTCCGGGACATGGCCGTCCGTAATCAGGGTGAGAGCTTCCGTCCACTCCAGCGCTGCTCGTTCGCGATCGGTGTAGTATGGGCATTCGCGCCAGGCATCCAATGAGTACAACCTCTGCTCCGTCTCGCCAGCCGCTCGCAAATCCTTGGAGTGCATATCGAGACAATATGCGCAGCCATTGATCTGCGATGCTCGAAAGTCGATCAGGTTTATAAGGGATTCTTCCAAGCCGGATTCGCGAAGGTATTGACTCAACCCAAGCATTGCCTTGAACACTCCCGGGGCTGATTTGAAATAGTCGAAACGGGCTTTCATGAGTCCTCCTTGTGGATAGGTTGATTGCTTACTTCGCAGTTCACGATCAGCGGGCTCTCCAGAAGATCACCCAACCCATCAACCATTTCGATGAATGCGTGCGCGGCAAGACTCACGAGATCACAACTAATTTAAATTCCGCCTATTGCGATTATCCAGGCGGCTCCGCAGCCTCTGAAGAACGGTTGATTTGTGAATCGTAATATCGAGAACTCGATCAAACAAGACATAGGCTCGTCGCGATCGATTACGAGGAGGGGGCTCATTCATGGCAAACAGCCGAACCGATACTGATCTACTCATCGTAGGAGCCGGCCCAGTTGGGCTGTTTCTAGCTAACGAATGTGCCCGCCGCGAGCTGCGATATCGCATCATTGAAGAACGCGCGTCGCAATCCGAACATTCGAAAGCGCTCGCGATCTTTCCCCGGACACTTGAAATCTTCGACATGGGAGGAATCGTCGGTACTTTCATCGAAAAAGCCAACCGGGTCACGAAGGTTGCGGTAATGACTCATGACCGCACACTCGCGCAGATGAGGTTTGAGCCGCGGGAGAGTCCCTATTCTTTCGTGGCTATGGTGCCTCAGGACGTGACGGAACAACTGCTTGTTGAAGGGTTACGAAACAAAGATGGAGCCGTCGAGTACCAGACTAAGTTCATTTCCGCGCACCAATACGATGATGGGGTCGAGGTCACAATCGAGCACGCAGGCAATTTCACTAAACTCCGCGCGGCTTTCGTAATTGGCTGCGATGGCGCACACAGTGCTGTCCGCCACCAATTGAATCTGCCGTTTGAAGGGTCGGAGTATCGCGCGTCTTTTCTATTGGCCGACATCGAGACAAAAACAAACTTGGGCGCCGACGAAATGCAATTATGCCCAAGCGAGTTTGGACCGGTTGCGATTTTTCCGATGAGCGCTACGCGCCGTCGGGTTGTCGCGACAATCGACCATATCGAGGGAGATGCTCCATCGCTTGAGCTGGTTCGCATGATCCTGTCACAGCGGGCACCCACTACAATCGAGGCGCTTGGGCTGTACTGGAGCAGCTACTTTCGTATCCACCACCGGCAAGTGGCACAATTAAGACGAGGCCGCATATTTATAGCAGGCGACGCCGCCCATATTCATAGCCCTTTCGGTGGCCAAGGGATGAATACCGGACTTCACGATATTTGGAATCTTGTTTGGAAGCTCGACCTTTTCTTGAATGGCCATGGAAACCAACAATTGCTCGACAGCTATAGCTGCGAACGGTTGCCTGTCATCAAGAGTGTCATTGAAACCACCGATCAACTGACCAAGGTAATGGGAAGTCCGAGCAAGTTTGCACAGGCCCTTCGGGATACAGTCATACCTATGATTTCGCGCCTGGCACCCTTTCAGCACGCGTTCGTACAGCGACTCTCTGAACTTGGCATCACCTATCACGGAAGCCCGATTATCGAGGGACCGGGCGAGCGATATTTCGGCGAATCGCTACGAGGAGGAAAAGGAATTCGCAGCCGATTCCTGCTAGTTCTGGGACAAGATGCAAAATCGTCAGCAAAAGCAGCAGCAAACCAATTCGCAGATTCTCTTGCCGGCATTGTGGATGTACGCTTCGACCAACGACAAGGTTTGATGCTTGTTCGACCAGATGGATATATCGCCTACTCCTCGCACAAAGACGATATGGCAGGGTTTGAAAAGGCACGCTCAGTTCTCGAGAGGCAAACCATACCGGAGGTGGATGGCAAGAGAGCGGCATGACCAGCCCTCGATTGCGAGCCCAACTTCGTAGCAAGCCGGGATCTGATTTCTATTCGAAAAGCTTGCTTCCAGCCGTATTTGGGAGCAGAATGTCCGCAATTGGGGTTTTGTAGCGCGGCAGTTCATTCCGACCTAGCCGACCGCGGCCAGGTAGCATCCAGGAGATGCTATGTCAGTCGGTGCGAAGTGCCTTATTTCGAAATCCGTGGACGCCAGGCTTCTCCTTGCGGGCACATTCTTATTGCTTTTATGCTGCATCCCAGGGATGTGCCAAGATCAACCGAGGAGTAGTGGCATTACCCTCAAATATGATCTCCAGACTGAAACCAAGATCAAGGGTGATGTGGAAGAAGTGAAGGTGTTTACTCTCGGCACGCGAAAAGATTTTGTCGAACTGGTTGTGAAGAGTGGCGACAACAGGCTGGAGGTTTACGTTTGCCCCAAGCCTTTCCAAGATGAGATGGCGATTACGCTCAGCAAGGGCGACTCTCTCACGATAACCGGGGCGAAAGTAAAACACGATGAGGCGGAGGTGATTCTGGCTCGCGAACTCGTCAGGGGTCAAGACACTTTCTTGCTTCGGGACAGCAAGGGAAATCCGATATGGGATTGGCGAACAGGAAAGTGAGCGCCACACGAATGAGGACCTTGAATTGAAACTTTCGGATACGATTGGAACGCTGCTACAAAGTAAAGGTGAGAATCGAGTTCTATCGATTGAGCCTGATCAATCCGTATTTGAAGCAATCCAAAAAATGGCGGATTTCAGCGTCGGTGCTTTACTCGTAATTTCGGATGGCCGACTCGTTGGCATTATCTCCGAGCGCGACTACGCCCGCAAAGTCATTCTTAAGGGGCATTCGTCGAAAGAGACCATAGTCAGCGAGATCATGACCACGCCTGTGGTTTTCGTGAATTCACGGCACACGGTGGATGAATGCATGGGAATCATGACGAACCACCGTTTTCGTCACCTACCGGTTCTGGAAAACGACAGAGTGATCGGGGTGGTCTCGATCGGCGACTTGGTTAGATGGACCATCACTGGTCAGGCACAGACGATTCAGGAACTGCAAGGCTACATCTCAGGGTCCTATCCCGGCTAGAACCTGCATCGAGACAGCAGTATTTGGTGTGAAACACCTATCTGCAAGACATCGCAGCAATTCAAATTCGATGCATAAGGCAGCCATCAAAACCTTGTAATCGCCGTATCGGCTACACAGTGCGTTCTCGCCGGCTAAGCAACTATGCGTTAGAATTTGCCGTGATGCTTTGCTCGTCTAGAATCTTTTCAGTCCTCTTACCGCGGCTTTTTTCATTCACACTCTACCTTGCACTCCAACTGACGGCGTTTGGGTCACCCTCCCGAGAGCAACCGAAGCGTGCGCATATCACCGGCATCGATCACGTTACGATCTACGTCAGTGACTTAACAAAGTCGCGACAATTTTATTCCGATGTTTTGGGATTGAGGGCTGGCTGTCCACAACATGCCGGAACTGACCTCTGCTATCTGATTCGCCCGTCCAACGCCCGGCTTCTGTTAAAGGCTGTTCCGGACAGCACGAAGATCGATCCCCGCAAGAGTTGGCTTGCGGAAATTGGTTTCGCAACTGACAACGCTTTGCAGATGCGGGATTTTCTTCAGGCGCACGGTTCGAAGCCCGATTCGATGCAAAAAGGATCTGACGGCGCGCAGTACTTTCGCCTTCGTGATCCCGAGGGTAATTCCATCTCTTTCGTGCAAAGGCCGTCGGCGAAAACGGGATACGGCCCTGCATCCAAGCAAATCAGCTCTCGCCTGATCCATGCTGGCTTTGTTGTTAAAGACATGGATGCGGAGAATCGTTTCTACATTGACCTTCTCGGCTTTCGTCTCTACTGGTACGGCGGATTCAAAGATGACGGCACCGACTGGTATGAACTACAAGTGCCGGACGGTCCCGATTGGATCGAATACATGCTCAACATCCCCGCGGACGCCGACCACAAAGAACTGGGGGTACAGAATCACTTCTCATTCGGCGTCAAAGACGTTCACGCAGCGGCGGCAGAGCTTCGGGCAAGAGGATTGCGTACGTTTGATGGGCCAGAGGTCGGCCGAGACGGCAAAGATAGTCTGGATGCTTACGATCCTGACAGCACGCGAGTTGAAATAATGGAATTCACACCTGTGCAGAAACCATGCTGCCATTCCTATACTGCAGGACATCCTAACCCATGACATCGTGACCCGCACTTACTCTGAGGTTGAGTAGGCGATGGTGCTGAGAAGGGCGTTTGCGCTCTGCCGGGAATCGAGCCGCGTATGCTGTACCACGATCGGAACGTCGGCCTCGATCACGCTGGCATAATCGGTTCCTTTTGGGATCGGTTCGGGATCGATCAGGTCGTTGAAACGGAGATGTTTCGTTCGATTTGCTGGCACGGTAACGCGATAGGGACCCGCAGGATCTCTGTCTGAGAAATAAATGGTTATCTGCACATGCGCATCCCGGTCCGACGCATTCAGCAGACAAGCGGTTTCGTGGCTGGTCATCTCGGGCTCGGGCCCGTGGCTCGTTTCGGGGATATAGCCTTCAGCGATCGCCCAGCGCTTTTGACCGATTGGACTTTTCAAGCAGCACCTCCGCTATTAATAGACGCTTTCACTTCTTGCAGTCGCGGCACAATTACGGAATCAAACTCTCCATCACGTCTTTGATTCGTTCTCCGATCCCCGCCGTGAGCGACCACGGGCTCGGCTGCCTCAAGACATGCAGGCGACCGCGCTTATCGAGCACATCGAAGTGTGTGGTCTTGCCCTTGCGATAGAAGCGAATGCTTACCACAGCCTTACCGATGTGCAGATTGCGAACGAAAACTTCCGGAAGCCAATCAGGCAACTGCGGATCAAGCAGTAACAAATTGGTTGGGGCAAAAGGATACAGGCCCAACATCGCCTGCAGAATTGCGAATACACTCGCCGCCGACCATGCCTGAGGCCAGTTCGTCTTCGGATAGAGCGCCGGAAACGGATGTTCAGCATCCCGAGCGTGACCGCTAAAGCACTCAGGGAGGCGATGGTAGTCGAAGAGTGTGCTGACTTCGAAGATTGCACGGGCGATGGTGTGCATTTCCTCGATCAGGCCGAAGCGCATCATGCCCATTGCGAAGCTTCCATGCTCTACCGGCCAGACAGATCCTCTGTGATAGCTGTACGGATCGTAAGCAGGATGCTCAGACGAGAGAGTGCGGACTCCCCATCCGCTGAACATATCACTTTGCATAAGCCTTTGCGCCACAGGTTTGGCCAATTCCTTAGGAACAATGCCGCACGCCAGCAAATGCCCAGGGTTGGAACTGATCGACTTGATCTGCTTCCGATTCGGATCCAGTCCCAGCGCGAAGTAGTTCTTGTCGGGCATCCAGTACCGATCGTTAAAACGCTTCCGTAATTCCGAGGCTTCGTGAAAATATCGTCGTGCCAGATCACGGTCTCCCATGAACCACAACATCTCCGCCATACGGAGCTTCGCGACGTACACGTATGCCTGTTCTTCGCACGTTGAAATCGGAGGATCGACCTGGCGTCCGTCTTCATAGACGATGGCGTCGCCCGAATCTTTCCAGCCCTGATTCCGATTTCCCTGCGATGAGCGAGACAGGTAGTCGTAGAAGCCGTCTCCGAAGAGATCGGTGTAGTTGTCTTTCCACTGCAAACCGCGGATAGCTGGCTGCAACAGATTCTTGATTTCACGGTTATCTCCGGTCCAGTGCCAGACTTCGGAAAGTACGACCGGATAGAAAGAAGATGTCGTGGCAGCCCCGTAGTAACGGGATCTCGGATTGTAGTTGAGCGTCGCGAGTGGACCGCTGTGTGCTTCGTGCAACATTCGTCCCGGTTGCTCGTCTCTCCAATCGTTTTCGACCTTCCCCTGCCATTTGGGTAATTCGCGCAGCGCTCCATTCGCCATCGCAGTAGAAAGAAACGACGCTTGCCATCCCGCGGTAAGGGTATCGCGGCCAAACAGCGCAATGTAGATCGGCAGACCTGCTGCAGTAACCCATGATCGATCACCGTAGTCGAGATCGTACAGGCGCAAAGCAGACAAGTCGTGCGTCGCTTGAAGCAATGCTGATTCGACGATGGGTGCGAGTTCCGGACGCAGTTCATCCGTTTTGAATTGCGTGGACTCATTCAGGAACACCTCGCGCTTCCGATCGAGCTGATTGCGCGTTCCAAAGAACTGACGACAGCCATACAAAGGCGGCATGCGCTGGCTATCGAACACGGGAGTGAACTTCACACAGGTGTGCCACGACTTATGCGGTAGAAGGTGCACGTCGAAAGACAGTTTCGAGTCGCGAAAGGAGACAGGCGATGCCGCATTTTCAATGCTGACAATCACGGCTCTATGCAGAGAAGCCACTCCACGGTTGCCTTGATGTGAGAAACGGTGGACGGCGCGATAGTCATAAATCAGCTCTCCGCGTCGTGACGAGATTCGCCGCCAGTGGCGCGTTAGCTTACCCCTCTGTTTCCGCCGAAAGGTCTCTGCTTGATCTGCGAAGTCAGCATCGATTTCAATCTCGAACTTAAATTTCACGGCCCGCTGCGTGAAATTGGTAAAGTCGATGTCTTCATGAACGCCCAGGCCTACCGTACGCGAAATCTTCAACTCGATAGTTTCTTCTGACGATTGCTCCATCTCGCCGGAACCTGTATCGGGTTTCCACTTAGCGTGTGGAGCAGGACTGATGTAATATCCAAGCCACGAATGCTGTTCGACATTCGAGACCGCAACAGTTTGAGGCACCCTCCCGTCCACGAGATACCGATAGCGGTATAAAAGTCGAGTTTCGCCCACGAATAAGCCGTGCCTTGGAAAGTCCCCGATCACACCATCGAGATTGGTCGCCAGTACAGCCCGCCCCTGGCTGCAATAGATAGTTTTGGGGCGCGGACTGATTTTGGCCAATGATCTGTGGCGATGATTGTCCATAAGCTTTCAAAACCCACACCGAAATACATCCACACCTGCCGTGCTTAGCGTCGTCTGCGCGTCATCCATGCGGCCAGGCCAAGCGTCGTAATTGTAAGAATTGCGATCACGCCCGCACGTATCATGGATTTCTTCTGTGCGACCCGGCGAGGTTGCACAAAATAGCTTTCGGGATACATCGCAGGTACTTGCTGAACTGAATCGCGAATTCCTAGCTTCAAGACTTCTGCCAAGTGCAGCGCATGCCTGTTAGTCTCTTGTGCGATTTGTTCTTTGCAGCTGAACCCGTCGGCTACAATAATCGTTGAGACGGGGGCCTTCCGCACTTCCGGCAGCAGTGATCGTTCCCCACACGCAATTGAGACCTGATATTTGTCCTTCTCGTATCCGAAAGCTCCGGCCATGCCACAGCAGCCCGATTCCAAAACGCGATGTTCCAAAGCCATTTTTTCCATCAAAGATTTTTCTTCCTTCAGTCGCATGATCGCTTTGTGATGGCAATGTCCCTGAACGATGGCTTTGCGGGTAATTTTCGGGGGCTGGTAACCGGGGATCTTTTCGAGAAACTCCGATAGCATAAAAGTGTTTTCTGCAAGCTGCTTAGCTTCTTCGGACTTCGGGAATAAGTTATGCAACTCATCGCGGAATACCGAGCAGCAGCTTGGCTCCAAGACAACCATGGGCATATTCGCAGAAATATACCCACTGAGCGCGTTGAGGTTGCGGAGCAGATATGACTTCGCCATGTCAAGAAAACCGTAGTCGTAGAGCGGCCGTCCACAGCAGAGGTGTTGATCGAGAACTTCGACATTACAGCCCGCCTGCTCCAAGACCTCGACCGCAGCTTGAGCGGTTTCCGGCATGAAATAGTTGTTAAACGTGTCAGCCCAGAGAAGAACTTTTTGTCCATTTCGGCGATGCGTTTTGCGACCGTGAAACCACGACTGGAATGTCTGTGCTGCGAACGCCGGAATTTCTCGCTGCTGCGGAACTCCCGCCACCATCTTTGCCAAATTGCGCAGCCCAGGTACTTGAGTGAAGAGATTGGCAAAGCCGGGAGCAACCGACGCAAGACGTGCCCACTTATCAATCCATCCGAAAGCATAGGCGTAGATCGGACGAACCCGTCCTTCCCAATAATGTGAGAGAAATTCGGCCTTGTATGTGGCCATGTCAACGTTTACCGGACAATCTCCTTTGCAGCCCTTACACGCTAAACACAGATCCAGCGCCTGTTTAACATTCTCATCGCGCCATCCAGCTCCGATCACGTCACCGTGCAGCATCTCCCATAACAGATGGGTTCGTCCACGGGTCGAGTGCATTTCCTCGCGCGTAACCATATAGCTCGGGCACATCGTGTCTTGTTTGCCTTCGCCATTTTCGCGGCGGCACTTCCCTACGCCAACACACCGCAATGCCGCATGCGCAAAGCTTCCATGGTCATCAGGAAATTTGAAATATGTCGGAGGATCCCAAGGATGGTAGTCGGCGCCAAGCCGCAGATTCTCATCGATATGATACGGATCCACAATCTTTCCGGGATTCATCTTCCAGTCGGGATCCCAGATGGTCTTGAATTCGTGGAATGCCTCGATCAATTCGCTCCCGAACATCTTGTAAAGGAATTCGGCTTTCGATTGCCCGTCGCCATGCTCGCCGGAGATCGATCCACCGTAGCTGGTGACCAGATCGGTGGCTTCTTCCATGAAGGACCGCCACTTGCGGATTCCCGGCTCGCTCATGAGATCGAAATTGATGCGGCAATGAATGCAGCCTTGTCCGAAGTGACCGTAAAGTGCCGACCGGTACTCGTACTTCTCATAGAGCCTGCACAGGTCGCGAAGATAGCTTCCGACTTTTTCCGGAGGAACTGCCGAGTCCTCCCAACCTTCCCACGTCAACGGCTCTCCCGGCACGAAGGCGGTTGCACCCAAACCGGCCTCGCGAACGTCCCACACTTTTTGCTGCTCGGATTCATCGACAAAGAGCTTCCTGGACGGAGCGTTCGATCCTTCGAGAGCAGCCATGCAAGTTCGAGCCTGCTGCTCCGCTTCTTCAATCGAGCCGGCGCCGAACTCGACGACCAGCCATCCCTTTCCCTCCGGAAGAACGGAGAGGTCATCAACCTGAGGCATGCCTTTCTTCTTCACGTTATTGATCAGGAAATTGTCGAGACCTTCAAAGCCGATGGGTTTGTATTCCAGGATCTTTGGGACGTGATCGCCCGCGTCGTAGATGCTCGGATAGCCCAGAACGAGAAGGACTCGCTTGGGATAGCTAAAAACTAGCCGGACTTCGGCTTCCAGAATGGTCACGCAGGTGCTCTCGCTTCCAACTAATGCGCGCGCAATGTTGAAACGGCCATCTTCTCCGGGCAGCAAATGATCGAGGTTGTAACCCGACACCCGCCGTGGAATTCGGGGATATCTTTCTCGGACCAGATTGCCATATCTGTCGCGAAGAGATTTCAGTTGTGCGTAGATGCTTCCCTCTCGGCCACCTTCCGCGATTTTGGCTTCAAGTTGCTGGTCATCCATCGATCCGACGCTCATCTGGGTTCCGTCGTAAAGAAGAATGTCCATCGAAAGGACGTTCTCCCCCGCTTTTCCCGCCATTTGGGCATGGACACCACACGAGTTGTTGCCCAGCATACCGCCAAAGGTGCAATGGTCATGGGTCGCAGGATCGGGGCCCCATGTCAGCGTATGAGGCTTAGCCGCGTTCCGAAGTGTGTCGCAAATGGTCCCGGGTTGAACTCGAGCACATTTCTGTTGCGGGTTCAGTTCGACGATGTGGTGTAGGTATTTCGACCAGTCGATGACCACAGCAACATTGCAGCATTGGCCGGCGAGACTCGTTCCGCCGCCTCTGGAGAGCAAGGGGGCACCAAATCGCCGACACGTCGCGACCGTTTCAATCACGTCCTGTTTGGTCTTGGGAATAACCACACCGATAGGAACCTGCCGATAGTTGGAGCTATCGGTCGCATAGAGCGCTTTGCTTCCGGCGTCGAAGCGAACTTCACCGGTCACAGCTTGACGCAACGCATTTTCCAGCGCGACAGCATCAACTCTCTGCGATTGACTCCGCCACGATTGCTTTAGTTCCTCCGGGGCAACTAGCGGAACACGACTCGCAGACATTATTCCCTCCTTGGGCAGCACAACGCCGAGCATCTCTGCGCTCAAATTTCACTCCCATACCTCGTTGCGAAGGATTTGGGAGTCTCCATCTAAAGGTGCAGGACAACCGTCAAATTGCAGGCTAAAAAGAGCGGAGAGCAGAAGCTCGAGCAGGCGAGCGGATATTTCACTTCGGTCGATCAATACGCGCGATAACGTACTCGGTCTCCTTGGACTGACCTGTGCAACGGTGCAGTGAATACGGTATTGATTCACCACAGCGCTACGTTCCAACCTAATGATGTACAGATGATTTTTTCCCGGAAAGAGGTGGGCTGCTAACTCACAATTTTTTCGTAAGTGCATACGCGCGGGACTCTTTTTCGTGGACCTCTCCACTTGTTCGTCGAAAAGAAAAGCTTTAATGAGAGTGGACCGCTAGGTTCGAGATTGCATCAGAACTACGACAACCGAAGATCCAGATTTCGCTCGGAGGAGTTCTTATGACGGCAGCTGATGTACTAGTGGAAACTCTACTGGATTGGGGCGTGGAAGTTATTTTTGGTCTACCGGGCGATGGAATCAACGGCATCATGGAATCCCTCCGGACGCACGCAGAGAAGATTCGTTTCATTCAGGTTCGTCACGAAGAAGCGGCTGCCTTTATGGCGTGTGGCTATGCGAAGTTTACTGGCAAGCTGGGTGTGTGCCTCGCCACCTCAGGTCCGGGAGGAATTCACCTTCTGAATGGCCTCTATGACGCCAAACTCGATAATCAGCCGGTGCTAGCGATCACCGGTCTTCAGTTTCATGACCTAATCGGAACGTTCACACAGCAGGATGTCGCGCTCGACAAACTCTTCATGGATGTCGCCGTCTACAACGAACGGATTATGGGCCCGACCCATGTGGAGAACATCGCAGAGTTGGCCTGCCGGACAGCTCTTGCATATCACGGGGTAGCGCACATCACCTTCCCTGTCGACCTGCAGGAAAAAGAAGTAAAAAAGAAACAAGCATCCAGCCGCAACATACCTCACCACAGTTCCGACGTTTATGCGCGTAGCGCTCGTCTTCCAGATCAACGTGATCTGCAACAGGCTGCTGAGATCCTTAATCAAGGGGAAAAGGTCGCAATCCTCGCCGGCCGCGGCGCATTGAACGCAACCGATGAACTAGTTCAAACGGCGGAACTGCTAGGCGCGCCGATCATAAAACCCTTACTCGGAAAGGGAGCCGTCCCCGACGACAGCCCATATACCACGGGCGGCATCGGACTCCTCGGAACCAGGCCTTCGCAAGAGGCATTAGAAGATTGCGACACCTTGCTGATGGTGGGCACATCATTCCCGTACATCGAGTTCCTGCCAAAACCAGGCCAAGCCAAAGGAGTGCAGATCGAGCTTGATCCAAAACGTATCGGGCTCCGTTACCCGGTGCAGGTTGGATTGGTGGGCGACAGCAAGAACACGTTGCACGAATTACTTCCCCTGCTTGAGCGTAAGGAAAACCGAAAGTTTTTGCAGGCGGCACAGGCTGGAATGAAAGACTGGTGGGAACTGATGGAGAAGCGCGCGACCAGAGCGGATAAGCCTATGAAGCCGCAGGTCGTGGCATGGGAACTGGGTAAGCGGTTACGGGATGACGCGATCGTAAGCTGCGACAGTGGCACGATCGCGACGTGGTGGGCGCGGTACATCCTGGCGCGACGCGGCCAGATGCATACTCTGTCGGGAACTTTGGCGACGATGGCACCGGGTCTTCCCTACACGATCGCAGCACAGGTGGCTTATCCGAATCGACAGTGCGTCGCGTTTGTTGGCGATGGCGGCTTCTCCATGCTGATGGCGGATTTTGTAACCGCAGTCAAGTACAAGCTCCCCATCAAGGTAGTCATCATCAAGAACAACACACTCGGGCAAATCAAATGGGAGCAGATGGTTTTTCTAGGGAACCCTGAGTACGGTGTGGATCTGCATCCCATAGATTTCGCCGCTTTCGCTCATGCGTGCGGGGGCATAGGTTTCAGCGTTGAAGACCCCTCTGATTGCGGTCGAACGCTAGAAGAATTTCTTGCTGCTCCTGGGCCCGCCGTACTGCAAGCAGCGGTCGATCCCTTTGAGCCTCCAATGCCGGCAAAAGTTAAAGCGGATCAGGCTTTGCATTTCGCAGAGTCACTGGCGCGTGGAGAGCCGAACCGAAAGAAAATCGCACTGACCACAATCTCGGATCAGGTGCGGGAACTAATTTGATTCAAGGAATGCTAGAACAGGTGGTGTTGACTTGAAGAACGAGGTTGTCGTCATTACAGGAGCGTCTGCCGGGTTGGGCCGTGCTACCGCACGTGAATTCGGTCGCCATGGAGCAAAGGTTGGTCTACTCGCTCGCGGAGTGGATGGTCTGGAAGCCGCAAAGCGCGAGATTGAATCCGCGGGCGGAAGCGCTCTGGTGCTTCCCGTTGATGTTGCCGACGCGAATGCGATCGAGGACGCGGCCACCTCCGTCGAACAGGTGTTTGGCCCAATCGACATCTGGGTCAACAATGCGATGGCATCGGTATTTTCACCCGTAAAAGAAATGAAAGCAGAAGAATACAAGCGGGTCACGGAGGTGACCTATCTTGGCGTGGTCTACGGCACTCTCGCAGCGCTGAGACGCATGTTGCCGAGGAATCGTGGCATGGTTGTTCAAGTTGGGTCTGCCTTGGCTTACCGTAGTATTCCTCTGCAATCGGCATATTGCGCCGCCAAGCATGCGATTTCCGGATTCACAGACTCGTTGCGTTGCGAGTTGATCCACGATAAAAGTAATGTCCACGTCACCATGGTGCAGATGCCGGCTCTGAATACCCCGCAATTTGGATGGGTCAAAAGCCGTTTAAAGAACAAGGCGCAACCGGTGCCTCCAATTTTTCAGCCGGAGGTTGGGGCGCGGGCGATCTATTGGGCGGCGCATCACTCGCGACGAGAGATTTATGCCGGTTGGCCGACCGTCGAGGCCATCGTGGGTAACAAGGTCGCACCAGGTTGGCTCGATCGCTATCTCGCCAAAACTGGGTTCGCCTCCCAACAAACTGCCGAACCAGAAAATCCCGACCGACCGGACAATCTGTGGAAACCAGTAAAAGGCGACCACGGCGCTCACGGGACATTCGACAGTCGGGCGCATGAACGGAGTTGGGAAGTGCGGGCAAGCCTTGGACGAGGATGGATTGGCGCAGGTCTGGCTATGGCTGCCGCGGCTTTCTTTTTCGCTTCGAGGCATGGGTGAAAACAATCCTGATTGGGTTTGCAAGTCTTCTGAGCGTCACCGCGGCTATTCTGCTGTCGCCCCGTTCCGCCACCGGGCAAGAGGATGTAGCGAGCATCATTCAACATTCCTCGGAAGCCAATGAGCGAGACTGGGCCGCCGTCCCCCAATTCGATGATGTCGAGCGCGACCGCAACAAGGATGGAGATAAGACATACGATGCCACTATGCTCTATGGCACCCCATATGATCGACTTATTGCGGTGAATGGGCACAATCTCACCGGTGCCAGACAAAAAGAAGAGCAGGATAAATACGAGAAAGCGGTCTCTGAACGGGAACATGAGTCTGCGGAAGAACGATCCAGGAGAATCGCCAAATACGAGGCTGACCGGAAGCGCGATCATACGCTCATTCAGCAGATGACAGCCGGGTTCGACTTCCATTTGCTCGGGAAACGAACTCTCAATGGGTTTAATGTATATGTGCTCAAAGCAACGCCCCGCCGCGGCTATAAGCCGCCCGATCGTGACAGTGAGGTGCTCACCGGTATGGAAGGGACACTGTGGATTGACCAAAAGACTTTTCAATGGGTGAAGGTTGAAGCCCACGTATTTCATCCGGTTAGAATCGAGGGGTTTCTTGCGGAGGTGGAACCGGGCACGAATTTCGAAGTAGAAAAACGTCCGGTCAGTGACGATATCTGGATGGCTTCGCATTATTCAATGAAAGCGAACGCCAAAATCATGCTGTTATTTTCGCACCGGGACCAAGAAGATGATACGTATACCAACTATCGCAAAGCATCGCAGGCTCCTTCCAAGCACTAGATGAGTCGACTCACAAATCCTTTCTTTATCCGGTAATTGATCGTGCAGCCGAACAATAACTTCTGGTTCCATTCCAGCGGACGACCTGAGGAATGCAGGAGCCAACGCTTTAGACCAAAGCGTTGTTTGCGATAGAAACTTGGTTACCGCCCGTACAGATATTGAAACATTTGATCGAGAGTTTACGCGCGTGTTAGCTAAAATCAGAGAACATTCTTCCGAGATTCGCAGGACCGCATGAAGTGATCAAGATGATCCATCGCTGAAACACGAGCTAGGAACTCGGGCTCCATTAAAATTGCCCTAGTGTGTTTGCTCGTCACGCACCGTGCGTAGCCCGAACACTCCTCGAATTTCGTTCCCGTTGGTGCCCACGAACCGCACTGTGACCTTTTTCTTTCCTGCGATCAATTCGGAAGGAATCACGTAAGCGACGCTAGCGAGTTGACCCTCCTGATCGGGGCTGCGTGGTGGCTCTGCGTGATCCCCAATCTTCTGGCCATCGACGAAAATATCAAAGCTGCTCTTCCGTCTTCCATCGCCGCCGTAAATTACCCACAGGGTCGTGGGGTGTGCATCATCAACCGGCAAATCGAAAGAGAACCAGCCTTTTCCGCCGCGTCCATGATTGCCTCTCCAGAGGAGCGGTGCAGAATCCTCTCCCTGTTCGTTGAAATCGCGCTCGGATTGCATTTCGCCCGGCTGGGCAAAGGCAATCGTCGCGGCCTGGAGCTTTTGTTGTTCCTCTTGCTCCGCTTTGTTCTCCGCAGATCGCTTGCTCCACTCTTCTGGTGTGAAGACATCCCAATAGATCGCATATCTTCTGCGAGGCAATTGGTAGAAAGGAGCAAATTCGATATCGTGACTCAGACCGACTCCGGTAGTTTTGAACCATCCCGGTTTCCCGGACTCAGGTTTGAGCCAATGATCAATTGATTCATCAGCAACCACGAGAGGTGGCGCAGTTGGGCCCTTTGGAGTCTCATCGTCACCTTCGTCGCCCTTTGGAATTTCAGGTCCAAGATCTCCCGCCAAAACGAGCGGCCCCCACATCAAGGCCATTCGAGTGGGATTGTCCGGTAAAGGATCTTTGTGCAGGGCCTTAGGCAGAACCAAGTCAACAGTGTCGCCCTGCCTCCATGTGCGGTTGATCTTGACGTAAGAGTCAGATGGAGGAAGATCTTTGACCGGACGGCCGTTCACCTTGACGCTGAATCCATCGCCAGCCCAGTAGGGCCTTCGCAAAGCTAGCGTGAAAGCTTTCGGTGCTTTCGTTCGAATCTTAACCGAAGCAGATGAACCGATTGGAAAGTCGGTCACCATCTGGATCTCTGCGCCGGCAGAATCCCATCGTGCGATCGATGGAGCATAAAGACTGATCCAAAACTCGTCAGCATCTTTGTAGAAATAAATTCCAGCTCCATGCAATGCATGGCTCTCCATGCTGGTGCCGACGCAGCAGGTAAAATCGTCGAACATGCGCTGGTATTCATGCTGAACTCCACGGCCGACCGGAAGCATATACGTAACGGTTCCATCGCGCGGATCCTGCGAAGCGAGAATGTGATTAAACAGCGCTCGCTCTTGAAAATCAGCGTAGCGAATGTCGGGCTCGACGGAGAATAGCGTCCGGGTCATTTTTAGCATGTTATAGACGTTGCACGTTTCAGCCGTTCGTCCGTCGACTATGTCACTCAACCTGTCGGGCGCGCCAAAGTACTCGTTCTTTCCATCTCCTCCGGTCGCAAAGCTATAATGGTCCACGACCTCATTCCAAAAGAATCTCGCGGTTTCCTCATCGGCTTGATTGCCCGTGTATACATAACGCATTAGCGCTCCGTAGACCTTCGGGATTTGCGTGTTGCCGTGCGTGTGCGCCAGTACGTCATGATCCTCTGCCAGAGGATCAAGTACTGCCTTCTGATGGAATTTATCGGTAAGAGCGAGCCAATGCGGGTCCGCTGTGTCGGCGTAGAGTTCGGCCAGGACTTCGTTCATCCCGCCGAATTCTGTACCTAACATGCGTTGCAGTTGATCATCGTTCAGTCGGGAAAGAATTTTCTCGACCCATCCGGCGAACTTGATCTCCACTTGCAATGCAGTCGCATTGTCAGTGTAGCGGTATGCGTCTCGAAGGCCAGCGAAAAGCTTATGTTCGACATACCAGGGAGACCAAAGGCCGTTCAGATCAAAGCCTCCTGATTTGATAACGCCGTTGCTGAGATCCACGAAACGTTGTTTCCCATCAACACCCTGCCCGTCCTCCAGCGCACCGATGTAGCCATCACCCTGAGCGTCCTGGATTTCCTTTAGCTGCTGGACAATGTAGTCGGCACGCTCCTTGAAGCGCGGGTCGCCAGTCGCAGCCCACATCAGGCTTACGGCCGAGAGATAGTGTCCAGCAATGTGCCCCGTCAGATTGCGGCCAGGACCATCCCAGCCTCCATAGCCTTCCGCTTTGGGTTTCAGCCCGGCGCGCTGACGAAGATATGCCAGCATTCGGTCCGGCTGTAGCTCGAGCAGATATTTCGCATCGGCCTGTTGCGCTGCTTGGAGCGGGCCTCCCGTTAACCTCACATGGTTTAGGGGAAGAGGATGCAGTTTGATCGTCTTGTTGCCTTGCTGTTCCGCGAAGCTCTGTTTTTGTGCGAGAGCCTTGAGTGGCAGTAGTACACAGATCAGCGATGAGAGCAGAAGAGCGTTTCGATTCCAAAGAGTCATATTGATTAATGACCTTGTGATAGGTCGCACCATGCGATTTGCAGGCAAACGTTTACTTCTATCGGAGAGTTCAGGCATCGCGCACCGAATGTGCTTCCTAATCCAACCGTTGGTTACCTGCCTTTGACTCGTGATAATCTCGAGGATACAAACAAGCCGGGAAATCTGAGCATCGCCGAATCCAATCCATGGGCGAGCTTAGCGCTTTTCCGTCAATCTCATCCCAAAGTTCACTGTCTGTCAGGTAACGCGTACGAAGTCGCCAACTCGGGACGAGTTCGCAGCGCCTCGCGGATGAGGGTGCTGGCTTGTTCGAGTTCCATTCCTGCCATTTCGAGCCGAGGAGGTCGCACTCGTGGATTTCCCATCCCAACTTCAGATTGCACCAATTTGATCAGCTGAACGAATTTGGGTACCGTGTCCATTCTGAGCAATGGCAAAAACCAGCGGTATAACTCAAACGCCTTAGCACTTTCCCCTTGAACGCCAAAATTGAACAAGTCCACAGACTCACGAGGCAGAGCGTTTGCCAAACCGGCAACCCATCCCGTCGTACCGACTCCAATTGCCTCGAGCACCGCATCATCGACGCCGACCGAGATTTCCAGGCGCTGATCCACCAAGGCGCGGATCGCCGAGACCCGGCGCGCATCTGTACTAGACTCTTTCACCGCCTTAAAGTTCTCGAACTCTGCCGCCAATTCCTGAATTTGCTCGGGGAGAAAGTCGGTTCCGTAGGCCACCGGATTGTTGTACAGCATGCAGGGGAGCGGCGTGGCTCGGAACACAGCTGCAACATGAGC
>DATJWZ010000128.1:0-1494 GCA_035500795.1 Candidatus Eiseniibacteriota bacterium | reverse complement strand
TCGCCATCTTCCATAGCAGTCTTCTTCGTGATCGCCGCGGCCGCCTCGGGGAACTTGTTCCCAATGCGCTTGAAGTCCTCGTAGACTCTCGCTCCGCCCTTCGAGTGGAACATCGGCTTGATGTCGTCGCGCTCTTTGCGGGACAACTCACCCACCTTCGGCGTGCGGATCGCGATAACCGGCAGATTCGGATTGATGGCCAGTTCCTGCAGATTCTGCTCGCTAAAACAATCGCGAACGTCCGTAAACGGCGGAATCCGCAGATCGGGTTTGTCGATGCCGAATTGGCGAATCGCTTCGTCATAATCCATGCGCGGAAACGACGTCTCGATCTGTTCGCCCGCAGCGCCAAACGCCGCCCGCAGAAACCCTTCCACCACACCCCAAACCGTCTCGGGCTGCGGATAGGTCATTTCCAGATCGATCTGCGTGAATTCGGGCTGGCGATCAGCGCGTAGGTCTTCATCGCGGAAGCAGCGCACGATCTGGAAATACCGGTCGCATCCCGAAATCATCAGGATCTGTTTGAACATCTGCGGAGACTGCGGCAGAGCATAGAACGTCCCAGGCTGCACGCGGCTTGGGACGAGATAATCGCGCGCGCCTTCCGGCGTCGAGCGCGTCATGAACGGCGTTTCGATCTCAAAGAATCCTTGCGATGAAAGATAGTCCCGAATTGCTTTAGCGACATTGTGCCGCGTTTCGATGTTGAACTGCATCGCATCGCGCCGCAGGTCGATGTAGCGGTATTTGAGCCGCGTCTCTTCGTTGGTAAGCGCCGTATCCGACGGCAAGAATGGCAGAGACTTCGATTCGTTGAGAATTCGAACGTCGTCCGCAACCAACTCGACCTCGCCGGTCGGCATGTTCGGGTTGATGGTATTCGCCTCGCGCAGCCGCACCGTCCCGATCGCTGCGATAACATACTCATTGCGAACAGTTTCCGCCTTCTCGTGGATAGCCGCGTTCCGTTCCGCATTGAATACTACCTGGGTAATGCCACTGCGATCGCGCAGATCGACGAAAAGCAGGCTTCCATGATCGCGCCGCTTGTTCACCCACCCCATCAGCACAACGTTTTTTCCGGCGTCGGACGCACGCAACGTCCCGCACATGTGGGTGCGTTGTAAATCCCCTAAGAAATCGAGCAAAGTTGGTCCTTACAGTGAGAATTGTGGCAATGCGTTGAGTTCATGATTATAAACGGTTTGCTGGATCAGGCTCGAATGGCAAGCCTCTTTCCGTGCCCTTCCTGCTATCCGAAACGGCCGTCCCGCATCTAGTATTGGTGAATGTCTGCGGCAGGACCAGCGACCGAAATTCCGCAATCCGCGCCTGTTCCGCGGCTGCTGGTCGAACTACCTTCGCGCTCGGACGTTTTCCTTCGTAACCTCCGCGATGCTATTTTCCCTCCCCGTCTTGAACCGCTCGAACTGGTATCCAGCCCAGCAGCTTTCTGGCCCGACGTATTTGTCACGCGCAGCCTGCCCTGGA
>DATJWZ010000127.1:0-15458 GCA_035500795.1 Candidatus Eiseniibacteriota bacterium | reverse complement strand
GAAGATAAAGACCGCAGCATGGTCGATGACGTGCGTGAATTGGCTTCAATCTTCGGGCGTGCTGGATTGGGTGCCGATCGGTTTCGCCTTCAGATTGACGATGGAGCAACACACCACGAGTCCGCGTGGGCAAAAAGATTCCCAGACGCTCTCACTTTTCTTTTTGGAACCGGCGGGCGCTAACCTAGACCTGAACCGATCGGACGTTAGCGCCAACAGCGCAGCGCAAAACATCGTCTGAGCGGACCACCCGCCAAATCTCATATGCGAGTGCAGTCATCGCTAGGACAGAGAGTTGCATGTGCGTCCATCGCGTCAGGAAACCTACTAACGGAAGTATGTATACGAGGTAAAGAAGGACGCCAATTTTCGGCCACCTGCGCATCTCTGTTTGACTCAGCAGCCAATTTGCAAGAAGCAACAACGCCGGAGCTAGAATCACCAGATCGTAGACCGTGAGATGTGGTGAAACGAGCACGGTTGCCAAAAGCAAAATCGAGAATCGTAGTTCCCAAGATTGCGAACGCTTCCACACCTGAATGGTCCATGCGAGCACTACGATTGCGCTGATTACGTAGAGCGCGAGCGATATCGAGTTCCACGGAATCAACATCGACCAGAACGTGCGGAGAGAATGCGTTTGGTAGGGCCTCGGCTCCAGCGCGTATCCTACCTGCCGAACATGCCAGATCGTTTGGAACCATGCGACTAATGGCGCCAGCCCGTAGTACAGAACCCCGGCCGCCATTTCAATAGCTGAACTTGCAATCGCCCCTGCAATCATCCGCCATGAGCCTAATGACAGGAAAAGAATCACGCCCGCCAGAGCCAATTGAGGTTTGAAGATGAGCAACCCTAGTGCGATTCCGGCCACGAACTCGTGCCGCTTACGAAAGCAGAGAAACGCAACCGTGAAGCATGCGAGAGCTAGTGCTGATGTTTGTCCCCACGCGATGAGGTGAAAGAATGACGGGAATGCCGCGGCGAGCAGCGCGAGGGTCCCTCGATAGCCGGAAAGCCTTGAGCACACCCGCCAAACACCGTAGCAACACGCGGCATAAATCAAGCCCGAAATAACCGCCCACAATGCAAGTGCTGTCGGGTATGAAAAACGTGCAAAAGGTGCAAAGAGGACGGAAACCTGCGGCGGATAGAGCGGCAGATATCGGATTCCTGCCGCAGCCGGGACACGCTGCGATGCCAGCACCGCCTGCGCACTCATGTCGTACAGAGCTTCGCCACGATGCGCAATGGCCAGGGATCCCAGCGTGTAGAAGTGAAGAAAATCGGTACCTTTAAGATTCCCGTTGCGATCGCGCAGCCCAGGAGTGGCGATTACCCACGAGTAGATCGACCAAAGGGCCAGCGCAAGCACAAGACCCTGCGCCCGTAAACGCCGTCCAGTCAGCCACCCAGCAATGTCCATGCGCCCCCAATCATATCGAAGAGCCTGCGCCTTACCGTTATTCGGCCTTTGCCAAGTCCGGCGGCTCACGGCGAAGAAACATCAGTACACAGACTAGAAAGGGAGTTAGCAGGATCAGCGCAGAAGGAAGAAATGGTGTGCGAGTGATCGAATGTGTGTCTGGCGGGTGAATCAGAAGAATGCTGGCGGCAATCACAGGCCAAGCCAGCAGTCCGACGAAGGCCTTGCGCCCATAATTCGGAAGCGTCCTCCAGTCCCGCAGAAGCATAAAAACTGGGAGGAGCAGGAGGCCCTGATTGAAAGGTATGAGCAGCGGCAAAACGAGCGCTGATGCCACAAAAAACATACTGAGGAGCTCAACAAAGTCTGCCGACTGCGCGGCGACCCGTCGTTTGCTCCAGGCGTACGCCAGTAAAAGGCCGATCGCTGCAATCGAGAGTGAGCCTCCAATCCAGTTTCCCAGAACCAGGCGTGTAAGAGATGTCGTCCAGAAGTACTTGGGATAATCCTCGACCCCTTCTAGAAAGTACTGCGGCCATCGAGGCAACAGTAATTCTCCTGCACCGACCAAAGCGATCGTTGCGGCTGCGAATCCTCCGGCAAGGCGCCAGCGGTTCTTCCAACCGCCGAGTGTCCAAAGCAGGAACCAAACCACGCAAAGCACGACAGTCTGTGGCTTGATTGTCGAGAGCGCGAGAAGAACTCCCGCGAGAAACAAATGCTCTCGAACCACGCACCAACTTGCCAGCGCAAGCAAGAAAAAAACAAAAAGGCCGATTTGGTGCAGCCGGAATCCCTGCAGCATCTGCGGAGTGCTGAGCACAATCAGAATCAACGCGACGGTGCTCAAGTGCGAGATTCGCCAATCCAGCACCCGGAGCCACAGCCAGACGCTCAGTGCGACAAAAATGCCAAAGGCCACCGGCGCCCACTTCTGCACCTTGGCGAAGTCAAGATCCATAGTCGGGGCGAGCAGGAACACCACATACACTGGGTAGGCAAATCTCTGCTCATCCAGAATCTTTGCTTCTGGCTTGTTATACGTTTGCTCGATGGCGTGTCCGTAGAAAGCCGTCTGAATCTCGTGGCTCACTTCTGGCCCATAAGGATTGCGCCCGTGCAGAAGAAGTTCTCGTGTTCCGACCCATCTGGGGTAGAGATCGCCCATCTCCGCTTTGAGCGAACCCCGCTCCACATTGATGTAGTGTTCCCAAGGAAGCAGGATTCGCTGGCGATAGGCCAAGGTCACGGCGCACGTGAAGACTGCAAGCAGGAGCCAGACCCAGGATTTCATAGCGAAGCGGACTCAGTTCTCATCGTCGTGAAGCAAATCTCCTCGAACAGGCTGGAAAGAACTCAATCATACAGGGAAGCTCATGATACAAATGACCGATCACAATGGTCCCAATCCGGTCGCGGATACTCGTCTCCCTCGTCGTGGGTATAACGTCCGGTCTTCTTTGTTTCTCCCTCATGCGCAGATTAGGGCTAGGTGCGGGCGACTTCACCTGGTCTCTTCACCTCGCGGAAGGTCTGCTGCATCACCAGAACCCGTACGACACTCCTCTGGAGCAATATCCCATTACCGCTGCATTGTTTGCTTTGCCGTTTGTGAAATTGCCACATGAGATTGCCGCGGGCATTTTTTACGGGATCAGTTCGGGACTTCTGGCTTTCGGCTTGGTTCGCGAGGGCTATCACAGGCTCCTTATATTTCTGGCCTATCCTTATTGGATCGGGCTCCTGTATGTGCAATGGTCGCCCATCGTTGCGGCCGCCGCATTCTTCCCCTACTTGCTTCCGCTGACGATGGCCAAGCCCCAGGTTGGACTGCCCGTCTTTCTTGCTAGATTTTCAATAAGAGGCTGGTTGCTTTGCGCGGTTGTGGCAGTCGTGAGTTTACTCGTGCTCCCGGGTTGGCCGCTTTTGTGGCTAAGGCAGGCGCACAACTACCACTATTTTGTTGCCTTGACTGTGTTACCGGGCCCGCTCATCTTACTGGCGTTGCTTCAGTATCGTGATCGAGACGCAATGCTCTTGCTCGCGACGTCGTGCATGCCTCAGCGCTGGTTCTTCGACGCTTTCATATTGTGGCTGATACCAAAGACGCGCCGTGAAATTTTGATAACAGTGTTTTTTAGTTGGTGTGCCGGCATTTGGCGCTGGTACCATCCGCCACAATCGTTCGACGAAGTAGGCAGATGGATCGTGCTGTCAATTTATCTGCCGATGCTCGCAATCGTGCTTTCGCGAAAGTACTCTCTTAAACGAAAATCAGCCGAGGGTGCTGATGGTTCGCTTTGATCTGCGTCCAACACGGGCCTGAGGAATTGCTGAATAGCTTCCTACTTGCTGGCCACCTCTCCGATCTCTTCAAACAGTCCGGATGCGATCTCAATCATCTCGTTGTCGACCACCCGATTCTTTGAGATAGCTTCCTGCAGGGTGATAGAGACGATCTTGTTCGCTTTCAGGGCAGCCATGCGTCCAAACTCGCCGCGATGCACCATATCAATCGCTCCCAAGCCGTAGCGGGTTGCCAGCACACGGTCGAACGCGGTCGGAGATCCGCCGCGCTGGATGTGCCCTAGAACCACCGGCCGCGTTTCAAATCCAGTGCGCTTCTCAATCTCGCGAGCCAGTTCGTTGGCAATTCCGCCAAGCTTGGCGTGGCCAAACTCGTCCTTCCCAATATCGTGGATTACCGGGGCGCCCGATGCGGTAGCAAACTTCGCGCCTTCCGCAACCACAACAATCGAGAAGTACCGTCCCCGCTCATGACGATGACGAATGGAGTCAGCGACCTTCTCGATGTCAAACGGCCGCTCGGGAATCAGAATCACATCGGCCCCGCCTGCGATTCCACTGTACAAAGCAATCCAGCCTGCATTGCGTCCCATCACCTCTACCACCATGACGCGGTTGTGTGCTTCGGCGGTTGTGTGCACGCGGTCGATGGCTTCGCACACGATATTGCAGGCTGTATCGAATCCGAAGGTGTAATCCGTGCCACCCAGATCGTTATCGATCGTCTTCGGCACTCCTACGACCTTCACCTCCTTTTCGTGCAGCTTTTGCGCAACCGAAAGCGTGTCGTCGCCTCCAATGGCAATGAGTGCATCGATCTTGTGCTTCTGCAGCGTGGCGATGCAGCGATCGAACCCATCAGGCCGCTTCGACGGATTGGTGCGCGAGGTACGCAGGATGGTTCCTCCCCGGGGCAAGATCCCGCTGACTGCGTCCAGATCCAGCGGAATGCTGTTGTCCTCAACTAATCCGCGCCAGCCTTCGAGGAATCCCACGAACTGATCATGATAGTGAAACACTCCCTTGCGAACGACAGCACGAATCACCGCATTGAGTCCGGGACAGTCTCCACCGCCGGTTAAGACACCAATCTTCATCGTTTGCTCCTCGTTGCCATTGTGAATACTGGATGATCCCCAGGAGCCAGGACCCGATGCTGGCGGCCCCGTTCGAGGATTGCAACCGTTAGGAACGAATAGGGTAGCACTAAATAATTAGAAATGAAATGAAACAAAACGAAAGTCGCTTGACACGTCGTGATCGCAGGCTTCCCTAAGACCGGGACGGCGAAAAGATTTCTCAGGGTTACTCGGCGAGTCCTCTGCGTTCTCAGCGGTTCAAGATTTTGCCCGCGAGTGCCCGAGGGAGTGTCGGAAATTGCAGAAGCATCGCTCGCATTGGATGCAAGGCATTGCGATTCCTTCGCAGATTCGCCACAATGCTCGTCGGCATGAACAAGCTTCTGGGGATTCTGGCTTGGGTATCAGTTTGCTTACTGGGCGCAGTGGCCGTCGGCATTGTTGCAATCCGTCGTTCTGAGCCGATCAATGCACTCTGGCTGGTCACCGCGGCCACTTGTTGTTATGCCATCGGCTACCGGTTCTACGCCAAATTCATTGCGGCCAAAATCCTTGCCGTCGATGCCCTGCGCGCCACGCCAGCCGAGCGTTTAGAGAACGGCCGCGATTTTCTGGTCACCAACAAATGGGTGGTCTTCGGTCATCATTTCGCTGCGATCGCCGGCCCCGGACCGCTCGTCGGCCCCGTACTCGCCGCCCAGTTCGGCTATTTGCCCGGAACTCTTTGGGTGCTTGCTGGAGCAGTCTTCGCCGGATGCGTCCAGGATTTCGTAATCCTGCTCTTCTCCGTTCGTCGCGATGGCAAGTCGCTCACCGAAATGGCCAAAGAAGAAACCGGCGCCATCGGCGGGATCATCGCTTACACAGCCGTAATCATCATCCTGATCATTCTGCTGGCTGTCGTCGCGCTGGTTGTCGTGAACGCCCTGAAGGATAGTCCTTGGGGCACATTTACCATCGCCATGACGATTCCAATCGCCATCCTGATGGGCGTCTACCTACGCCGCATTCGCCCCGGTAAGGTACTGGAAGTTTCCGCGCTTGGCTTCGTCCTGGTACTGCTCGCCATCTGGAGTGGACAGTGGATTTCTCAAACTCCCGCTGTGGCTCACATTTTCACTCTTCGTGCGACCACTCTCGCCGTCTCGATCATCGTCTACGCCTTTGCCGCCTCCGTAGTGCCTGTGTGGTTATTGCTCGCGCCGCGTGACTACCTGAGCACCTTTGTGAAACTGGGAACAATCGGGCTGCTGGGGATCGGCATCGTTGCCCTACATCCCACGTTGCACATGCCCGCATTTACCCGGTTTGTGGACGGATCGGGGCCGGTCTTCGCCGGCAAGCTTTTTCCCTTCGCCTTCATCACAATCGCTTGCGGCGCGATCAGCGGTTTCCATTCGCTCATCTCGAGCGGTACAACTCCCAAACTGATCGCCCGCGAAACTGAAACTCCTCTTGTCGGTTATGGCGCCATGTTGGCTGAGTCCGCGGTCGCCGTGATGGCGATCATCGCGGCCTGCGTTTTGCAACCCGGCGTCTACTTTGCCATCAACAGCCCGGCGGGAATTGTTGGGCAAGGCGCAGCGGGCGCCACCGCGACCATCTCGAATTGGGGATTCCCCGTGAGCGCCGCCGAGATGCAATCACTCGCCACGGCCGTCGGAGAACAGACGTTGTTCAACCGCACCGGTGGCGCCCCTGCTTTTGCTGTGGGCATGGCACACATTTTTTCGCAGAGCCTCGGCGGTTCCCGAGTGATGGCACTCTGGTATCACTTCGCTGTGATGTTCGAGGCTCTATTCATCCTCACAATCCTCGATGCCGGAACACGTGTCGCACGCTTCATGATCCAGGACGCACTCGGCCACATCTATAAGCCGCTCGGCCGCACCAGTTGGTATCCGTCGATTATCACGACAAGCGCCCTCATCGTCGCAGCCTGGGGATACTTCTTATGGCAAGGAGTAAAAGATCCGCTCGGCGGCATCAATTCCCTCTGGCCGCTGTTCGGCATCGCCAATCAACTGTTGGCTATTGTTGCCCTGTGTGTTGCAACCACCATCATCATCAAGATGCACCGAACAAAATACGCCGCCGTGACTCTGATACCGCTGGTCTGGCTGGTTTCGGTGACGTTCACCGCATCATGGCAAAAGATCTTTGATCCAAACCCAAGAATCGGTTTTCTGGCGCAGGCGCATGTGCTCGCGGCGGGTGCACAGACCACCGCTACGGGTCGCCTCGTCTTTAACAATCGTCTGGACGCCGCCGTCACCGCGATCCTGGTAGTGATGGTGACTTTGGTCCTACTTGAATCTGCCCGTCACTGGGTCGGCATCTTGACCGGTCGGAAGCAGTCGGTCGTAAAGGAAACGCCGTTCACCATGACTCGCCTCGCGGGGGAAAGAGCATGAAGGGTCTCAATCGAGTGTTAAAAGTCATCTATGCGGCATTGCGCGAAATTTTCGACGAGGCTGCGTACGCGCGTTTCCTGCAACGCACGCAATCGTCATCCTCGACAGCGGCCTATGCTACGTTTTGTCGCGAGCGAGAATTGAGCTGTGAGCGAAGACACCGCTGCTGCTGAAGAGCCGGCGCGAACTCTGCGAAGTCTCAGCGACCTCAGCGGTAAAAGCTTTTGTAGTTGCGTACCCAAAGTAATGCCATCCACTCCGGCGAAAAGATCATGCGAATCGCCATTTCCTTGTCTACGACGATCCCCTTGGAATAAACTCCGTGCTTCACAACCGATTGGCGCTGGCCAGATCATAGGGAAAAACCACTCATGCTCCTCAAACGCTGCCTGATATGCCTCGTACTTTCTTTCACCATTGCTCCCGGACTTCATTCCCAGACGTACGGTCCCTCTACGCAGACCATGCGTCCGGTCCTCCGTGGACGCCACGCGGCCGTTGCTTCGATGAAAGCGGAGGCAACCGAAGCAGCGCGGAGGATTCTCGATGCCGGCGGCAATGCCTTCGACGCCGCTGTAGCTGGCCAGGCGGCCCTCGCCATCACGGATTTTTCTTTGAACGGGGTCGGCAGCGACGCTGTCCTTCTTGTCTATAACGCGCGCGAAAAGAAGGTCTACTCCATCAACGCAGAGCCGCGCGCCCCTAAGCTGGCGACCATCGAGTGGTATCAGAAAAATAACGGCGGCAAGATCCCGGAGAGTGATGGTCTTCTCTCGGGCGGCATTCCCGGAGTGGTCGACGCGTGGTACATCCTGCTCGATCGTTGGGGAACAATGAGCTTCGAGCAGGTACTGCAACCAGCCATCGATCTGGCAGAGAACGGATTTCCTCTAAGTGAGCGAGGAGCCGGGTACATCGCGGGTAGTACCAAAATTCTGAAATATCCCACCACAACCAGGATTTATCTCCCGAACGGAAAGGCCCCCAAAGCGGGAGAGATTCTAAAAAATCCTGACCTAGCCGCCACTTTGAAGAAACTGGTTCAGGCTGAGAAGCGAAACGAGTCAAACGGACGCCACGAAGCGCTCAAAGCAGCCCGCGACCGCTTCTACAAAGGCGACATCGCACTCGAACTCGCTCGCTTTTCGGAAGCCAACGGAGGCCTGTTCCGCTACGAAGATTTCGCCGAATACACCGCTGAAGTGGAGACGCCAGTTTCGATCAACTATCGCGGATACGATATCTACAAGAACCCTTCCTCCAGTCAGGGGCCGACAGAATTGATCGCTCTAAACATGCTTGAGGGCTACGATCTGAAGTCCATGGGTCACAATAGCCCCGAATTCCTGCACACCAGCGTTGAAGCCATAAAGCTGGCCATGGGCGATCGCGAAAAATACCTCGGCGACATGGATTTCATCAAGATTCCCTACGACGGCTTGCTCTCGAAGGACTACGCCCGCGAGCGCCGCAAGCTGATCGACCCTGCGAAAGCCTCCTTGGAATTGCGGCCGGGCACTCCAGAGAAATCCATCGCCGGCGAACTTGACCGCCCTGTCCACCCAACTGCCGAAGGACACGCTAACCACGTCGGCGACACCAGCTACATCGCGCTGATCGACAAAGACCACAACATGGTCAGCTTCGAACCCAGTCTGCACGAATTATTCGGGACCGGCGTTGTCATGGGAAATACTGGCATCCTCTTCAACTGCCGCGGCGACTACTACTCTCTGGTTCGCGGAGAAGCCAATGCACTCGAACCTGGAAAGCGTCCGCGAAGCACGCTCCAAAGCACGCTGATCATGAAAGACGGCCAGCCTTTCGGAATTCTGGGCAGTCCTGGTGGCGACGATCAAACCATGCGGACCATGCAAACGCTCATCAACATGGTCGATTTTGGCATGAACATTCAGCAGGCAATTGAGGCTCCGCGCTGGTCCTCGCGGAGTTTTCCGGCATCACCGTTCCCCCACACGATGTATCCCGGCGATATGTCCGTCGAGGCCCGCATTCCTGAGGAAACGCGTCAGGCGTTAATCGCCAAAGGTCATAAGCTGCGCGTCGCGCCTCCATGGTCGTTAGGATCAAATGGGGGAATCATCATCGACTCTTCTACAGGCGTGCTCAGCGCGGGCGCCGATCCCCGAGTGGATGCCTATGCCTGGGCTTGGTAGGGATGTAGTTGCGGAGTGTCAACGTTACTACAGTCACATTCGTTCGCGAAAAGCCTCGCTTTCTTGAGCTTCTTCGGGCGATACTAGGCGCACTGATTGCGCCAATTCGTAAGCAGAATTTGCAGCAACATCCCATCTGAACTCTGGCCGAGTGAGTCGAGTAGAAATGAAAAAACTTAATCCCCTCGCACTCTATGTGTGTGTTGTCGCCTTTTGCTGCGCGTGCCTGCTTTCTGCGGCCCAAGCGCAAACCTTCCAAACTGTTTCTACATTCAGCGGAGCGAACGGAGCTGTTCCAACCGACACCCTGGTGCAGGGAAGTGATGGCAATCTGTATGGCACGACTCAGGCCGGTGGTTCCGCAAATGCCGGCAGCATTCTTCGAGTCACCCCTGCAGGCACTATGAAGACTCTGTACAGCTTCTGCAAGACCAGTTGCCTGGACGGCCGTACGCCGGTTGGCGGCTTGGTGCAGGGTACGGATGGAAATTATTACGGCACAACTCTGAGCGGTGGAGCATACCAGGGAGGTACGATCTTCAAGATTACCCCGTCCGGTTCACTGACGACCCTTTACAGTTTTTGCAAGGTTTCGAAGTGCGCTGACGGTCAGTCTCCCCACGCGGGATTGGTGCAGGGCAGGGATGGAAATTTCTACGGCACGACTCAGGGAGGCCCATCCTACGCTGGCAATGTCTTCAAGATGACGCCCAGTGGAGCTCTTACCAGTCTCTACACCTTTTGCCTCAACTGCGCGAGCGGTTCTTCCCCCGAAGGTGATTTGATTCAGGCTACGGATGGAAACTTTTACGGGACAACATCGATGGGCGGTCTCGGGAGCGGTGGCACGATCTTTCGAATCACGCCCTCCGGTACATTTACGACGCTCTATAGTTTTTGCTCGCTCGCTAATTGCAAGGACGGCTCTATGCCCTATGGCGCGCTCGTGCAGGGTACCGACGGGAACCTGTATGGCACTACCGTCAATGGCGGCAAGACAGGTAATGGGACCGCGTTCCAACTTACGACGAGCGGCCAGCTGAATACGCTCTATAGCTTTTGCTCATTAGCCAATTGCGTCGATGGCCAATATCCTTATGGTGAACTTGTCCAAGGCCGCGATGGCAGTTTCTACGGTACAACGGAGTCCGGCGGAGCCAAAACCAACGGCAACGTTTGTGCTTTGGGCTGCGGTACGCTATTTCAGCTCACTCCGGCGGGATCTCTCACCACGGTTTACAACTTTTGCTCGACGTTGAACTGCGCCGACGGAGTTGAACCCTTCGCAGGAGTTGTTCAGGCCAGCAACGCTACATTCTATGGAACTGCCGCGTACGGAGGAGCCTGCACCATCCTGTTGAACGGATGCGGCACGATCTTCGGTTGGTCGCCGAACGTTGCTTTGCCACCGGTTTTTCAGCCTACCTCGGTCAGCTATGGTAATCACGCCGTCAATACCAGCAAGCAGAGATCGATCGCGATCGTGAATAACAATAGCGGCTACGCAATCCTGGATATAAGCAGCATCACGTTGACCGGAAGTTCCGATTTCACGATTACGTCGAATACCTGCACCTCGACCTTGGCAGCTGGACACGAATGCACCGTATTTGTCACCTTCACTCCAACGATCATAGGGAGTGAATCTGCAACTTTGAACGTTTTCGATAATGCCCCGGGAAGTCCGCAGACCGCGTTGTTCTCAGGCGCGGGTGTTGCCCAGGCAGCTCTCACGCCGACAAGTGTGGCCTTCCCGAAAACAAAAGTCGGTTCGACCAGCAATCCCAAGACTCTTTATTTAAAAAACAATCTCCCAACTACCCTGACTGGAATTTCTTACAAAACGACAGGCCCGTTCGCGGTATCGTCAACGACGTGCGGCACGACCTTGGCGAGCAATACCAACTGTACTTTCAGCGTGGTGTTTAAACCAACGGTGACCGGTGCTGCGAATGGCACATTAGCCATCAAAGACAGCGCGAACAACAGCCCGCAAACCAGCACTCTAACGGGTACCGGCTACTAAGCAAGGCCGAGCCTCGAAAAATCCCGAGGCTCAGCCGCGGCTGTTCTAAACAACATTCAAACAGACTCATACTCTCGCCATTCCGACACCGCGCGAAGCGCGGAGGAGGAATCTGCTGTCGTTGGCACTGTCGATGCCGCACGGAAACAGTACCTTCCACCGCCCTATTTCCGCGGTACACTTCTCTTCACATGCGAGTTCTGGGCATTGACTGCGGAGGCGAATACACCGGCTACGGCGTGGTCGAGATGCTCTCTGCCGGAAAGCTCTGTTGTCTCACATGCGGTGCGGTGAAGCTCTCTACCCGCGAACCGCTGCCCAGGCGCCTCTCCCGCATCTACACCCAACTAGGCGCAATCATCGCGGAGCACCAACCTGAGGAAGTCGCGATTGAGGATGTCTTCTACGCGCTAAACGCGAAATCCGCTCTCAAGCTGGGACAAGTGCGAGGCGTTGCCATGCTGGCTGCCGCTTCAGCAGGCCTGGAGGTCGCGGAGTATTCGCCCTTGACGATCAAATCCTCTGTTGTGGGCTACGGTCGCGCCGAGAAGGTACAGGTTCAACTCATGGTCACGCGCCTGCTCGATCTTCCATCACCGCCCGAGCCCCTTGATGTTTCTGACGCCCTGGCGATCGCGATTTGCCATCTTCACACTGCCGGAACACTGAGCCGCCAGCGTCTGGCAGCTCGCTAGACTCATGCGACGCAATCTCTGTCATAATTCCAAGCATCTGTGGATGCGAGAGTTTCAGCGACAGATGAGAACTGGTATGTATTCAACTGCGGAGCGTTCGATCGGGAAGGGAAAAGGATTATCGGCGGGATTCGTTCTTGCGTCCGTCGTTTTTGTTGCTGTCCTCACCCACGCAGCGGACTTGGCTTCCGTCTCATTCTCACTCGATTTTCCGAACTCCAGCCCGGAACACTACGCGATCTCTGTTCAGTCCGATGGCCGCGCCCATTACGAATCTTCAGGCAAGATTTCTAACGATTCCGATGCGCGCGACGACTATCAAACGGATTTCACTTTCTCCGATGCCGGCCGTGCCCAAGTCTTCGATCTCGCGAAGGCCGCCCACTATTTTTCCGGAAAAGTGGACTCCGGAAACAAAAAGTTGGCTTTTACCGGGTCCAAGAAACTGGTGTACTCCGACGCACAGCGCACCTCCTCGGCCGAATACAACTTCTCGACCACGCAATCCGTACAGCAGCTGACGTCCCTTTTTCAAAACGTGAGCGCTACGATGGAATATGCTCGCCGCCTCTCCTACTACCACCGATACCAGAAACTCGCTCTTGACGACGAATTGAAGCACATGGAAGATCAGGCTCGCCAGGGAGAACTGGCTGAAATACAGGCCGCGCAGCCTGTCCTGCAGCAAATCTACGACGACAATTCCGTCATGAATGTCGTACGAGCCCGAGCCCAGCGCATCATGAGCATGGGCAAAACCGTGACGGCAGCCGGTCACTGAGCGCCATTGTCTTCATAGAGTAAAAGCTCGGCCTGGCGTTTCAAAAATCGTGGTTTCCAATCCAAGTCCTGTACCATAATCCCTAACCTTGGCCCGGAACCCGACCCCGGCTTGCTTGACCCACCTTTTACAACTCTTTCCACCCAAACGTGTTCTAATGAGTTACAAGATCCCGGAGGTCACAATGACCACCCCATCCCCGTCCAAACTGAGCCTGGTTCTCTTGACAGTCGCGGCATTTGCGGTGCCCGCGCTGGCCGATTCGCAAGCACGAATCGTTCGCCTTAGCGACGTTCACGGTTCGGTTGAGCTCGACAAGAACACCGGTTCTGGTTTTGAAAAAGCCTTTGTAAACTTGCCCATCGTTCAGGGCTCGGAGCTGCGCACTGGTACCAGCGGTCGTGCGGAGATCGAATTCGAGGACGGCAGTTCCATGCGCCTCGCTCCCAATACCACGTTGCAATTCAGCAAACTCAGTTTGAGCGATTCCGGTCAATGCGTATCGGAAATCAATCTCGTTGAGGGTATGGCGTATGTGAATTGGCTCGGCAAAGATCAGTTCTCGTTAAATTTCTCGCGTGAGAAGATTTCTTTGGACCGGGCCGCTCACTTCCGGGTTGATACCTCCTCTGACGGCGCCGACCTGGCAGTCTTCAAAGGGGATGTTGACGTCGACGGACCGAATGGCCAGTTGTCAGTCGAAAAAAAGAAGACGGCCACTTTTGATGTCGCCGACAACGACAAGTCCTCCATCGAGCACAAAATTGCCGAAGATCCGCTCGACACGTGGGACAAGGAAGCCGTTTCCTATCACGACGAATACGCCAAGAACAACACTTCTCCCTACGGCTATGGCGCGAGCGATATGAGCTACTACGGCGCATACAACAACGTTCCCGGCTACGGAATGATGTGGCAGCCATACTTCGCCGGCGTGGGATGGGATCCGTTCATGGATGGCGTATGGGGATTTTACCCAGGCTACGGTTACATGTTCGCGTCAGCCTATCCGTGGGGCTGGTTGCCCTACCGCTACGGAACGTGGGCGTTCGCACCGGGTTTCGGGTGGGGATGGCAGCCCGGAGGCTGGGGAACTTATCTCGGCGCTCCCATCTACCGGCCGACGACGCTGGTCCGCGTGAATCCTCTGGTTGCACCCACCGCTGGAACAAAGACGGTGACGGTCGGCCGGGTTTCAACCACGTCTTCGTTTGCGCCTCCGCGTATGAGGGTGAACGCAGGTTCGGCGGGAATGGGTATTCCCCGGGGCTCACTCAACAATATGAGCCATCTGAATCAGCAGGTCTCGAAAAATGGATTTGCGCAGGTACACTCTGCGCCGGCATTTGCCGCGACTCCTGCGGGTCGATCTCCCGCAGTGTTCGGTGGACACAACTCGGCGCGATACAGCGCACCTGGTGGCTCAAGCATGGGCAGCTCCTCCATGGGACGCAGCAGTATACCTGCTGGCCATGCGTCTGGAGGCGGTGGCGGCGTTCCTCACCGCTGATTCGGGTTTAAGCTGCAAAGCGAAGGGGCCTCAAAGATAGAGGCCCCTTTTCTATTGAACATTTTCTGTTTGAGAGATTAGGTGATCACCACTCCTGCGTAGCCCACCACCATGTCCCGATCACCGGAGACATCGCCCGAAGTCGCGTACTTCACCAACTCCGCTGACTTCGCTCCCAGTTGTCGTGCTGCAGTCAGCATTGTCACGGCCGGACCAAATCCGCACATGCTGATGTCCTGCTGCGTAACCGTCTCGTGCAAGCCTCGTGGATCCAGAGTCAGAATCCTTTCAATCGCTTGGTGATCTTTCACCCGCGTTACCGCGTCGGATTCGTAATGATTCATATCGCTCGAGGCCACGATTAAAGCCGGTTCGGACCGCGCCTGAATTACATCGGCGATAGCCAGCCCCAACTGCTCCAGGGCTTCGAGGCGTCCCGTTCCTATGGCAATGGGAACGAACCGCAGATGCCGCTGCCGCAGCTGAAGAAAGGGAAGTTCCACTTCGACTGCATGTTCGGCCCGATGCGCTGCCGAATTTTCCTCGAGCAAAGGAAAATGCCGCTTCAAAGAAGTGGCGAGCTGCTCGTCGATCGGCACCTCACCCAGCGGTGTCTCCCACGAGCCTTCGCTCATGATTGCCAACGGCCGTCCCATCCCGGTGTGATTTGGGCACAGCACGATGCAAAGCGGCGGTATTTCAATGTGCGCGAAGACAGCTCCCGCCACATGTCCTGAATACATGTATCCCGCATGGGGAGCGATGCATCCGATCGCATGGACCCGATCTTTGGATTCTGCCTGGGAGAGATAACTCTGCGCCTCGGCGCGCAGATCTTCAGGATCGCCCGGGTAAAAACGCCCGGCCACCGCAGGATGACGAAGAAGTGTGCTGGCCACCGTTTCCTCCTCGCCTGAGAAGACCAACTACCAGCAATGCTAAGACTCGCCCTCGCCCTCACGCAAGGCACGATAAACAGCAGCACTCTGTTCCAGGCTCAGCGTCTCTGCCCTCGCCGTTGGTTTTACGTGCGCTTCTGCCAG
>DATJWZ010000126.1:0-11512 GCA_035500795.1 Candidatus Eiseniibacteriota bacterium | reverse complement strand
GGATATGTCGCGTCTTTGATCAATCGACAGTAGGGATTGAGTAATTGTGTAATTTGGTAATTGGGTAATTTGAAATCCGGCGCTTCCGCTAAGTTTTCTTTCGCATCGCTTTTGTTTCGCTCGGTTTTTGCGTTCCCGTTTTGGGAATTGCGGCTTTTCTTGGGGTATCCCCCCTCCCCTTCGGTCTAGTGGAATCTTCAACTTAGCGGAAAATTGCAAAATAATCTAAGTGGCTCAGCGAGTTAGGGGCAAAATCTTCAGCCTAAAGGACTTAGGTCTTGTCGACCGATATTGCCCTGCACCGCTTTCGCCTTGGCAATCATCTGCCTTTTCGGTTTTGATTGCAGTGACTGGGATCACAGCCTCTCAGATTCCTCTGACGAATAAGCCGAGGCCGGGCGGTCTCAGGTTGATCTTCGGAGTTGCGAACGAGGATGCCACCTGTTCTTTGTACCGTCCAATCGACCTCGGCGGCATTGTGTCTACCCGATGCTTGCTATCGTTAGTCGGAGGTCTAGGCTCATTTAATACAGCGCTAACTAGTCGTAGATGAGGCCTACACCCTATATCAAGTCACCCTGAACGAATGCTACGTTTGGCACGCTTCTGGGCCCGCCGTACCACTTCTTAGATTTGGAGCCACTTCAATGCCTTCGCCCCGAGCTGCAGTAGCGGCAGTATTTGTTGTGTGTCTTTTGCTCGCTAGTCAAATTTCACAAGCCCAAAGCGCCACCACCTTAGACGCCGAAACCGGGAATGATACCCCCGCTTGTTCAGGACTGAGCGACCCGCTAGGAAACCATACCTATTGCACGGGGAACTTGATTGGATTCTCCACAGCTTCCACTAACACCCACACTCAGACGCAGCTCGTTGACGCAATTGCCGGCCACATGTCCACTCTGCCCCTCAGTACTTGGCTGCCTGCCGGGCCATCCACCAAATTTATCGCACCCTATCAACCATGGTTTTGCACGGCGGGAGGGGGCAGCGGACCTTACAACGGAAGCCCCCTGCAATTTTGTAACATTCCGAGTTCGGGCGGTCACGAAGTTGTCGGCTACGACGAGAGCACGGCGCAAGTTGTTGCGGCGCAACACAACCAGATGGTCAGCCTCGGCTACTGGGCTGTCTCACCCGACTGGTATGGGATCAACCAAGCCCATACGTTCCTCAATCTGACGGTACAGGCCGAGGCCGCCGATCTAAGCGCCCGATCGGGGTACCCACTGAAGCTCCTCATCATGATCGATCAAGGGGCGATCCTATCAGGCACGCAGACCCTCAACGGGTGCCCTCAGGATTACAACAACGAGACGGGATGCATCACTCAGAACCTGGAAGCCGACATCGACTACATAGACCAAAACTGGGCAGAGAATCCTTACTACGCGCAAGACTCCACATCAGGCGCACCTAGTTTCCGTTTTCATTGATGAATGCGCCTGGCCGAGCATACACGCCGACTGCCCCGGACAACAAACCAACGGCTCGACAGACTGGGATTCGATCTGGCAATCAGTCACCCAGCACACTTCAATTTATAAAACTCCAATGGTGTTCGTGAAGGAATACGGAAGCTTCGACACAAATGCCGACCCAAACCCGTTCGATACCAGTTATTTCTCGGGTGCCTACGCCTGGCCGCAAATTGCAGGCCCCAACGCAAGTGGACAGTATTATGTGGATAGCAACAACGGGGGCTGGACTTTTCCCGCCATTCCGAGCGTCGCAGGCGACTGCAGCGGCCAAAACGTACCCGGTTGCATGCAGTTCTATTGGAATCAAACCGCTTCGCCCACCGGCAATGGTACCTATCAGTATCTCGTTTCCTTCTACAATGACGCTCAGGGAAGTCACTCGTCCAAAATTGTATTCGGGGAGATTTTAAAAGGGTTTGACAACTCGAACGCCTACACGTGGCACTCGCCTGAGAAAATAATCGCGCAGCAGTGCGGTCAAGTACTAGTCTACTCTGCGAATGCTACGAACACGGCTTGGGGTCTGGGAAACCCTCCGCGCTACGTTCAAACACCGACATGGAATGACTACGAGGAAGGCACCGAGGTCGAGACGGGTGTGGATAATTGCTGGCGCGTTCAGAATGCAAGCTACGATAGGGGAAATGACAGATTGACGTGGCAACTTACCGCTGTGTCCGGGCAGGCGAGCTATGCCGACCTCTCAACGGTTAATGGGTACACGGTTTGGGCCGTCACGAATCATGCAAGCACAAATCCGATTCTGCAATTTGTCACAAACGTATCGAAAGAGACCACGTATCTGAACAACGTCTCCACGCTCATACACGGCAGTTTCAGCCAACTCTACGTTGAGATGGTTGGGATGCCCTTAATTCTGAACCAGATGTCCAACGCAGCCAACTACTGAAGATTGAGGCCGGACAAAGTGCCACTCAAATACTTATGGAGTCTAGGGCTACTATCCGCAGCCGTATGCGTCCATAGCACTATGCATGCCCAGACACTAACAACCGTCTATAACTTCCAGGGGCCGCCTACAGATGGAAGCTGGCCTTGCGCGGGAGTTACTAAGAGCATCACAGGCAGTTTATTTGGAACAACTCAATTCGGAGGTCAGTCGGGCTACGGAATCGCATTTGAATTCGATAGTGGCGGGTCTGAAACGGTGGCGCACAGCTTTGTCGGTGGTACGGATGGGGAAAACCCCTGCGCCCCCTTAGTGCCAGGCCCCAATGGCAGCCTGTTTGGCACCACTATCTTCGGAGGCTACGCTGAAAACGGAACGGTTTTCGAGATAGAGAACTCCCAATTCACCGGCGCCTTCGACTTCCGCGGCGGTGCAAATGGAGCCTTTCCGTCAGGCTTGGACTACGCAAATGGGGCACTGTACGGTACGGCGCCGCAAGGTGGAGGAGGCATGTGCCCTGGCGGATGCGGCATCATATTCCGACTTGATCGGTTCGGGCACGAAACGGTTCTTCACACATTTCAAGGACCAGACGGCGCTTATCCATCTGCCGGCGTAATTCACGACAAGTTCGGCAATCTCTATGGAACAACCGAAGGCGGAGGCGATAATCACTTCTGCGCCCCATACGGCTGTGGAACTGTGTTCAAGCTCGACCGTTCTGGACAATTCAGCGTACTGCACAGCTTCACCGGTGGAGAAAACGACGGGTGGTTTGTCGTGAGAGGCGTAGTTTTGGATTCAGCTGGTAATCTATTTGGCACGACCAGCGGTGGCGGGAGATGGAACCTCGGGACCATCTACGAAATCCCAAAAACCGGCAAAGAAAAAATCGTTTATAGCTTCGCCGGTCCACCAGACGGAGCAACCCCGAACCAACTTGTGTCCGGTCTAGATGGAAAGCTCTACGGCACAACTTACACCGGAGGTGACCTGAACTGCTATGGACTCTCCGGAGGTTGCGGCACGATTTTTGAGGCCGACAAGCTCGGAAACGAGAAAGTCCTATACAGGTTCAACGGAACTACGGATGGGGCACAGCCTACCGGGGCGGTACTCATCGATGAGCAACTAAACATGTATGGCACCACCCAGTCCGGCGTGAAAGATGGTTGCCCATTTTCCCACGGTGGTTGCGGAACCATCTGGAAGCTCTCTTCACCAGCTTCAGATTCGCATTAATAGGTGGCGTCGGAGAATTTTAGGCAATGTAGGCCCAATCGCCGTCTCGATTCAGCGCCCGATTACTGTCGCCAGGCGTTAGAAGCCAAACCCCCAATTTGAACGAGGACGAAAGAAGGTTTCGGTCGGACCATATCGCCTGGCTGAGAACGAATATCAACCAACGTCGTGATTTTGGTCCGTCGGGTTCCCGCTGGGGAGGGCTGTATGTGTATAAGTGTGAAAGAGAGGATTAATGGCCATGACACTCTCTGCTGAAGTCAAACAACTTCTTGACCGCGCGAATTTCGCGCATCTTGCGACGCTTATGTCCGACGGGTCGCCGCAGTCTGTGCCTGTCTGGATTGGGCGGGAGGGCGAGCGGCTTGTCGTTTGTACTGGCGAGGGATCGCTGAAGGCGAAGAATACGAAGCGCGATCCGCGGGTGGCGATTTCGGTGGTGGACTTTCACAATCCGTATGAAGAGGTGCAGATTCGGGGGCGGGTAGTGGAGCGGCGTCCGGATTCGGATTTCAAGATGATGGATGCGATCTCGCACAAGTACACGGGGAAACCGTTTCCGTTTCGGAGTCCGGAGGGGCGGGTGGCTTTGATGATTGAAGTGGAGAAAGTGCGGTATACGAAGCTGCCGTTTGAGCACACGCCGGCATCGAAGTGATTCTCCGGAGAAGTCGATTCCGGATATTTGGCTCGCTTACCTCAGGGGCTAAAGCCCCGGACTGTTGGTGACCTCAAATGGCTCGGCTGAAGCCGAGCCCTTCCCAAGACACTCTCAGTGCCTTGTTGGTTAGCATTTCAGCGTGTTCTGCCGAACAGGAATGAAAAGGCGCGGATTGCTCCGCGCTTCTTGGCAGAACTGTGCACACCTACTCGTCGCTTCGCTTCTCGGGGCGGACGAAGGCGTCCGCCCCTCCACCAACAACAGCTGAGTCGCTTGGCTCCTCTCGCGGGCGGGGCGCCCGCGCCACACTTTTTGACCAGGCCCCCGCCCTACTCGATAGCACTCAGCTTTTTGCTACTTCCAGCTGGTTGTTCACGCTGAAGGCGCCGAAGAGCTGTCCAGCCCGCAGTCCGGCTACCTGCTTGTCCATGGCGTTGTTGACTACGCCGTAGAGCGTGACGTGTCCGTTTTCGACGATGATGCGGATCGGCCGCGCGGGATCGATCGCGTACTTCGCCAGTACGGGATCTCTGTAGATTGCGCGAGCCGCACGAAGCCGCAGCCCATCGTCGTAGTTCGACACAGGCGCTACTGACACCTGGTCGATTACATCTTTCACCCCGGGCATATTGGCGATTTCGGCTAACGCCTCATTTTTTCCAATGCCAGTGCGATCCTGACCAGCGACCGTCACCACGCCGTCTTTCACCTCCAGAGCGAAGTAGTCGAACGTGCTGTCATAGCCCGAGCGGACATACGTCAGCTTGGTTGCGAGCTTCTGTTCGAGCTGCTCGTCGGACACATTGGGGCCGGCTACCGCGATCAGATTGCGTACGCCCTGCGCGTTCGGAATCTTGTTCGCAAGTTTGCCTGCATCGAGCTTGCGCTGATACAGATCGACCGTTCCAGTGAGGGTTACAATGCCGTCCTCGACATTGGCCTTCACATTGTTGAACTGATTCTTGGACGCCAGTTTCTTAGTCACCGCAGTTTGTACCTGGCTGTCATAGCGGGCCGCCGCGCCGGTGTCGGCCAAGAGCGTCGTGCTCAGAAGCCCTACCGCCAGCAGCGAACCCGCCAGCGTTTTGAAATTCATCTTGCCTTTCATAAGGTCACCTCCTGACCCCATTTACGAAATTTTACGAATTAACCATCCAGTTAATTATTCGATGCAGGCGATATTGGGCAAGATGCATGCGCGGGATGAAGGAGTCTGAAGAAGCCTGAAGAAATGTGAAGGAATTTCGTCGCCAGCGAGATCGCAACTTTTCACGCAGGGTTGGGTTAACAATAGGAGTGCGTGTGCGGGCAAATGACCGCGAAGGTCGTGAAGAAATCCGCTAAGGTCGCGAGGAAAGACTTAGTCTTTGTTCTGGTTTTATTTTCCTACTCTGGACCAATCAGTTAACAGCACGGCTTCGCCGCTCTTCACCATCGTGGGATACACGCTATCGAATCCCTTGTGATCCGATGCGCTGTAATTCAGAACGAGCTTCGGGCCAAGACCCGCATTCATTTCGTGGATGGATTCGATCCCCTCGATAAACTTCTCGCGAGTCAGGTCTTTTCCGGCGCGCTTTAAACCTTCCACGAGAACCATTGCGTCCACGAATCCTTCGAGGCTTACGAACGTGGGCGCTTCACCCGGAGAATATTTGTTCAGGCACTTCCGATAAAGAGCGACTGTCGGGTATTCGATGCGGTCGTAAGGCGGCATCACCTGAGTGATGATCGTGCCATCCGCGTCCGATCCAGCTTCTTTAATGAATTCCTCCGTGCCTACGAATGAGACTGTCAGGAATTGCGGCCTCCAGCCGTCCGAGTGAGCCTGCTTCACGATCGCCGCAGCTGGCGCGTACGGCCCAGCGATGATGACGGCTTCAGGCCGCCCCATCATGATCTGTTTGAGACCAGCCTGTATGTCAACGCTGTTGCGCATGAACGTGCCAAGCGCAGCAGGTGCGGCGCTGTGTTTTTGCAATGCCAGCTTTACGCCGTCGAGTACCGCTTTGCCAAACGGATCGTCCTGGTAGATGACCCCAATCTTGCGAATATTCGCCGCCCAGAGCTTCTCGACTTGTTCGCGGGTTTCGTCGTAGTAGGATGCGCGCACGTTGATGACTTCATGCTTCAGCGGTTCGTACAGCAACTGCGCGCCGGTGAAGAGACCGACGACCGGGATCTTGTCTTCCTGGGCGAGAGGAACGTACACCTTTGCCGTCGGAGTGCCCACGAAAAATCCGAGCGCGAAGACACCTTCCTTGGTCATGCGCTTGAAGCATGCGGGAGCCTTGTCGGGATCGTAGCCGTCGTCGAAGGCCTCAAGCTGAATCTTCCGCCCAAAGACTCCACCGTCGTCGTTGATCATGTGGAGATAGGCAGAGGCGCCGAGAACGGTCTGCCGCCCAAGGAAGTGAGCTGGACCGTCGAGAGCTGAGCAAGAACCAATCAGGATGCTCGTATCGGTAACGCCTGGTGTTTCGGCCGAAGCAGATGGGGCAAGCGCGATCAGCAGAGCTGCACTACAAAATCCAGAGGCAACTTTCGTCCAGAGACTGCTCATGTTTTCCTCGCGACAAGTATTTCCCCCGCACTGGGCTACACTCGCTTGAGGTTTTTCAATTTTGCAACGTGCGTGAGATTCCGCCATTGTCCCATGAAGACCATGCAGCTCATGAGACAAGTCAGCGCGAAAAGCTAACGAAGGTAACGCGACGGCAGGAGCAGGTGATAACTTGCACTTTGTGCAACAAACGGAATGTTCGGATTACCCCAGTAACCTTTTTCGGCGCGAATCCCACCTCTACCATGTTTTCTGCAGCTGCGATTCGGAGGGGGAATTCGCGGATGGGGGAACGTGTCACCCGAACGGGTGGAGGAGAGTTCGCGGGCGCCGCAAGGATGAAAAAGGCGCCAGAGAGCGAAGCCCCATCCACTCAGAAGCCGCCGATCTCACCGCCGCCAGCCAACGGCAAGTGCTCGGTTAGCTCTTGTCCCGTCCCGTCAGAACACCTGCAGGAAAAAAACAAATCAACAGTGCGTTTGGATTTTCTGGAACAGATGTTCCTTGCCTATCCGGATGGGCTCAGCATTGCGGACAACGAGCACCGCGTACTGTGGGCGAACGAAAGATTCAGCCGGATGTTTGGGTATGCCGCTTCGGAAATCCTAGGACAGCCCCTGGAGAATCTTGTGGTTCCGGCAGAGCGGCTGGCTGAATCGCACTGGGTCACGGAGTCACTCAAGAAAGGCGAGCGCATAACGCTTGAGACCAAGCGAAGGAAGAAGGACGGCGGTTTGCTGGATGTGTCCATTTCCTGCGCGCCTTTGATTCTGGACGGAAAGCCGAGCGGATTTTACGCGGGCTACCACGACATTTCCGACCGCAAGCGGGTTGAAGCGCTGAGTTCGGCGTTGTACAGAGTCGCCGAGAAGAGCAGCAGCGCGCATGACCTACAGCAGTTCTTCGCGGCTGTTCACGGCATTGTCGACGAGTTGATGCATGCCCGTAACTTTTATATCGCGCTCTATGATCCGGCGACCGAGATGCTGAGTTTTCCGTATTTCGTCGATGAGCAGGACACGGCGCCGCCGACGAAAAAGATGGGCAAAGGTCTGACGGACTATCTGATCCGAACGGGAGAACCATTACTCGCCACTCCTGAGGTGTTGCAGGAGATGGAGGACCGTGGAGAAGTGGCACGAAACGGTTCGCGGTCACTCGATTGGATGGGCGTGCCGCTTAAGGTCAACAGTCATACGTTTGGCGCGCTGGTAGTGCAGACGTACTCGCAGAACATCCGCTTCGGGGAACGCGACAAAGAGATTCTCACCTTTGTGGCGCGGCAATTGGCCAGTGCGGTGGAGATCAAGAGAAACGAGCAGGCGCTGCGGCGCTCCGAAGCGCGGTACAGATCGCTGGTGCAGAGTTCGGTGTACGGAATTTACCGCTCGAGCCTCGAGGGTCGATTTTTGGATATGAACTCAGCTCTGATCGCGATGCTGGGCTACTCCTGTCCGGAAGAAGTTTTGCTACTTGATCCAGAAAAAGACGTCTTCGCGCAGCCGTCCGAGCATGCGCGCTTGATCGATGAATTCCGTAAGACTGGGCGCCTCGACGGATTTGAAGTCAAGTGGAAGCGCAAAGACGGACGGGCGATAACCGTACGGATCAGCGGCCGGGCCGTCAGCAGCGCGGATGAACCAGCGGACGTTCTGGAAGCAATCGCCGAGGACATAACCGACCGCCGTGCGCTGGAAGATCAGTTCCGCCAGGCACAGAAGATGGAAGCGGTTGGCCGCCTTGCCGGAGGCGTGGCTCACGACTTCAACAACCTTCTGATGGTCATCAGCGGCTACGCAGAAGTGATTTTGACGGAGCTCGACAGCGGGCATCCACTTCACGAAAAGGGACGCGCCATCCAGCTTGCCGCCGATCGGGCAACTACTCTGACGCGGCAGTTGTTAGCCTTCAGCCGCAAGCAACTCCTCGAATTGAAAGTGGTGGATGTAAACGCAATTGTGCAGGACATGGAGCGACTGCTTCGCCCACTGATTGGCGAGAACGTAGAGTTGGTGACGGCACTGGCTCCGCAGGCGGTGCAAACGCGGGCGGATGCCGGACAGCTGGAGCAGGTTCTGATGAATCTGGTGGTGAACGCCAAGGACGCGATGCCGAATGGCGGAAAACTAGTGATCCAGACACAGACGGTAGTTGTGGACCAGCATCACCGCGGAGGTCCGCAATTCATTCGTCCGGGGAACTATGTGCTGCTATCGGTGAGCGATACGGGAATGGGCATGGATCGCGAGACGCAGTCGCGTATTTTCGAGCCGTTCTTTACGACGAAAGAGAAAGGAAAGGGAACCGGACTGGGCCTTTCCACGGTATATGGGATCGTGAAGCAGACCGGCGGATATGTGATGGTGCAGAGCGAGATCGGTCGCGGCACGATATTCCACATTTATCTGCCACTCACGGAAGGGAAGACGGAGCCGCATCCGGTGGCGGTCCCTGATACGGCCTGTGGAGGGCACGAAACCATCCTGCTGGTGGAGGACGAGGAATCGGTTCGGCAATTGGTCCGGGACACTCTGGTCGCCAAGGGTTACAACGTGATCGAAGGAGAAAACGGCGAGGAGGGTCTCGCGGCCGCGACCCGCCACACCGGAAAAATCGATCTGGTCATCACCGACGTGGTTATGCCGGGCATGGGCGGGCGCGAAATGGCGAAACAACTGGCCACGTCGCGTCCCGGGACGAAAGTCCTATATCTTTCCGGCTACACTGAGGATGCCATCATCAGCGATGGTTCCATTGAAAGCGGGACGGCGTTCCTGCAAAAGCCCTTCACACTACAGAACCTGACGCGCAAGGTCCGAGAAGTCCTGACGTAAGTCTCTTCATTTAATCCTGATTCCAGCCAAGCGATTAGTGGGAAAGCACTAAGTGGCGATTTTTGAAACTTTTTACATCGCTCCGACTCACATTGGGAAGAAAATAGAAGGAAGAAGGATTGCCGCGCCAATCCGCTGCTGGTGCGCGCATAGTACCGGGGATTCCTATGCTGATCAAGAAGGCTGAAGGTATTCGTTTCTCGGAAGTGACGCCGAAGAGCTTGTATTTGAACCGCCGGAAATTTCTGGCGAGCATGGGTATCGCGGGTGCAGCGGCAGCGGTTGGCGTCGGCGCGCGCGAAATTATTGCGCCCGGACTAACTGTTCTTGCGGGAAACAAGATCGACGGCATCAAGAAAAGTTCGTTCAGCACGACGGAGACGATCACCCCTTACAAAGACGTCACCCACTACAACAATTATTACGAGTTCTCGACGGAAAAAGACGAGCCTGCCGAGCTGGCCAAGAATTTCAAAACGCGGCCGTGGAAGGTGAAGATCGACGGTCAGGTTGAGAAGAAGCAGGAACTGGATGTTGATGCGATCATCAAAATGGCCGCGCCGGAAGAGCGGATTTACCGGCACCGATGCGTGGAAGGGTGGTCGATTGTCGTTCCATGGGTGGGCTTCTCGCTGAGCGAGCTGATCAAGAAAGTGAATCCGACGAGCAAGGCGAAATTCGTGGAATTCACAACGCTCATGGACATGAGGCAGATGCCCGGTCAGCAACGAAAGGTGCTGGATTGGCCTTACGTGGAAGGCTTGCGTATGGACGAGGCGATGAACCCGCTGACGCTGCTCTGCTTCGGCATGTATGGAGAAGAACTTCCGAACCAGGACGGAGCGCCGATTCGGATTGTCGTGCCATGGAAGTATGGATTCAAGAGCGCGAAGGCGATCGTGCGGATTCGGTTTACCGAGAAGCAGCCGATCAACAGCTGGAATGAGTCGGCCCCGCAGGAATACGGTTTTTACGCGAATGTGAATCCGAATGTGGATCACCCGCGATGGAGTCAGGCCAAGGAGCGGCGGCTTGGCGAATTTTTAAAGCGTCCGACACTGATGTTTAACGGATACGCCGATCAGGTGGCCAGCATGTATAGCGGGATGGATCTGAGGAAAGAGTTTTAGGAAATTCAATCTCTCGCGAGTTGTCGTGCGTTTCAGCTCTTGTCATTCCGAAGCGACCTTTTTTCGGGCGCGAGGAATCTGCTGTTGCGCCGCCAGCGGAAAGCAGATTCCTCGCTCCGCTCCGGAATGACAACGGCTTGTTTCAAGGATCAGCAACATTCATGAGTCGCTATTTCAAACCCGCCGTCTTCGTCGCTAGCCTGATTCCTGCGGGTCGGCTAGTGTGGCTTGGGTTTCACTCGGAGCTCGGTGCGAACCCGATCGAGTTCATCACGCACTCCACGGGTGATTGGACTCTTATCTTCCTGCTCGTGACATTGTCGATCACCCCACTCCGCAAGCTCTCGCGGCAGTACTGGCTAATCAGCTATCGGCGGATGCTTGGGCTGTTTGCGTTCTTTTATGGCTGCCTGCATTTGATGACGTATGTGTGGCTCGACAAGTTCTTCGATGTGCATGAAATGCTGCATGACATCGCGAAACGAAAATTCATCACCGCTGGGATGACGGCGTTTGCGTTGATGATTCCGCTGGCGCTCACATCGACAAAATGGTCGATCCGAAAATTGGGGAAGCACTGGCAGAATCTGCATCGGCTGATCTATTTCAGTGCAGCGGCAGGGGTCATTCACTATATCTGGCTGGTGAAGGCGGATTTGAAGAAGCCGTTGGAGTATGCGGCGGTCTTGGG
>DATJWZ010000125.1:0-8858 GCA_035500795.1 Candidatus Eiseniibacteriota bacterium | reverse complement strand
CGCCGACATTGTTATCGCGCTGGGAAAAGCTTGGAAGAGGAGGAACCGAGAATGAGACGGTGAAACTTCTTGATGGAATCCAGCGGGTGTAAGTCCCGCCCGGTCACAGTCGAGCAGACAGGCCGGAAGCGAGTGTTGCCATTCACCGGGCGACTGGTGGGTGCGAAGCGTACACAGCAAGGAAGCAGGCCGTGAAGATTCAGCTCCGAAAACTCGGCTGGTTGCGATGCCGACGCCGTTAACAATGCGGAAGGCAGCACTCGGACGACCGATAAAGCGAGGTCGCGCCGGGGTCGCCGGAGTCCCTAGCTCGGGGCATGCTTCCAAAGGGATTTCCCAGGACCCAGGAGAGCTCCCCCATCGCCTCCTCATCATGGGAGGTACCGATCGCCAAGGGAAACCGGAGGCGACCGGGAAAGGTGGACGAGCAGTCTTACGACCCCGTAGTACCTGTGAAAGTGGGGAACCGCAGGGCTTCCGCAAGGAGCGGCCACGGCACCCACTGGAGGGAAGGGGGGAACAAGCGGACGTATCTGCCGAAGGAAACATAGGCGAGACTCAGAACTCGAACTGCTATGTCCACAAAACTCGACAGACTAACTGAACTAGCCAAGGAGGAACCGAAGCGACAGTTCTTCTCGATCGCTCACTTGATCACGCCCGGGGCGTTGTATGCGGCATTCCGAGGCCTACGAAAGGATGCTAGTGCCGGGATGGACGGCGTCACGTATGAGGAGTACCAGCAGGACGCTGAGAGAAAGATCCAAGAGCTTTACCAGCGGCTCAAAGATGGAAAGTACCAAGCCCAACCGCTGCGCAGGGTCTACATACCGAAGGAGAACGGGAAGCAGAGACCGATCTCGATTCCCGCTCTGGAGGACAAGATCGTGCAGAAGGCGATGGTGGAAGTACTGAACGCCATCTATGAGCAGGATTTTCTCGATTGCTCCTACGGGTTCCGACCCGGACGAGGGCAGCACCAGGCACTGGACGAAGTGAAGCGAGTCATCTGCACACGCTCCACAGGATGGATCCTGGAGTTAGACATCACTGCCTACTTCGATTCGATCGTGAGAGAGCAACTCATGGTGATGATCGAGAAACGCGTCAGCGATAGCAGCGTGCTTCGCTTGATACGGAAGTGGATCCAGGTAGGAGTCATCGATCAAGGACAGCTTCTCGTGAGTGACAGGGGGACGGGGCAAGGGCAGACGATTAGTCCGCTCCTGGCCAACATCTACCTGCACCACGTGCTCGACGAATGGTTCGAGGAGGTGGTGAAGCCCCGACTTAGGGGTGAAGCCCACGAGATCCGTTTTGCCGATGATGCCATACTTTGCTTCCACTACAGGGAAGACGCGGAGAAGGTGAAGAATGTCTTATCGAAGCGATTCGCAAAATACGGTTTGACACTTCACCCGGAGAAGACGCGGCTGCTGGAATTTGGGCGTTACGCTGAGGAGCGTGCGAAGAAGCAGGGCAAGAAGAAACCCGGCACCTTTGACTTTCTCGGTTTGACGCACATTTGCGCACGCAGCCGGAGAGGGAAGTTCACAGTGCATGTGCGAACGATGCGCAAGCGGCTCCGCAGGAGCCTCACGGCGGTCGCCGAATGGTGCCAGAGGCACCGACATGCGCCGGTGGACGAGCAGCAGAAGACCCTCAACGCCAAGCTCCGAGGCCACTACCAGTACTACGGCCGACCGACGAACGCTCAGAGTCTTCTGAAGTTCTATCGAGGTGTCGTTAGGATCTGGAGAAAGTGGCTGAATCGACGCACGCGTGGAAACCGGTTGACGTGGGAGAGATATACCGAGCTCCTTCGACGTCATCCGTTGCTGCCGCCTCGGATCTGCCATATCTGGATGTAACCGGTGAGTCCAGCTTGAGGAACCCGCTGCGGGAAATCTGCACGGTGGGGTCTGTGAGGGAGGAGACATCTCGGTGGTGCCATGGTCGACCTAAACGGGCACGAAGCTGGAAACGGCGGACACAGCCAAGGGGAAACCTACAGCCTATCGGGACTCCTCTACTCGGAGAGATGGGGATTTTTCGCCGCCTAACACCAACTTCTCATTTGTGAACACAATGTATCTGTGATTAAATACCCGCCATCTTTGCTCGGGGGGTGCGCGCCATGAAGATTGGTTTTTCTCTGCCGAATATCGGCCCTATTGGTACTGCGGACGCCGTCACAAAAGTTGCGCAACGTGCCGAGGACCTGGGATATAGCAGCTTGTGGACGGTCGAGCGCCTGCTGTATCCACTCAAGCTTCAGAGGCCGTATCCGGGAACGCCGGACGGATCACTTCCGGAGGTCTACAGGCACACGCTTGATCCGCTTGACTCATTGACTTTCATCGCGGGTAAGACAAAAAAGATCAGGCTGGGCACCAGCGTCCTCGATATGCCCTACTACAATCCGGTCATGTTGGCACGGCGACTGACCACCATCGATATTCTCTCCGGCGGTCGGCTGTGCGTCGGGTTAGGTCTTGGCTGGTCCAAAGACGAAATGGATGCGACGGGTTCCGACATAACGAAGCGAGGGGCCATGGCGGATGAATTTCTGCCTTTGCTGAAAACTATCTGGACCACGAATCCGGTTGAGTTCCACGGAAAGTTCTTCACTGTTCCTAAGTCTTACATTGATGCCAAGCCCATGCAGAAGCCGCATCCCCCGATTTACATGGGCGCTTTCGTACCGGCAGCTCTCGCACGGCTAGCAAAATTTGCGGATGGATGGAATCCTGTATTCCTTCCCGTTCCCGCCATGGCAGAGATGTTCGACAGCATCAAAAAAATGGCGAGTCTGGCAGGGCGCGATCCATCCGAAATCTCGATGGTGATTCATGCCGGTCTGGGCCTCAGCGAAAAACCATTGGATAAAGACAGGTCAATCTTCTCGGGTTCGCTCGAACAGATTGCAGATGATGTACGGGCCTGTGCCAAAATCGGAGCCAGCGAAATTTTCTTTGATCCGGCATTTGCTCCTGGCGGTCAATCGCTCGATTGCTGGCTGGCTCTGCTGGAACAACTTCGCGGGATGATGACTATGTAAGTGGCCCAAGATTTGAACACGGCCACTCTAGGTCTTTCCCCAGCTGACGACCCGCCCCGGAGTAATGCGCAACACTAGAGAATCGTCATCGAGCATACTTGCGTCGTACTGCGGATACTTTGCCCTTAACAGCTGAATCGCTCGCTTCTGCTCTGCAGGAACCGAGACGAGCTTCGCTCTTCCTCGCATCAGCACGTACCACAAGCGTGTCCAGTCTTCGTCATAGTGATCTATCAGCAACGCCACGTACGGTGTTTCTCTGATGTTCTTCAGCCGCGCCAACTGGGTCGCGGTCACTCGCTTCGGCTTCCGATCAATTGCGGAATACAACACCAAACCGTCCAAGACAAAACAAATAGGGACCAGGTGTGGCTTCCGCTGGGTGTCGAGTGTAGCGAGATGAGCAATCCTTGCCCCTTCCAGTCTTGCGCGAATTTCAGGGGAGACTAGTGGAAGCCGACTGGCCATAGCAAGATGCAAAATACCAATTTATTTTAGACTTCGCGCAATGCCTTGGCGTTTAGGCGAATCGATACGGCTCACATTTACGTGATGACTGTCGAAACCAGGCGATAGCGCTCAGAATGACAATCAAGCGGCATACTTTGCCAAGAATTCGGCAACGGAACGAATCGATGCCAGCTTATCCTCGCGTAAGCCGCGCAACTCTTCCTCGCTGACTCGTCTTTCGTGCAAGAGTCTCCCAAATACCCGCGTGAGTTCCGAATGCCGATAGGTGTATTTACGGTTGATCTCCTTACGGCTTTGGGTCAGGTACTTTTCCAAATCCCACAGGTCTGATGATTGCTGGATGCCGTTCGCCATTTCCTTTGTTCTCTGAATCACTTCGTGCAACTCCCGACCCAGAGCAGCGTCGAAAGCTTTGCGGGCGATGGTCTTTTCCGATTTCGACCAAGTCAGTTCGTTCTGGTACGGATACCGGTCTGGGTTCGCAGATGGGTTGTTCATCTTCCGCTCCTCCGTGGCCGCATTCTATCTCTAGCGGAGATGGCTTTTCTACAGGCTTGGCGGCATCCATGACCACCGCTGATCCAACCTGGCCCCCATCTTTCGGTGCGGTCGTTTTGAGGTCAAATAGATCGTTCACCGGATGTCCAAGGTTTTGTTTGCACCCAAGATAGTGTTCTGTCGTTTGTACAGATACGTGCCCCAGCAGAAACTGAATCTGCTCCAACTCTCCGCCGTTGTCGTGACACAGCTTTGCACAGGTTCTCGGCAGATCGTGTGGCGCAATGTGCTCCAGGCCGGCTTTCTGGCAGCACGTTCTGACCACGTACCAAACGACGTTCTGCGATAACCCTTTGCCCCACACCTTTCCCTTTCTGCCACCCTTCGAAAGATTCTCCCCTCCGTGACATTGGCGGCGCCGGTCCACTGTCGAGCGCAGCTTTGACCCAGTTGGGAATGGGCACGGTGCGAATGTGGCCTCCTTTGCCAATCAGATCAACCATGGCCCAGTGTCCTTGGCGCATCTGGATGTCGTCCAATTCCAAGCCAACTGGTTCTGACCTTCGAGAGCCACAGCCGAACAACATGGCCAACATCGCGTAGTCGCGCTTGGAACGCATACTGTCACCAAGAGAATGCTGGAGTACTTCCGAACTCTGCTCTGCGCTCAACCAATTACCGGAACGGAATCCGAGCTACTTGACTCCTCTGACTCGGCTAATTCCGGCAGCCAACTCGGGACTCAGCAAACCAGAGTCGGCAGCTTCGTGGGCCAGGCGACGCACGGCGGCAAGCTGTTGGTTGATCGTGTTGGCCGCCAGATGACGCAATTCCAGGTAGATGCGGTAGCGCACAACGACGATGCGATTGAACGCCAGCCGAGGTTCGGAGCAATACCAAGTGATGAATTGGTCGATGGCGTATTCGTACACGCGGCGAGACGCTGGCGATCCGAGACTGTTCAGCACCGCCGCTTTGCAATGATCTGAATCGGGCAGACGAAGCAATCGGCGACGGTAATTCGGCTTAACCTGCTGCTTGCCCATAGCGACGGCCTCCCAGTGCCGCGCCATGGCATTACCGCAGAGTAGCGTCAATTGGCAACTGGTGCGACGAGTAAAATCTAAGCTTGCGCTACGGATAAGCGAATGACGAAATCAAAACTGAGATGGGCAGAGGTTAAGACCCACCTTGCGAGTTTTGATCGCGCCGCCTTGTTGGGCGTACTTCAAGACCTCTACACAGTGGATGAGCGCAGCCGAGCTTTTCTTCACGCTCGCTTCGGTGTGAGTGAAGACCCGCTCCAGCCTTACAAGAAGGCCATTGATACATCCCTGTGGCCAGATGTATTCCGCGGAGAGCGCACGTCTATTGCGAGCGCTAGGCGGGCGATCACCCAATACAAGAAAGCACTCGGCGATCCCGCGGGTCTAGCTGAGTTGCTGGTCTTTTACTGCGAGCGCGCCGCCGGCTTCTGTCGGGAAGTGGACCATCGGGACACGGTTACTTGAATGCCCTCGTGCGAATGTTCGAGCAAGCGTTGAAAGCCACTGTCGGCCTGAACAGGAAAGTCCGGAATGATTTTCTTGCCCGGCTCGACCACGTGCGGAGTACCGGTCGTCAACTCGGTAATGGCGTTGGCGAGGACATGGATGTTCTGCTTTCCGAAGTCGATTATCTGTTCACTCCTACGGCGTAACCGCAGCCTGAAAGTCACGGGTCGACTTAACAAGACTGGAGAGATCCCCTCAAAGCTGGTCTCTCTTTGCAGTTCGGTCGCAGCGATTATTTTTGTCGCGTGTTCAGCTTGTCGAGTGCGCGCTTCAACTCCTCAAGCTTCTTTCCAGCTTCGCCAAGTTTGCCTTCCGCCGTCAGGCGTTGGTAGTCGGCAAGATCTTTAGCGGCTTCCGCAATGAGCGCTTTGAGATCGGCTGCCGGCTGGGGCGAAAAAGCGGATGCCAGTGTGCCTCGCACATTTTCCGCAGGGACTGCACCTGCACTTATCGCGGGGGCGGTCAGCGACGAAGCCACTCCGCCAAAAAGCGACGCCATCGCCGATTCGAAAGTTGGCCCGTAGGCGAGCCGATCCTGGAGTGCCAGCACAACCAGGCGCAACTCCGGCATCGGACTCTGCTGGGCTTGCAAGTAAATCGGTTCGGCATACAAGAGCGCCTTTCCCGTGGGAATTACCAACAGCGCCCCGCGTCGCACATGTGAGCCTTGCTGATTCCACAGTGTCAACTGTCCGGAGAGCTGCGCGTTCTGATCGATTCGCGCCTCGATTTGCAGCGGGCCATCGACCAGCTTCGTCTTGGGGAAGTTATAGACCACCGAGGTACCGTAATGTGCGCCGTCACTGCGTCCGGCGATCCAGCCAATCAGATTGTTCCGGTTGGCTGGGGTGAAAGGCAGAATTTCTACGAACTCCTCCCCATCTTCGCGCGGGAGTTTCATCAGCACGAAATTGGGCTGCATGACCTGGGTCATTTGCTCGCCTGTCTCGCTCATCCCAACTTCGGTCGCGACCGTCCACAGATCCTCGCGGTTGTAGAACGCTTCTGCATCGGTCATGTGATAGAGGCCATAGACCTCAGCCTGCAGCTTGAGTAGCAACTCCGGGTAGCGCACATGCTTGCGCAGACCGGGCTGCATCGTCGATGCATCCTTGAACAGGCTGGGAAAAATCCGGCGGTACGCCGCGAGGATCGGATCTTGCTGGTCGAAGACATAAAACGTCGTTGTGCCGTCGTACGCATCGATGACTGCCTTGACGCTGTTCCGCATGTAATTGATGGAGTTGTTGCCGAGATGATAATGGGTGGAATCGGGATAGCTGTCCGAGATCGTGAACGCATCCATGATCCACGACAGCCGGCCATCGTCCCCAAGAACGATGTAGGGATCGGAATCGAAGGTGAGGAACGGGGCCAAGGTCGAGACGCGATCGCGTATATTCCGCAGCATCAGAAGTCGGCTATTTTTGTTCACGTCATCGCTGAACGGTAGCTTGCCAAGATCGTCTCGGTCAAAGGCAATAAGGCATCGGCGCAGGAAATTGCCGATCACGATCCCTCCATCGCCTTCGTAGGAATTAAGATTGTTGCTCTCGCCCTGTGGATAATTAAATTCTTTCTGTCGCGTTTTCACATAGACGTCGGCATCGGTCAACTCGCCGAAATAAATCTCCGGACGCGTCACCTTGAGGCTGCTGACGGTGCTTTGGACTGGCATGTTGCTCAAGATCAGAGTGGGCAAGCCTTCCGGCGTAAATCCATTGACGGGATTCATCGTAATGCCATAGCCGTGGGTGTAGATAAGCTTTTCGTTGATCCAGTTGCGGCTGCTCTCGGGGAGTCGGTCCACGTTCAACTCGCGCGCCGCCAGCATGACCTCACGGGTCGTGCCATCGATGTTATAGCGGTCAATATCGATGTCAGGGAAGTCGTAATAGGTGCGGATTTCCTGAATCTGGCGCAGCGTGTCCTGAAGCGCGCGCCAGTCCCACAGGCGAATGTTCTGAAGCGTAGCTTGATTATTAGCGGGATCCGCCGCCTCGACCGTGGTCTCAGCGGGGAACTCGCGCTGCGTGACCCGGTCCAATCCATAGGCGCGCCGCGTCAGATCCGTGTTGTAGACAATATAAGGTTTCTCGCGCACCAGTTGGTTGGGTTTAACGATAAAGTTGCTGACGTACCAGGCGACGAGTTGAACCGCCGCATAGCACAGGATCGCCGGCACCACCGAGGCCACTAGCCAACTGGCGCGTCGCGTCCGCATGGCGTTGGTAAGCGAGATCAGTGCGCCGAGAACAAGGGCTGCACAGACTACAAGCATCCCGGTGAGGACGACGTGCGCATCGGTGTAGGTGACGCCGGAGAAGATCGTATGATCCTCGAGCAATCGCTCGAACCGGACCACATACGCGTTCATTGCGAGGATCAGCAAGAAAAACCCGAAAGCGATGGAGAATGAACGCCAGGGCAGTGTCACGTGGCGGCTCAGACTTCCGGTCAGCACACGCGCTCCGCCCGTGATGAGAACGAACGCTGCGGCGAGGATGCAGATCATGACCGCGAGAGTGATCAACCAGCCGAGGATCACCTGCCATGCTGGGAGCGTGAACAGAAAGAAGTTTAGCGGCCTGCCAAATATCGGGTCTAGGACCTCGCCTTTGGTGGTGGGCGCGTACCAAAACAGCGCCAGAGTGGGCCACTCAGCCGTCATCGCGGCGCCGGTGGCAACACTTATCACGAGCGATGCGCCGAGCGCGACAAGCCGCAGAACAGGTTCTATCGGCAGCTTCACGGGCTGCCGCCCAATAAAGATGGTATGCCCGTCAGGCAAATCCGGGAGATGCGCCCGTTTCAGCGCCAGAAAGGATCCGTAGAGAATCAGAAACGTGGCTGCCGCAAATCCGGCGAAGACTTCCCACTCGAGATCCAGTGTTTTCCAGAAGACGTCCCCATAGCCGAGCGACCTAAACCAAAGCAACTGTACGTAATAGGATAACGCCGCTCGAGTGGCGAAGAAGATGACACCAAGAATGACGAGAATGAGAACAAAGCGGCGGATACGAGGACGGCGCCCCGGAATCACTGGCGGCCAGTCGATGGACTCGGGCATTGCTCTCCTTATTTATGCATCACTGCATTCAGCATCTGCATGATACTCCCTCCGTTCCCGCAGGTTGCCTGATTGCTTGCCCCTCTCCGCAACTTTGCACGATGAGAGCGATGAGACCATTGTTATTGGCGGAAGGAGTCGTTGCGAGTAGAGGTGATCTGTTTCGCGGCCGATTCAGGGCTTTCGGGGTTGCGCTTCGGTAACG
>DATJWZ010000124.1:0-1071 GCA_035500795.1 Candidatus Eiseniibacteriota bacterium | reverse complement strand
GAGGGAAGAAGGCCTGACCGAGCAAGAGGCACAGAGCCGCTTCTGGGTCATCGACAAGGATGGCCTTCTGCACTCAGGCCGAAAAGAACTTACTCTTGAGCAGGTCGTTTATGCCCAGCCGGAGAACAGCGTTTTCGGATGCCCGAGAACGTCCAACGGGCCGATTGGTCTTGCCGACGTAATTGGAAGAATCAACGCAAGCATTCTGATTGGACTTTCAACCGTGGGTGGTGCGTTTTCGGAACCAATCGTTCGCGAGATGGCTCGCAAGGTCGAGAGGCCGATTATCTTCCCGCTCTCGAATCCGACCTCAAAATCGGAAGCGACAGCCAAGGATTTGATTCAGTGGACCGATGGACGCGCATTGGTAGCGTCAGGTTCTCCGTTTGCCCCCGTCAGTTACGGCGGCCGCAAGATTCTGATCGCGCAGTGCAATAACATTTACATCTTCCCCGCAATGGGGCTTGCCGTCGTTGCTTCCGGCGCTCGCCGCGTTACAGAGCCGATGATGCTGGCGGCGGCCCGCGCGCTATCAGAAAACTCACCTGCTCTCAAAGACGCTTCCAGCTCGCTTCTTCCACCACTCACCGAGATCAGAGGAGTTGCCGCGGAGATCGCATTCGCAGTTGGCATGCAGGCGCAAAAGGATGGTGTCGCTCCCAAGATCAATGAAGATGAACTTCGCCGGCGAGTGCTGAACACGCAGTGGACCCCCGCTTACCCGTTGTATGGCAAATAAGGAGAGATCTTGCCATGAATAATCATCACGAAAAATTGTTCGTTCTGAAGCTTCCCACGGTCCTTGGCCTTCTTGTAGGGCTGATCGCGCTGGCGAGCTTACCGTTGCCAGCCTCAACATCAGATTTCCGCATTCCAGACGATACCGCCCTTCGCATCCGGTTGGACGACACGCTGAACAGCGTTGATTCTGAGGTTGGTGATCCGTTCAGTGCAACGGTCGTTGACGATGGCGAATACCGGAATGCTCGAGTGTACGGTCACATCGAGGAAATTGATATGTCCGGCAAGGTCGAAGGCCACACCAGCATGATGCTCCGCTTCGACCGCCTG
>DATJWZ010000123.1:0-13089 GCA_035500795.1 Candidatus Eiseniibacteriota bacterium | reverse complement strand
CATTCGGGGACGCTTAATGCGTCCCCCGATTTTCATTCGCCGCATCGACCAACTACTCCAACCAAAGATGGTTGCCATCCGTGCGCTTCCGCTCTTTTTTGGCTTGCCGCTGAGAGCAAGAACGAGAAACAGATACGTCCCTTGCATCTACCCTTTAATCGCGCCTTCGCGAATTGCGGTTTGGTTATCTGTGTTGCAGTCGATCGGTTTGAATAACCGTGCAGTTTCCCGCGATCGACGGCAGATTTTCCGGGATCACAGGCAGCGACGTTCGAAGCGCGGCGAGGGTGGTACGCATTGTGTTAGGCAATGCACATGCTTCACTGGTTTCGCACATCTACGATTTACTGCTTATGGGATTTACTGCTTATGGCTGCGCGGACGATGAACGCACAGATGTCGCGGCAGTTGCCGTCTTGATCTTGTAGTCGGAATAATCAATCGTAAGAACGGCCTGCCCTCCGACACGAACGTGCGTGACAGACTCATTGTGAACAGGCAGCCAGAACCCATCTACCTTGCTGTAGCGGTGATGAATTTCAGTGCTACTGATCCACCAAGAGGGATTCTTCGCCGGCTTACCTTCGATTCGGACGACCGCAAAATCTTCTGCGTCTACCCAGATTGTTCCGCGGTAGAGAAATTTATTCTTGATCTTTGGCTCCACTTGCAAGACGTAGAATTTCCCTTCTGCTCCCTGCTCGGTTTCTACAAACTTAAAGGCATAATTCTCCGTGCTCATAGCGGTCTGTTTCCGATTTGCGTTCTGCAGAGCCTCCTTTTCACTATCCAGAAGGCGATACAGCACATGCTGCAGCAGAAGCTTGGATCCACTTTCGGACACGATACGGAAATCCTTCTGAGCGGGCGAGGAGTATACAGCTTCCACAGTCATCTCCGCGTGTCGGCCACTCGGAAACCCGCGGTAGTCCACCTTGTAGACACGTCTTCCTGAATAGCCCAAAAGCGCCTGAGCCCGAAGCAAGTTGGCCGCCTGCAACTTTTCTACGATCATCTCAACGGGAGGCTCGCCCCTGGTGTTCGGGTCGAATGCATGCATCGGCATGCAATATCCGGCGATCAAGAGGCACATAGCCGTGGTGCGATGCCACGTGCGGACGATCCTTTTTCGTTTCATGGTCGCGACCGCCTGATTGAAAGTCTCCATTAATCTTCGAAGCTTCTTGCTCCACCTTTCATTTGGTTCTTAACTAGCTGAGTCCAAACAAACTTGATGACGCGGGCGTCGTTGTAGCAATACGCCAGATTGTGATTGAGGGTCGAGAAGCAGTGCTGCTGACACGTCTTCTTCATGGAAGCTAGCTGGCCGTCATTGAAGTTATGCTTATCGATGTTTCCCCAGTCATAGGTTGCGCCGTACATGGGGAAGCAAGGAGCTGTCGTACCATCGGTGCGGACAATCACATTGTTCTGGCCGGCTCGGCAATTCCATTCCGCAAAATGCAATTCGTGGTTCTCGTCCTGGACGATACCTGGAGTTGTCGCCAAGCGATCGGCCAGATCACCATTGAGTCCGCCGCCGTCGCCATTCCATCCCAGTCGTTTGAGATCAGCACCGCTAGCCATCCGGATGAAGGCCTTGATTTCCTGCAAGCGCTGCACGGAATTCACCATCTGGTATCCGGCTTTGTTCTTTTCGATCATCCAATCCACCAGAGAATCGATCTCAGGCCAGTCTTCCGGGCGGATGTAGGTAGGATTTTCGTTGAGATGCTTAAAGTGGTCGTCCTGCTCAAGCATGGGGGTTTCGTTGATGTGATAGTCGGTGGCAATCCGATGCTGGCGGGCGTACTCGGTAATCTTGCGCACATCTTCGGTATTGTTCCGGCAGATGTTGATGTTGAAGAACACCATGTAACCGTACACGTACTGCTTCTTCATGATGTACTCGAGGTTCTTCTGAACCGGAACCACGGCCTTGGGCAAACTAGGTTTTTCGTCCCACGAGTCGAGCGCGAAGTTGAAGACGGCAACTCCAGCGTCACCCAGTCGGTCGGCTACCTCGGGACGCAGTAAGCGACCGTTGGTTCCGATATAGATCCAGAAACCCTTTTTCGCGGCATAGTAGACGACCTTGTGGATGAAATCGGGGCGCAACAGGGGCTCGCCGCCCATTAGGCCAAGCACGCGGCACCCATTGTCGTGGAGAAAATCGATAGAACGTCGCGCGACGTCCTCCGTCATGCCTTTCACCTTATTGTTGTAGGACCAGCAATACCAGCAGTCGAGATTGCACTTGTATTCGACAAATAGGTACGACGTGATGGGATGGAACTCATCGGGCATGATTCGCGAGCGAACATAAGGGAACAGCCAGCCACGCATCTTGCGGTAGACCTGAGGGATGGTCCAATCCCGCGTCCGAGGGATCGTGGCCGGTCCGGGCTCCAGAAGTTTCTCAGGGAAGAGAGGGAATATAGGATCCGGTAATCTCTTGCCCATAACGAGCGGAGGCTTGGGTGGAGTGTGGGCAGTGTTGGTCAACAAATTGTGGATATCGACATCAATGCGAAACTTTGGTGCGGTGGCCATGCAATCCTCCTCAAATTCTGGCGCTCAGTGTGTTGGGTCGCTCTAGTCTGCGCCCATGCGATCCTCCATGGTTTCGACGGTGTGCGCGCAAATTGCTAGTCGAAAATCGTCTTTCTGGTTGCGTAGTTCCGCTTCCAGAGCTGCAAGCTGGGTATCGATCTTCTGGGCGGCTTTGCGCTTGCGGATGACTTCATCGCGATAGCGACGCAGGAAGTAGTCGATAGTTTCAACCCGGATCTTGATTGAGCCGGAAGGCCTGTTCTCGTCGAGGTCCTTAAAACAGAAGTAAGGCGTGCCAGAGTGCTCGATAATCCCTTCAATCACACCGTAGATGGGGGCGTCGTGGCCGCACTTGAAACTGGAGATCTCCAGCGCGACCAGGTTGGGATGGCGCGCGGTGAACTTCGCCGCCCAGACCTTGTGATTCGTACTGCAAGAGTATGAGTTCTTCCAGACATCGCTGATATCGAGCGGACTTGAGATGACGCCGCTTCGCACTTCATCACCGAAGAAACGCTCCAGCAGGTCGTCATCGATCGGGAGAGTGTTCTGCGAAAAGATTGGGTACCCCAGTTTCTGAAATTCGTCGAGAATCTCATGGTTCAATCCGGGGTCGTGATGATAAGGGCGTCCGAGCATGACGATGCCGATGCGGTCTTCGCGTTCCAGTTGGTCGAGCACCTGGCGGGCACGGCGACGGATGCTGGTCTCGTAGTTCTTGAGGGCCTGATAGCCGGACTCGACAGCGCGATCGTTCTCTTCCCGCGACAGGCCCATCAACGACTGCAACGACTGCCACATCTGATAGGCAAAGAGCTTTCGATTGGCTACATTCAGCAGAGGGTCGACGTATTGGAGGTTGTTTTCCGCAAAGACGTCGTTCTCTTTCGTAAATGCCGCCTTCACGGTCTCCGGAGTCGCGGTCACCGTCGGGCAGGCATTGGTGCCAGTGAGCTTGACGAGCGGAGACTGCAGCACGTCGAACATGGGGAAGAAGATCGCGTTCAGGGGCCTCTTGCGGTGCTTTTCTTGGATCAAGTTGTAGACGTGCGAGATCCCGATCTTGGCTGGAAAGCAGGGATCGATCGCACCACGGCTCGCGCCGGCCCGGTAGAGCTCGGAGTTGGTGTAGTCGGAGTAGATGATGTTCTCCGGCTTCACGCCCAAGCTTTCGAAATAGGCATTGAACAGGGGCGCATAGGTGTAGATGTTTAAGACGCGCGGGATACCGATGCGCAGATTCTTCCGGTTCTCCATCAACGTGCGCCGTTCTCTCGCGCCTTTGCTCCAGCCGGCCCAACCGCGGGTCGGCGGTGGATCCGCCACGTTCTTGGCGTTGGTGGGGTGGAAGACTTCTTTTGCAGCAAGTGCGACGAAATTTGGGTGCTGCGCACGAATCGAATCGAGACCGGCTTTGATCTCCTTCATATCGTTGATGTCTTCCACCGTCCCTTTTTCGCAGGTCGCGATGATAAGGCGCTGCTCGCCGAGCATCAGAGGGACCTTGGTGACTTTCTGGATGGGCACAAAGCTGTAACCATCTGTGGACGCCGTCCGAATGTCGATGAAGGTACGCAAGCAGTCGTTCTTGCAGAAATGGCACCGCGTGTCTTCGTTGCGGGTGGTGCGGTATTCGATCTTGCGCACCGCCTCTAGACCCACGAAGGTGGTCCGGAGGCCGGTGCGCCACAGGCGGAGTGACTCCTGCGCGGCGCCGATCGCACCCGATTCGCCGCAGTGCTCATGCACGATGATCTCCGGCTGCTTGCCGGCTGCACGGAAGCTATTGCGAATGAAGTCGACCTCGGCTTTGACAACGGCCAGGTTGTTTTGCGTGCCACCTTGCAGGATGAAGCGCGACCCGAGCGCAGCCAGGTTGGGAATGCTGGCCACGTAGAGGAAAACATTCTTCGGCAGCACCGCCGCCAATCCGGCCATAATCTCTTCCGCGCGCCAGCCTTGGCGTTGGAAATTCACAATGTCGGACTGCATGAATACGGCGCATCCGTAGCCGAACACCGGCATGGCCTGCGCGTTGAAGGCGAGCTCGGCATACTGTGTCACGTCATAGCCGAATCCTTCGGCAGTCGACTGCAAGAAATACCCGTTCCCGGCGGAGCACTGGGTGTTGAGCTTGAAGTCCTTCACGCGACCGTTATGCAGGATGATGATCTTGATGTCTTGGCCGCCGACGTCGACGATGACGTGCGGATCTTCGTAAAACTTCAGAGCCGACTCCGTGTGCGCTACGGTCTCGACTAGCGCGACGTCGGCTTTGAGAACATCTTTCAGGATGTCCTTTGCGTATCCGGTGGTCCCCACGCCCAAGATTTTGAGCCGGGCATTCTGGGCTTCCACTTGCCGACGGAGATTCTCGAACATCTCGATGGTGTCCTGGATCGGATTGCCGTTCGAGAGCTGATAGCATTTGCAGAGGACGTCGCCACTTTCGCTGAGAAGAACGGCCTTTGTGGAGGTAGAGCCACCATCTATACCGATGAAACCAGCGACCGTGCTTCCCTTTCGGAATACCGCCGGAGCGAACTTTTTGGGACGATACGCATCCTTGAAGACATCCAGTTCAGCGGGTTCCTCGACAAGTCCCCGCGCGCCGGACTTGGCCTTCTCTTCCTGACGCCCGAAATCGATGTATTGAATGAGCTGCTGGGATCCGCGATAGCAACCGATGCAGTCGTCTTCAGTCTTGCCGAATTCGATTGCTCCGAGTGCGGCGAAGTACACGGCGTTCTGTGGGACTTTGATCAGGTCTTCAGGCCTTGCGCCGTCTGGGACGGAAACCTTGCGTTCTTCCCACATGCGCGGGATGTTCGCTTGCCAGGCTTCGCGCATGCCTCTGATGAAACTATTTGGTCCGCCGAGTAACAGGACGTGGGGCCGAAGTGTGTGGCCGCGGGTGAGCACGCTCAAATTTTGCAGAACGATGGCTTCGAACAGGGACGCCATCAGTTCGTCCGGAGGAGTGCCGACTTTTTGCAGACAGTTGATATCGGTCTCTGCAAAAACGCCACACTTGCCGGCAACCTTGTGCAGCTTGATGCCGCGGTAGCCCTGGTTGGATAACTCGAGCACAGGAATCTTCAGCTTGGCATTGATCTTGTCGATGACGGCGCCCGTGCCTCCAGCGCACTTGTCATTCATCGAAGGAATTTTCTTCTTGCGCCCAGTCTTCTCGTCATCTTTGAAGACGATGATTTTGGCGTCTTGTCCACCGAGTTCGATGACCGAATACACCTCGGGATGAAGCTTTTCGACGGCAAGAGAAACCGCAGTCACCTCTTGCACAAACTTGGCACCGATTTGATCGGCGATGCCGCTGCCGCCGGAGCCCGTCACGAACATGCGAGTGTTGTGACGGTCGATCCCAATTTCTGACTCCATGCGCATCAGGAATTCAAGGGTCTTCTCGGGCTGCTTGGTCTCATGGCGCTGGTAGTCCTGCCACAGCACTCGGTCAGATCCGGCGTCCACGACGACAGATTTCACCGTCGTCGAGCCAACGTCGAGACCGACCAAGAATCGGGCGCTGTGGTCATGTGGTTTCTGCTGATGTGGTGCAGCGGCCACCTTGGAGAGCGGTCCCTCGAGCGGAGCAATCGAAATTAATTGAGAGTCCTTATGGTCGCTCATTCCACCCTCTGCGTCTGGACAAAACATTCGAAGCGAAGACACAACGCCGATTTCGCCGACAATCTGCGATCAGATCCTCGAAGTCGCCGCGAATTCTGCAGCAAACGAACACCTTAATCTCCTGATACCGCCGGGACCGACTCCACACGAACGCGCGAGCGCTTCCACAGCCCTGTTTCCCTGGCGATGCGGTCGCTCACGTGAAGCACGAACTGCGCAGCAGTTCCGGCCACGCCATCTCGATGGGGTACGCGATAGAACGGACGCTTCAGCTCCGGATGTTCTTCGATGTATTCACGTATTTCGTCCATACTCCTGCCCGTCGATCTAAGGCACGCCTCGAACTCCGTCTTGGCTTTCACCTTGGCTTCTCCGAGCGCCATCTGGACGCGACTGTGCGCGTTCACCTCGCCTTCGCCCGAGGTTTCGATGGGGAGAAAAATCATGTCTTTGAATCTATTGACGACGGCAGATTGCACACCGTCAGACTGCGAGGAAGGCATGCAGCCGAAGGGTTTGAGAGCCAGGACCATGTGGCAGAGTTTGTGAACGGTGTAATACACGTTCTTGCCGACCTCGAGGTGGCCCTCTCCGCCACGCGCGAACTGGTTGTAGAAAGGGTGAGCCAGTTCGGCCAGTTCGGCTTGGGGAACGAGATGGTGCGTGATTCCGCCCATGTGCCTGATGGTGCGATGGTAGAAAAAACGCCACATGCGTTCGCCCGCGCCGATTCCCCATAGCTTCTTGCGCAGACCAATGTAGTTGGCGAATTGTTTCTTGAACTCGTACCACTCGGGATTGGAATGGGGCCGATTGACCGGCCATTTGGCAATCGCGTGCGCCTTCGCCTGGTACAGCAAATAGGCCACCCAGGTAGCGATCGGCTCGACCAGGACTTGGGCGCCCTCGCGCTCGAGGAAGTCGAACATGTGAAAATTGCCGTCTCCCTCGGTCAGTTGTGCCCAAAACTCACCTGTAATCTTGACCAGCGGCTTCACCCGTGTCCGATCTACTTCGATCGTATTCATGGTCTCCCAGGCCTCGTGCAGCGCCTTCAAGTAGTCTTTGCTCCACATGTGTTCATGCCACTTCCCGAACACGTTGAACGTACTTCGTGGAATCTTGTTGTTCCTGAATGTCGGTTTCGTCCAATCCGGCGCACTCTTCTCGATCTCGAACGATTTCCGGTTTCGGAGGTCGTAGCAAAGGTCGCTGACCATCTCACGAAACACGCAATCCGTTTGGCCCGTCACCACCTCGTATGGGCGAATCTGGTAGATGAGGTCGTTGATCACGTCGCCCAGGTGAATGGCATTGAGCATGCCAAAGCCAAAATCGATGGTGAACTTCAGGCCCGGCTCCCCCGACACGGCCTTGATGCCGTCACTGTCCTTAAACAGCAGAACGCGGAACCCGTCGAAACCGGCATTCTTCAACGCAAAGCGATACTCTGCTTCATACATGCCGAAGCGACATGGCCCGCAGGAGCCGGCGGTGAAGAACACATAGTGGTCGAGAATCTGCTGGCGGGTCTGGCCTTCCTTCTCCAGGAGTTGCAGATATTGCACAAGATTTCCGACAGTGAAATACGTCGGATTGCACTGGCCGTTATTGCCAAATTCCTTTCCGGTTTGGAAGGCAGCGATATTGGGAACCGGCACCTTCTCGCAGCGATACCCGCAGCCTTGGAATACGGCGCGGATCAAGTCCTCATGCTTCCAGGTGAACCCGCCGAACAAGATAGTGACGTGCTTGCGTTGCTCTGCGGTGAAGGGACGTTCGACAGGGCGATGAAAGTGAGTGGGCCGCTCAATGCCAGCGATCCTAAGCAAGCGCACGCGTTCCACGGTTAATCGCGCTTTGATTTCAGCGTCGTTTTCAATCTGGATGAGATTCACTGCCATATCTGCCTCTGCAACGATCATCCGGCTCGGGCAACCTGTCCTTGTTTCCTTTCAACCCGATCGATGAAGTCGGCTCGCCTCGAGGATCATCGCTGACGAACACTCATGCATGTCTCGCTTCTGAGACCGACTGTCAACAATTACAGCGGAGGCAACCTGCGGGGAACTTCACTCTCAAATGGCAGTCACGACAAAATAAACGTCGCCCTTCGTGAGCGCACAGGCTCCAATTTGCAAAAAGCACGTTCGGTGCCAAGCTCGATCCCAGGGCGGTCATTCCCTTAAAGAATTGGGACTCTTTGGATTGAGGAGTTGCTCGATAGAAGCCGAGGGCGGCGCCTGAATCTCGACTGCCCGACATTTCGGAGAGTCCCCCGATATTTCGGATTCCCGAACCATCCTAGCAATGCAATCTAAGTTTCTCGTTCTGTCGAGGTGTGAATATCAACGAGTGGCAGATGAAGAGTGCGGTTGAAACCGTTCCGTTACTTCTACGAGATTTCGTGGGAAATCCGAAATATCGGGGCGCCTCGCCACCTCATCAAGATCGCAAGCTTCGTGCAATACGGCTTGTTTTCTTTGCATTACCGCAACTCCTCGAAGTCCCCCGCCCTGGCGCGTGGATTGCACTCAGCCCCCATGAACTGGGACGTGTTGTCGAGCTCCGACTTCACTGATCAGTTTGCTAAGAGTCTGTCGCGAGTCGCACCGAAGCGAGGTTGGTCTTCGCAGAGCGCACTCGGCAACTGACCCGACACATCGTGGACGCCAAGGTAATTGAACGCAAGATTGTTGCCGGGCCAGTCCCCTGAGCAAGGAACTGAGTCCCGCCTTTCTATCCTCTTTTAGAAAGGTGAAGTTATGCCTCAAGCCGATGTAATAAAGACGCTTGCCGCGAAAATTCGACGAATTTGTCGGTTGACTTGGGCAGCCATTGGAATCGCTGTGCTTGTCGGGGTACGGCTCTTGATCTTTACGTCTATTGTGACCGCCATGCGTTTGGCGGCCCAGGAAATCACCGCCCCGAATCCGGACGCAGGACACATTACCGGCACTGTCACCGACGTGAACGGCGACACCGTTCCAAGTGCCACCATCGTTCTTGAGGGAACTATCCTCTCAGGTCCACGCACGGTCGTGAGTAACGACAACGGGTTCTTTGAGATCAATCAACTCGCTTCCGGAACTTATCGCGTCACCATCAGCGCGCCGGGCTTTGCAAACTGGACTTCACCCGAGATCTTCCTCGACCCAGGTCAATACCTGATCCTGAAGGGCGCCAAACTCAACATTGCAGAGGCACTGACCACGATTACTGTGGCTTCTTCGGCTGCTTCTCGCGAGGAACTCTCCAACGAACAGGTCAAGATCCTGGAGCAGCAGCACGTTCTCGGCTTCATTCCGAATTTCTACGTGAGCTACGATCAAAATGCAGCGCCGCTGACCTCGAAGTCTAAATTTCAACTCGCCGCCAAGGTCATGTATAACCCCGTAACCTTCATCGGGGTTGGTATAGATGCCGCCGCCCAGCAAGCGGGAGACCACATGGACTACCCCCAAGGTTGGAAGGGTTTCGGTCAGCGTTACGGAGCGATCTATGCGAATGATCTTACTGACATCATGATCGGTGGGGCCATCCTGCCGTCCCTTCTCCACCAGGATCCGCGCTACTTCTACCAGGGTACGGGCACAACGAAGTCTCGAATTCTGCACGCCCTCAGTAGCCCATTCGTCTGCAAGGGAGATAACGGACGCTCGCAACCGAACTATTCGACCATTGGCGGCGATCTGGCGTCGGCTGCCATCTCAAATACCTACTATCCGGAATCGAATCGCGGAGTCGGATTCGTCTTCGGAAATTTCCTACTCGGAACCGGCGAGCGCGTGGCGGCTGATCTAGCCCAGGAGTTCATCCTGAGCAGGCTCACGCACAAAGCGAGAAATTGAAGCTAGTACTACAAACGACGGAAAGAGCCTTCGAAGCGGCACCGATCATAGAGGAGCTTGATGGATTGGTTAGATGGATGTATTGCGATGGGAGGGGCGTCATGCCGTCTTGCGCGAATACCGAACCCCGAAAATCGAATGGTTTCGTCCTGAGCGCCAGGCTTTGGCTGTTCGCTTTCTCCCTTCTCTTTTCCTCGTGGCTTGGTCGAGCGAGCGCAAAAAACACAAGCCCGCTGCAATCCAGCGTCGGAAATGACGATTGCCGTGAGGTCATATCGACGACCTCCGGCGCAAAAAGGGCACCTTCCAAATACGATATCAACCAGATCGGCGATCGCGGCGTCGGGAAGGGAGCCAACAAGTACTCGCTGGAAGAAGAGCGGAAACTCGGGCAGGCTCTCGCACACGATCTGGAGTCGAGCAGCAAGTTGGTAACTGACCCGGTGATCACCGAATACGTCAACCGCCTGGGGCAAAGGATTGTTGCGAACTCCGACGCTCAAGTACCTTTCACCATCAGGGTAATCGAATCCGACGAAATTAACGCTTTCACTTTGCCCGGGGGATACCTCTACGTAGAGACGGGATTGATTCTGGCTGCAGACAACGAGGCGGAGCTGGCGGGCGTATTGGCTCACGAAGTTGCACACGTGGCGGCACGTCATGCGACTCGCGAGAAAACTCGCATGGAAATCTGGCGGTATGCCTCGATTCCCCTGCTGTTTGGCGGTCTTGCCGGAATAGTCACGCCGATGTTGTTTACGAAGTTTGGCCGTGACGCGGAGCGGGAAGCCGACCTGCTTGGGCTGGAGTATGAGTACGTCGCGGGCTATGATCCCCAAGCCGTCATTCAGTTCTTGGAGAAATTACATGCCCGAGAGGAACAGAAACAAAGTCTGGTAGCGAAAGTCTTGGCAACTCATCCCGTGACTGAAGACCGTATTCGTCGCGCGTATAAGGAGATTTCCTCCTTCCTGCCAGACAAGCCTGAATACGTCTTGGACACCAGTGAGTTCCAAGAGGTGAAGGCCAGAGTAGGTAACTTGACGCGCGAACGGCCGGTGCTGCATCGCCGTGGCCTGGAAGAGGACAGGTCAACAGGCGGCCTTACGGCGATTCCCGTCGATGGGTTCTATAAGTAGCGGGTAGTCGCCCAGGTACGCACTCGCTGGCCACTACTTAAGAGAGGGGCGGTGGAGACGAGACGCGGGACTTAGTAATTCACTTCAGCTAAAGATATTCCTCCTACGTGATTTCGGAGAGGCTCCGAAATGTCGCGCGCCTCGTCGGTTCATCGAGGTTGAATCCTTCGCGCATTAGCCTTGTCATCTGCGCATTACGGTGCAGCCTTGGCGTCTCCGCATTGGCGCCTGGTTTGCATATTGCTCAAATCGGTGCAGCAAGAACCACAGTCGGAGCCAACCGTGGCACGCAAATATCGAAAGCCGATTCGACTCTTGGTGGGATTCGCGGTGAGTGTCGCCTTTCTCGCAGCCGCAAGCGCTCAAGTAGTTTCCGCGAAACAGCAAAATCTTATCGACTCCAACGAATCCACCGCCGCTCGCCGTGAATCACGTCAAATCGAACCGCTCCAGCAAGCCTTTCGGTCAGTATCTCTGCGATTGCATCCACTTGATGACAAAGCTTCGGGCCGAAACAATATCATCATCGGATTCGTTGGTGGCTTCGTTAAGAGCAATGACTTAAAACATCCGGAAGTGCAGTTTGCAGAACTTCTCCGGAAAAGTTATTCCCCCAATGTTCATGCCGAGGTTTTTTCGAACCACAACGGAAAGAAGGCACTGCGCCGAGTACTGCAATTGCTAGATTCGAATGGCGATGGTGTCATTACGGCAGGCGAGAAGGAACAGGCGAACATCATTATTTATGGACATAGTTGGGGTGCTTCGCAGACCGTAGCATTAGCTCGCGCATTGGGACAGCAGGGCATTCCGGTGCTCCTAACAATCCAGGTCGATAGCGTTCGAAAACCTGGCCAGGAGGATTCCATCATCCCAGCTAACGTAAGAAATGCGGTCAACTTTTATCAGACTAGAGGTCTGATACACGGGAGCTCTTCGATTCGAGCTGCAGATCCAGAGTGGACACAAATTATTGGAAACTTTGAAATGAGCTATCGAAATCGTCGAGTCGATTGTGGGAATTATCCATGGCTAGCGCGTCATTTGAACAAGCCGCACCACGAAATCGAAAATGATCCGAATGTGTGGAATCTCATTGCATCCCAGATCGATTTGGAACTGCTGAAGACGCCAATTTCATCGTTACCCTCTGCATCTACGCATTGAAACCCTGGGGTTCCGGTCCGCGTTAGAGTATGGCTTCTTCCTGGATCTCTCGCGCGAGTTCAATTTCAATCGAAGGTCTACGTTTCTGACACGATATGAGAGTCGACGAGTGTGGATGAAGAAGTTCTGTTGACGCCGGCGACGTTCCTTCTCCGAAATTTCGGGGAAAATCCGAAATGTCGGGCGCCTTACCACCTCATCAACATTGGAACCTTCGCGTATTACGCTTGTTATCTATCCTTTAGGACGCATCCGAGGCGTCTCGCGCATTGGTGCGTGGATTGCACTCAATCCGCCTGTCAGCTGGGATGCGTTGTCGAGATTCGACTTCACGCGGCAGGCTGAATCTGTTGCGTGTAGCGAATCGTTCCCGGGGAAGACTCCCGGAAGACCGATCGACCACACACCGTCAGGGACAAACTGGACAAGGCTTTGACAAGCCCTGACATCTGCCAGCTCTGTATATCGTCGAAAACTCAACAGAATTTAACCGCAGGAAAAGGAGAAGATCATGTTGACAGAACCAAGAGAAGTGTTCGTTCATCTGCTGAGCGAAGCACGGCAGAACAATGAGAAAGCAACCGAAATCTACCAGGAAATCAGCCAACTGGCGCAAGACCACCCGCAGATCAAGGAGTTGCTTGAAGCGCGAGCGTTCCTGGCCTTGAAGACGCGGGAGCACCTGGATCACTGCTTCAAACTCATTGGCGAACGGCCTGTAGCGGTCG
>DATJWZ010000122.1:0-8162 GCA_035500795.1 Candidatus Eiseniibacteriota bacterium | reverse complement strand
AGGAATGCCTTGCTCGTTAGCGAAGGCGATGGCATCTGCCAAATGCGTGCGGGCCAGGCTTGGGGAATCGGCAATTACCGCCAACATATCGGCGCCCAGTTCGCGATGAGCGGCCCAGGCCAGAAACGCGGAATCCACGCCGCCGGAATAAGCAACGAGCAGGCGTCCCAGACGGCGCAGTTCCGCTTGAAGTTGAGCGGTCTTTGCCGCGAGGCCATTTTCCGGAGCCTTCATGGATTCTATGGTACCAGCCTCTGGCGAGACATACATCAATACAAGCGTTCTTGACGTTTCAGGTTTCCGAATGAGCCGATGTTCGCCAGACTAAAGGTAAAACGGAATAGGTTTTCGTTGCGTACGTTGGCAATGGCGAATCGCCGGTACTCGAGAGTAACTCCGCAGCAATTCCAGTTGTAGGTTGTCTGCGCAGTCGCGAATTGCAGTTGGCTTGTCTCGGCGTCAAATCCCATGCTTGTGGCGGCGCTAAAGCCGTGACGCGCTAAGCCGCCATATCCGAGTGCGACGCGGAACTGCTGGAACTTGCACGTGATCTGCCGGGTACCGAGTGATGGGCCGCACTTACCTTCCTCTAGCCCCAATGGAGTTGCACTGGTCTGTGGAATTTCAAGATAGGCATCTCCTCCCCCGAAGGTAAAAGCTCCCCAGTTGTAATTCACCAGCAGGGTACTGGCATTAACGCGCGAGAGCTGAAAGTCGTAATCGAAATCCCACTCGGTGTCCGTGTGGGTTCCAGTGGCAGCCCGAAGGCGCGATACCAGAGGCGACAGGTGACGGGGTTGGGTGATAAACGCGATGCCCGTCAAATCTTCAGTAGTGGTAAAGACATTTCGCTGGCCTGGGACCAATGCCCCGCCAAAGTTTGGGTCGATAAAGTACTTCTGTGCCAGTTCCCAAGTTAGAACCTCTCGCACATTGGGCCCTACGATACAGCCGTTGCCCTCGAGGTTGTTGATGCGTCCCCAAGGTACGGTCTGTTCTGGCGCTGCTGCTCCAACCGCAAGAGCGGTCATCGGTGTTTCGCATTCCTGAATCGATGACGGCGCATGCTTCGAGTACAGCCGTGTCACGAATCCGTATTCCACTTCGTGAGTATTGCTCAAGATATCCCTCTCGTCGAAGTGAAGGACATTCCCGAAGTCATTAACTCCCGTCACCATTCGATATCGGATTCGAGGTTCGATGACATGCTTCCATTTCCGCCCAAGAAATTCCTTGTCAAAGACCTTCTCAAGAACCGGTGGGCGCAGCTCAACTGACGCATCGAGAGCGTGACGATTTGTGGAGCTATCGAGTACGCTTCCGCTCACAAATTGTTCGGAGTAATAAGTCTCGTGCAAGCTGAGGCCGGGCCGGAGGTCCCAGCCGTGGAGCTGTAATGGTAACGAGACTTCGGGATTGAAATCGAAGCGGCTTAACACATTATTTGTGTGGAAGCCGGGTTCGCTGCGCGAGAGCCCGGAATACGATGTATCGAAGGACCAGACGATCGGCCAATTACGGATGCGCTGATCAACGCTTGAGGCATCAAGGCTGGGTGTATGCAGGATGCGGACGGAATCGAACGCCGGCGGATTCGACAAGGCACCTGTCGAATCCGTCGTCTGAAAGAAGTTCTGATAACGCTCCACCGCTCCGCCGAAGAAATATCCATTGTGTGCATTCGACAAGAAGAGCTGCGACTTCACTTCCGAGTTGATCGCCTGGGTAAAAACTTCGTTGAATGCCAAACGGAAGATGAAAGAGCTAAGATAGTCCACATCCGACACGGCGCGAAAACCATAGAAATTTCCCTCGCCCGCGAGCCGCGCTTCCTGACCTCCTTCGCGGAGGAGTTGCGAACCAGTGGGAGTTCCCACCTGAATGCCGCTATCGATTACGCCGAAATAATTCAGGTCGATATAGGATGTGTCAGTTGGACGCGCGCGAAATTCACCCCGCTGCGATGATCCACGTTTGGAAAAATACTCGCCTCCAATCATGCCATCCATGCTGCGATTGATCGCCCAATAAAATGAATCTCCGACGATGTTGCCCTTGGTTGAGGAGCGTCCTGCCGTGGGTATGAGGAAGCCAGAGTGCCGAGCCTCACGTGCCACGGGGTGCGTTGCGTAAGGGAAATAGAAAATGGGGAATCCGTGTAGCAGAAAGTCGCTGTGATAGATGCTGGCATTGCCACCGACATCGACCACGACTCTTCGCGCCTGAAATTTCCAGTTGGGCTTGGGAAGTTCGCAGGTTGTGATGCTGCCATCGTAGACGACATAGTGATCAGAACTCGTTTTCTCGACGCGCTTTCCGGTAAAAGCGAATGGTGCTGTCGACGTCAGAATCGCCCGGCTGCCGCTGAATTTCATGCCCGTAGTGGCCGTAACGTCGTAGAACGTGCCGGTTTCGGCGATCACATTGTAGGTGCCATGGCTGGCCCGGATGTGATCGTCCGTTGGTCCACCGTCAATTCTGAAATTCCCCCCGGCAATGACTTCCCCCGTATTCGAATCGTACGTCAGTTCATCCGCACGGAGCACATAGGTTCGGTAGTGGATTTCGGCATTGCCTCGGAGTTTGTAAACATCGCCATCTTTTTCCTGCTGCAAGGCGCAGATTGTGATTGCGTTAGCGTCCTGTGAGTGCGCCTGGGTGGCACAGTCCGTATTCGACGAAGCCGCGGTGTTCTGCTCGCCCAAAGATGAATTTATCGTTGGGTCGGAGCCCGCAAGCAACTGGCTGGTTACTACTCCGTACGCGAGAAGCTGATGACAAAGAAACAGCGCCGTGATAAGGAATCTAGTGCGCAGGGTCATCGGAGGAAATTCGACTGGTAACCGGCTCCATCGAATGCTGCCTTTCGCGTGCTTGTCGTGGCATCGTGACCTTAGCACGGCACTGCCAGCAAGGAAAAGTAGCGACAAGGGCTAGGATGCGGTTGATTTTCTCCGGTTGCACACGAGAAGTAAATCGTTTATCGCTTTCATAAATGTATTCGAAGTCTGACGGAGTTTGTGGTTGCCCCATGGAGCCCCCTTCCAGCGAATTGCCAATTTCTTCTACGTTTCCGCCGCCAGAGGCGCATGACTCCCCGGAACTCTCGTCGGAATCGGCGGCTGTGAACACGAATGCTGACAGCGCAACGTGGCGGAACGAAGTTGCGGCGCGCCTGAATCGCTATCGCGCCCGGCGGAAGGCTCCTCCCCCAAGATATCCATCGCTAAAATTACCCTTTGGCGCGGTCGAGATTTCAACACGCCCTGCGGCTGCGGATACCGTTACCACGGTTTCGAATAGAGCCCTCGCTCTACAGCCAGAGTCGTTCGAGCCGGCAACCGTGGAGGAACCTCGAACTGAGGTCGCAGAAGCTGCGCCACAATCGATTTCGTCGGTTGCGCCCCATCCCACTGCGAAGATCATCGAATTCCCAAGGTTCGCCTGGGCACCTCCAACCCCTCCACCGGATCAGTTGGCCGAACCGGTTCTTGATTTACCTCGAATCCTGGAGGTCCCCGAGACTGCCCCACCGCCGCCGGCACTCGGCGGCATCACAATCGAGCCAGTCCAGAAAGAGGAAGCCCAGAAACGCCTAGGCATTGACGCTCCCCTGCATCCGGCCCCCTTCGGCTTGCGAATCTTCGCCTTTCTGATCGACGGAACCATCGTCGGCTTTGCATCGTCGCTTTTTAGCTTGATCTTTTGGAAAGTCACAGCCATTGAACCTCCTCGGCTACAGTTAGTCGGCCTAGCCGCAGGAATTCCATGTCTCTTCTGGGCTGTCTATGACTATCTGCTGATCGTCTACTCGGGGAGCACTCCCGGATTGCGCGCGGCTCATCTTGAACTGACTCGCTTTGACGGCAGCGCTGCCAAACGATCGTTGCGGCGCTGGCGGGTGGTCGCCTCTTTCCTTTCTGCAGCTTCTTTGGGCATGGGATACGCATGGCTCTTTCTCGACGAAGATTCCCTGTGCTGGCACGACCGCATCACGCACACCTACCTGGGCCCAAAAAACCTTACTCGTCGCAACTGACTCGTTGCACGTTCCGATTTCCTGACCGTTTCCGCTCTGATACTCTTACGTACGCTATGCGCCTTTTCACCATCCTCCTCGTCCTGATTGTCAGCGCTTTTTCCCAAGACACCAGACCGGTCGCCGAACGAGTCTCGGCCCAGAATGCTCTTTTCGATGATTATTATGAGACCGAACTGCGCAATCGGCCCGAGATGGCCACGGCTTTCGGGGACTATCGGTATAACGACAAACTGAACGACTACTCGCTCGAAGCTATCGCAACGCGTCACAAGAGCGATGAGGATTTTCTGGCACGCATCCAGGCAATCCCGACGACCGGCGTTTCGGATCAGGACCAGCTCTCCCACGATCTTCTCATTCGCGTTCTTCAGCAACGGATTGCCGACTACGACTTGAAGGAATACGAGATGCCGATTACCCAGCAGTACGGCATTCACACGGGCTTGGCGGACTTGCCTTTGGCCGTCCCCTTTGATTCCGTCAAACATTACGAAGATTACATTGCAAGGCTGCATCAGGTTCCTCGCGCGTTGGCTCAAGTAACAGAAGTCTTGCGCGTAGGAATGAAAGATAAGCTGATGCCTGTCCGCTTTCTTGCAGAAAAGATCCCCGGCCAATGCGAGGGCATCATCAGAGCGAACCCCTTCTTGCTGCCCACGAAGAAATATCCCGCCAGCATTTCGGCTGAAGATCAGGCTCGTCTGACCCGCGAGATCACGGATGCAATCAATAGCGACGTCGTGCCGGCGTACAAGAAATTTGCGGAGTTCATTCGCACCGAATATGCCCCTCAGGGGCACGACCCTGTCCATCACCTCATTGGCAAACGGCCAAAAGCGCTACGAGAATGACATCTACGGCCGTACCACGACTCACATGTCCGCTGAGGAAATCCACCAGCTCGGACTAAGAGAGATCGATCGCATCGAAGCCGAGATGACAGCGATTGCTAAAAAAGAAGGTTTCACGGATCTCGCTGCATTCCGCGAATCCGTAAAAACCAACCCAAAGTACTTTCCGACGTCGTCCGAGCAGATCCTTGACGACTTCCGCCACTACATCTCTCAGATGCAGGCGAAATTGCCCGATTTGTTCACGCTGCTTCCCAAGTCTCCCGTCACGGTGGAAGCGATCCCCGATTTCAATAAAGCAGCTGCGACCCATTATGTGACTGGCACCCCCGACGGCAAACGGCCCGGCCGGGTCGTGGTTGCCGTTTCGGATTTTGCGAAGCGCTCGCTGGTTGATGACGAGGCGATCGCTTACCACGAAGGTGTTCCCGGCCATCACATGCAGCTCTCGGTCCAGCAACAACTGGAGGGTCTGCCTAAATTCCGCCTCCATGGCCTCGGATTCAATGCCTATACAGAAGGCTGGGCACTATACGCCGAACAGCTTGGGAAGGAAGTCGGTTTCTACCAGGACCCGGTCTCCGACTACGGCCGCCTGTCGTCCGAGTTGTTCCGGGCGGTGCGATTGGTTGTCGATACGGGAATTCATGCCAAAGGCTGGAGCCGCGATCAGGTCGTGGACTTCTTCAGAAAATCGGGTGCAGTCGATGAGCCGACGATCCAGTCAGAAACCGATCGCTACATCTCATGGCCGGCACAAGCACTCAGTTATAAGCTCGGCCAATTGAAATTCCGGGAACTTCGCGAGCGCGCTCAGAAAGAACTCGGGCCGAAATTCGATATTCGTAAGTTTCACGACGAAATGCTGAACGGCGGCACTCTGCCTCTGGATCTGCTCGATGCACGCACGAACAAGTGGATCGCCGAACAGAAAGCAAAGTGACAAAAAGGCGTTCATGTTCACTGTGCCTGACTCAATCTTTGTCACTTCGACAACGCCCGCAGCGACGACGGCGGAACCTGCTGACTCATCCTGCATAGCAGATTTCGCCATTCGGAATAGATCAGCCGCTTTGCCACATGCGGTTGTTTCCCTGTGCTATCTTCTAGTTTCGCCCAATAACGATTTGGTACAAGATTCAAGCAATGGCAACTTCAGCTGAGGGAACCAGACCAGCAGTAAAGGTCTTCGTCGCCACTACGGTGATGTTGACCTTTATCTCCTTCTGGCGCGCTGCGGCCATTGTCCTCTCCGATCTCGCCTCATCCGCTTATTACGCTGGCGGCGACGCCGAAAAAGTCATCGGCAAAAGCGCTCCCTGGTTCATCCTCGCGGTCATGTTGTTCAGCTACGCGGTACGGGCTTTGTATATCGAGTCCAGCAGCATGTTTGTGCGTGGCGGTGTTTACCGTGTCGTCAAAGAGGCCATGGGCGGAACGCTTGCAAAGTTCTCAGTGTCGGCCCTTCTTTTCGATTACGTTCTCACCGGGCCAATCAGCGCTGTTTCAGCCGGTCAGTATCTTGCCGGATTTATCAAAGACATTGGCGTGTCTCTTCACCGGCCTCTGAATTTTTCCGAGGACCATTTCGCAGCTGGGCTCGCAATCATTGTCGTCATTTATTTCTGGTGGAAGAACACACAGGGCATCCACGAATCGAGCCAGAAAGCTCTTCAGATCATGATTATTACCACCGTTATGGTGGTGATTCTCCTTGTCTGGTGCACGTATGCAGTTCTGCGGGCCCCAGTTCAACTGCCCCCCAGCCCATTCCACCCGGGCATGGTTCCACTCAATAAGGAATCGCTTGGATGGTTGAACGGCACATGGCTTGAGCACCTGCATCCAACACTCCTGATGTCGCTGATTGCCTTTGTAGGATTCGGCCACTCAGTTCTGGCGATGAGCGGAGAGGAAACTCTCGCACAGGTCAATCGCGAAATCGAGCATCCTAAGCTGAAGAATCTGGAGAAGACCGGGCTCGTCATCTTCATCTACAGCCTCCTATTTACGTCCCTGGTTTCGTTCTTCGCCGTTATGATCATTCCCGACGCGAAGCGCCCGGACTACTTCGCGAACCTCATTGGTGGCATCACCGTTTACCTGCCTGGTCCTGAAGTCCCGAAGCTGCTCTTCCACGGTTTTGTTGTCCTCGTCGGTGTTCTGATCCTTGCCGGAGCGCAAAACACTTCAATTGTTGGGGCGAACGGAGTTCTGAACCGGGTAGCTGAGGATGGTGTGCTCACCTCATGGTTTCTGAAACCGCACCATCGCTACGGCACCAGTTTCCGCATCATCAATCTGATCGTTGGAATGCAGTTGTGCGTGATCTTTCTCAGCCTCGGCAACGTCTACGTCCTGGCTGCTCTTTATGCCTTCGGCGTAATTTGGAGCTTCGCGATGAAGTCCCTGGCTGTGCTGGTGCTGCGGTTCACTGAGCCCGGTAATCGGGAGTGGAAGGTGCCGGGCAACCTTCATGTCGGGGGCAGGGAAATTCCCCTCGGATTGATCCTGATCTCGACCGTGTTGTTTATCACCGCAATCGTCAACCTTTTCACCAAATACGAAGCGACAATTGCGGGCGTAATCTTCAGCGCAGTATTCTTCACCATTTTTACCTTATCGGAGCATCACGTCGCTAGAGAACGCAAAGGCAAACCGGAACAACTTGATCAATTCCGAGTCTACGGAAACCAGGAACTTGGCAGCGGCGCGATGGGCGTCCGCGCCGGGAATGTCTTGGTGGCCGTTCGCGATCCACGAAATCTTTACTATCTACGTCACGTTCTGAGCCACACCAATACGAACAAGCAAGACGTTGTGGTGATGAGCGCGCGACTCTATCATCGCGAACACAGTTTCAGCGGTAGCACCGTATTCGAAGCGAGCCAGGTTTTTGACCACTACGAGCAGGAGTTATTCACGGCAGCCGTGGCTGTCGCCGAAAAGGAAGGAAAGCCCATCTCCCTGCTTGTGGTCCCTGCGACGGATGTTTTCGAATCGATCATGGTTACCGCCCAGCGGCTTGATTCCAGCCGCGTCATCTGTGGCCTTTCGAATAAGCTTACGGCGGATGAGCAAGCGAAGCTGACCGGCGATGCCTGGGAGCGGTTGCAGGAGCCGCGTCCTCGTCTGAATCTCGAAGTATGCGCGCCCGACGGAACTATCCGTGAGTACTCATTGGGGCCGCACTCTCCCCGCATGCGCGCGCAGGACGTCGAACTCATGCACAAGCTGTGGCTGGATATTACGAAAGATCCAAAATTCGC
>DATJWZ010000121.1:0-7402 GCA_035500795.1 Candidatus Eiseniibacteriota bacterium | reverse complement strand
CCATCGAGGATCAAGTTCAGATCGCCAAGCATCAGCCGGAAGAACGCGCGCCGCATCAGGTATCCGAAACGCGTAAATGCGGCCAGAGCGACGGGAAGGTAGAACAAATCGCCAGCCAGGCCTTTCGCTTTGCGGCCTTGTTCCAGAACGCCGCCGTGGAGCAACTCATCGAGATTTTTGCATTTCCGTGCCGAGTCGAGGACGCGGTCCAGTGCGTTCAGCCACACCGGAGGCTTCAATTCGACTGGCCCGAGCACAGGCTCCATCTGCTGTGCCACGAAAGCGAGGTCGACTTCAGTGTCTTCCAGACCTGCGGGAGCGATCTGGCTGAAGTACTGCACCAGCAGAAAGTCGACCTTGTCGCGGGTAGCATCGTTCTTGTTCTGCTTCGTCAGGTAGTGCTGCAGAAGAGTGGTCAAGCCTTCTAGATTGATGAGCGAGCTGGTTTGCAGGAATTGCCGGAGCTGATGCACCTGGATCGAATTATCCATCTGCTCGATCCACTGATTGGCCTGCTCGACCGTTTCTTTGCCCGGAGTATCGACCATCGCCTCGAGTTCGGCGTGAGGCTTCACGTCGATGGCAAACTCACGCGCCATCTCGAAATAGATGGGATACAGTTTGCGGGCGTAACTCCACTGCGTTGCGAGATCCTGTATAGGTGTGGAAGGAGTCATGATTTCACGATCCAGTTGGGCACGTCGCGCCGGAAGCGCGCGGCCACGAGAGTCTTGCCAGGCTGATACTGCACGGCGACCACAGAGACCTCTTCATCCAGCGAGCCGTCGGAGTTGCGTACTCGCAAGATATCGGCAAATTCCAGAGGAGTCTTCGACGCGAACAGCACTTCGCGGGGAGTTCCAAACTCGATGACGGTACTCTCGCTGAAGCTGGCCTTTTCTCCGGAGTCGACCAGTCGCGCTAATTGCACGGGCACGCGGACCGGACTCGCGTCGGGAAAGAAACGCGCCAGTCCAGCGACGGAACTTCCGTTCTGCGGCGAGCGTGCAGTGCCTACAGCCTGATGCGCCAAGCTAAACGTCCTCTCACTCAAATTTCGTGCGGCACTTCTGTTTGCATTGAAAAACGCAACAGAGTTGCCCGCCGAAATGCGGTCGGGCTCCCTTTCTTCCTGGTTTGGAAGAGTTTTTGGGGAGCCGATCTCCGCGGTTCGTCATGAGATGGAGCAACGGGAGAACCATCGCCGCGAACGGAAGGACACGTACTCGTGGGAATGAGTTTTCAGGAGGTTAGCCATGAACCGGTGTACTTCCAGCGGGCACGGATCATACAAGATTCTCAGTGTGAGACGGCAGTCTCAGTTCGGTCAGATTCTTCGCGAGAGAAACACAGAACACGCTTCTGTTGAGACGAACCACGTTTCTGTCTGTGTCCATTTGCTTGTTCACTCGTTCGAAATTCGCTACCAATTTCTCGCACGGCTCGTCTACATGCTCGGATTTGGTCTGATCACGGGACTGTACGCGGCCGATTCACCAACCTCAAAAACTCTATGCGACATATCGCGCTGTGTGCTCTTGCCGTTCTACTCCGAACTGTGGCTGTTTGCCAGAATGCGGAAACCCTCTCCGTTCCACCAGACTCTGCCCGCTGGGACCTCGAACAAAACGCTAAACCGGCAGAATATCTGGGGCGCAAATGCCTGAAGCTTGATGGTGGCGCGGCCGTGCTGAAGGATTTCGAAATGCGCGATGGCGTGATCGACGTGGATGTTGCAGCCTCGGCGAAGCGAGGGTTTTTCGGGTTTGACTTTCGTATCGATAAAGACGGGCTGAACTACGAGGAAGTGTACCTGCGGCCGCACGAATCGGTACTTCCCGATGCCATTCAATACACGCCTGTGTTGAACACCGGGCGAAACTGGCAGCTCTTCAACGGTCCGGGCTTCACGGCAGGAATCGATATCCCGAGGAATGAATGGTTTCATCTTCGCCTCGAAGTGGCAGGCGCGCAGGCGAAGCTGTTTGTCAAAGACATGGATCATGCTGCGTTGGTGATGAACGATCTCCGCAGCGGAGTTCAAAAAGGGCAGATAGCGCTGATGGTTCTGCTGGGCGAAACCTACTTCTCGAATTTCGAGGTACGCACGAGACCTGACGTACCTTGGGAGCCCCATTTGCCTGTGATGCCGGCGAGTGTTCTCACGAAATGGAGTCTTTCACCCTCGTACGATGGACTGGCGCGCAATCTCGAACGGCCGCTGACGAAGACCGACATCGATAACATCAAGTGGCAGGATGTTGAAGCCGAACCTCCTGGGTTGGTTGTGCTCTATCGATATCGGGGGGCTCCGCATCCAAACGTCACATTTCAACGGGACTTCTCCACGCGCCTGGAACCTCAGCCAGGAATGAAAGTGTTGTACGCGCGCACTACGATCGATTCTGATCAGGATCGAGTGAAGAAGCTGGAAATCGGTTACAGCGACGATGTCAGCGTATTTCTGAATGGAAAGATCTTGTATCGCGGACGCAGTGCGCAGGCCTTTCGCGATCCCAGGTTTCTTGGCATCGTGAATCCCGAAAATGATGCCGTGTATCTTCCGCTGAAAAAGGGCAAGAACGAGCTCGTACTAGCGGTAAGCGAACTCGGCGGAGGCTGGGGATTTATCTGCCGTCTGGTGGACTTACAGGACTAGGAAAACCGGGTCGAGTGGTTCGCATCAGTTTCCCGAAATGGGAATGGAGGAGTTTCGGCTGGTACCCCCTCCCCTCGGATCTCTGGAATCATGGAGTTAGGGGAAAATTGCGAAATAATCTGTGGCGCTCAATGACTTGCGGGCAAAATCTTGATTCGCAAGCAGTTAACTCCCAGTCGCCGATTTCCCATCGACCGCTTTCGCCTTGGCTAGTTTTGACTAACACAATCTTGCGCCGCAAGGACGGGGATCACACTGGGGTGTGATGGTGGAACGCGGGCTGGGAGGATGGTGAACGTCGCGTTCTATCCCACATTTTCCACATTTCCCGGCTCGACTTCTCTTGGTCGGAAGTGATTAGTTGGTGAAGCTTTTTATAACGACACCAATCAATAGAAAAACAAGTATGGCAACGACCGGAAGCAATAATATGAATGCCAGAATCTTTAGAACGCTTGGCTTCGGCAGTTGTACGTCCACGCCCAACTGCTTATAAACGGGCTGCAACGTGGTCTTAAACGCTCGTACCCACGGCTGGAAGGTCCGGTCGAAGCCCTTGAGTTCCAAAAAGTGGGGCCTCCAGTTGGGTTCGAAATAAAGAATTCCTTGCGGGCCGCCCAGAGTGATCGCTGACGATCCGGCCGAATAGTCGGGCAAATCGCAACCTAGATATTGCTCTGCCTTTGCACGAAACAGGTTGTACGCTTTTTCATTGTATGGCAGCAGGAACACTATCTTTTCCGGCTTGACAATACGCGCAGCCGTTTGTACCTCCCACCAGAGGCCCTCGGTCTTTCCCGCACGCAAGACCAACAACCTGGCGCGCAACATCAGATCGTGGACTCTTTCTTGCCATTCGGAATCTTGAAGGTACATTCGCGAGGCACCGAGGACGGGCAACTTTTCACCCGGCTTTCCGACGGCAACGAAGGGCCCCACATCCTTCAGGGCCTCGGCGAGTTGCTCCTCCTCGGTCATCACTCCGCCTGCAAGGTCCAAGAAACCCATAAGTATATTGGGGATGAGTCCTCCGGCGAGAGACGACTTGCTCATTGAGCCCTGGGATGCGAACCAATCATCCTGAAAGGACCGGAGGTAAACCACCGGCGCTCGGGAGTCATGGGTCATCAACTCCGCAGCAGACTCGGCACCGAGTTGCTTGCCTCGTTTGAGGCATTTCGCACCGGCAAGGGCGATCACAAACGCAACCGTCAAACCAATCCCTATGATCTCCCATGCCGTCGCCGAATCCAGTGCCGACTTAGCCGTGACAGCCGATCCAACGAAACCCAACGCGGCAATGGTGAGCAGTACGCGTCCCAAGAACCGCAGTAACTTCCAATAATTTGAACCGCTGGAAGTGTTTTTTTCAGGCGACCCAAGTGTGTTGTTTAGCGATTCTTGTCTATTCGATTGGTCGCGAACAGCAGCTTTTCGTCCCGGCACCGCTGGGAGAGATTTGGCAGAGCTGGGCGCATGCAACGGGCGCTCCGAAGCTGCTGCAGCGGATCCTCCTCTTTCCTCCAACTTTTCAGTGGCAAGCCGCTGACGAAGCGCTTTGAGCCCGCTGACGTAATCTCGGCGGAAGTCAACTTGCTCCACATCGCTCAAGAGCTTAGGAAGTTTGCAATCCTTAAGAAGGACTCCAATGACTTCTGTCTTCTCCTTCTTTGTTACCAAGGCGAAAGACACTTCGTCGTCAATGTCAGAGTGAACTGAAGCGGGAGAGAGGACGACAAGCAGTCGAGTACAGTGGGAACGAGCGTGTTCGACAGCGGCATTCAACCGCCCATCGGAAACGGGCTCGATGGGAGATGGCGATATTTTGATGCCCGCGCCCCGAAGATCCGCAATGAGACGCAGCGCGAATTCAGAATCCTCTCGGCTGTAACTGAGACAGATGGACGGCAACACCGTAGGCACGGTACGCCTCCTCCAACGGAAGAGCAAGGGCCCGTGAACTTTGAGCAAAACCCTGGGGAGAATTTCACTGTCGCCGGATTTCGCAAATCTGAAACGATGGATGAAAGGGAAATCGGCGGACTTCAGTATAGATCAAGGTGATAGACCCCGAGCCACTGGTCGGCCTGGCGTGGTGCCGAGGATTCCCAATGCCGGTGAAAACCCGCGCGGCTCAGGGCGTGAGTTGAGGTTGCCACAGTTACTCGACCAACACGGACTCCCTGGCAGATCTCTTTTCGACTGATTGTGCCTGACGCAGGAAGATCGCTGAAGCGAGATAAAGGATTGCAGCCAGGATGGTCAGCGATTTCAGTCCAAACCAGAGCGATGCGGATTCCAGCAGTCCGCCGATGAGAGAACCGAACAAGTTGGAACCCAGGGCGCTACCGCGGAAGCCGACGCGGGCGAAGCTGGAGACGAAAATGATCCCGGCGAAGAATACGGGACTACACAAGGCTAATGTCGCGATTAATGCACGAAGCGACCACGATTCAAAAAAAAGCTTCTGCATCGGGACTAAATACAAGATCGCAAGAGTGAAGAACAGGCCTGTGTACGCGACTGCCAGGGGAATGCGAGGCATCGCTTCGTAAACCAGATTGGCGGCGACGATCAGGCAGAGCAAACCAGAAACTACTACGGCGTTTACCATCCAGGTAGTTCCGAACAGAAGCGCCATTTTGCTGACGATCTGAGCTTCGAGGAGCATGAAGCCTGCTCCCAGGAACATGAAATGTAAGTCGACGTGGGCTCCTTCTCCGCTCACTTGGCGCAGGAACCATCCGAATACGATGAGGACTGCGATCGACACCAATATGACGATAACTGGCAAGCCCGGGGCATGCTGGTAGAAGTAAGGCCAGTCGTCGGTGGTGACTCTGGCCTGTTGTATCGCCATGTCTCGATGAGACGCGAGATAAGCGGAGAGGGAAAGGTCGGAGGCTGCTTTTGACAGGGTTTCCGGGGACCCGACGACGAAGAAGCGGCCGGCACTGTCGTAGCCATTTCCCAAGTCTGTCTGGAACTGAATCGGCTCCTGCCCGAAGGTTGTTTGCACCAAATCGTAAAGACGCCCGGCGATCCAAGGGGTTTCCACCCAAAATTTCACCACGAGGAGGCCGCCGGGTTTCAGCATCTGCTTTGCCCGCGCCAAAGATTCTCGGGTATAGACGTAGTTATCGAGACGAATATTGGTGAAGTGTGACGTTGTGGTGTGAGAATCGAGCAGAGAGAACACAATCAAATCGAAGCTCTCATGGCTGTTCTCGATGTAATTGCGCGCGTCATTCACAGTCACATGTACTCGTGGCGACTGATAAGGATGCTCAAAGTGCAATTGCTCTCCGAGCTTTAGAATGAGCGGGTCAATTTCAACTGCTTCAACATGTCCGGCACCGTTACGTAGCGCTGCCGCAACGTCGTTTCCCATTCCTGAGCCGAGAACGAGCACCGACGGCGGAGAAGGGTAGAAGCGGTAAGGCATGTTGTAGGCATTCTGATCGAGGGGGTGCTGGCGGAACTCGTCCGCATGAGCCTCGACGAATTTCGGGGAGAGGTCCACAACTGTTTGATACGACGCATTGTTGGTGGTAAGGAGATAGGAGACTAGTTGTCCGTGGTCAAACTGCGGACGGACTGTGAGCTTTTGATATGGGGACCAGTACGTCTTGGCGGCCTTGGAGTCTCGCAAGGCCAGCAGAGAAATACAGAGTAGAAACGTGATACCTAGAGCCGTGCGCGCCCGCGGAGAAGGCCAGAAGAACATTGCACAAAGAATGGCTGCTACGAGGAACCAGACCCACGGCGGCTGATTAAGAAAGCACAGTAAGGTGAATGCGCCGATGCCGGCTAGACTTGCGAGGACATTGATGCTGTAGGCGGAAACTCCCTTGGGAGCGTTCTCCAGAAACCATCCAACCAGTTGACCGAAAGGAATGAATGCTGTAGCGATGAGCGCGAACAGCGGGACGACGAAGATCATTGCGAGCAGGACTCCGCTCCAACTGGCGGGCGCGGCGGGGACACCCCAAGTATGGACTTCCACGCTGGCTCCGAGCAGCTGGGGCAAAGCGGCGATGCTACGATGCAAGGGCGAGATAGAAGTTTTGAGAAGGATTGCAAGAAGCAGAAGCGGGCTGAGCAGAGCTGCCAACTGAACTGGCCGTCTGCTCACATAGCAGCCGAGCCCAAAGCCCAAGAAACACGCCACCAGCACGAAGTTCTTGAAGTAGGCGAAGATCATGATCTCCGAGCAAACCCATCGGATCATGAGCATTTCCAGAAACAAGCTAAGAGCGCTGATTAGCGCCAATCTTGTGGAGCCGAAACCACCGACTTCCTCGATGCGAATTTCCAGCCACCTTGTCCCGTTCGCGGCGCTCAGTCGTCTGAAAACACGATAAACAAGCCAGATCGACAGTGCCGCAGTCAAAAGCAAGAGAATCAAGGAGGGGATCGTCAGTGATGCCAGTTGCATTTCTTGGGACCTCAAGTTGAAACGCGGGTTTTTGTTAGGAGGATATCAGAGCGGACGCCTGAGGCTTACCAACTGTGAAGAACGCCAGAGCAGGATGGAGGGAAGATGGGTAACACGAGTGTCGGTTACGACCACATGAATTTGTTGGAGCGTTACAAAACCAGGATAACCTCACTTCCCGGGCAAACCATCTTCACCTTACTGCAGCGCGTGAGTTGAGGTTGCCACAGCTACTCCGATGTTGTAGCGCTTCAGCTTTCGGTAGAGTGTGGCGCGGCTGATGCCTAGCATGCGTCCGGCGAGGG
>DATJWZ010000120.1:0-2113 GCA_035500795.1 Candidatus Eiseniibacteriota bacterium | reverse complement strand
TAGGGTACGGGGTCGTGTAATTGCAAGGGTCGCGTAATTGCAATACTAAATTTAGCTACAGCATTTGTACTTCAATTTCCGACATAATTTCTCTATCACCTTCATCACTTTCATCATCTAACTGATCATCCATGTCCTCCTGGGTTGATTCAACCTCAGAACTGGCAACCTTGCCTTTTTTAGGTGCTCTTGTAGGTCTCTTTTTCTTCCGCTCCTTTGTCGCCTTTTCAGCAGCTTTAAGACGTTCAAGGATCTCAGGCTTTGTATAAACAAAATGATCCTTCAATATAACTCTTTTACCACTGGCCCGTTCTTTCCTTCTACCCATAACAGTTTCCATAAATTCGATTTTGTTTTCCGCAATTGAAAGTCGGGCCCGAAGGTGTTCCACAGATTTTGTCAATCGAGGAATATATTTACGTTCAGGCGTATTCAATGGTTTTCCGGGCTCAATTCGTTGAATAAGTTCTGCATTTGCATTCTGTAAATCGTTGGCATCAGGAGGAGAGCTCGTAAGGAGAATGGTCTCAAGAATTGATTGTCTTTCAGGTGTTTGAAGTTGTAATGATGACGGAGCCAACTTAGGCAAACGGTCAATGGCTTTCGATGGATAAAATGGAACCAAACCAGTACCACGGAAAGCCGAATAAATATTGCGCTTGGTCATTGCTGATTCTCGGGCTTTGGCATAAGCTGCAAGCCATTCAGGTCGTTGTTGCCGAGCAATACCGCAGTTGATAAATTGTTTGTTTTCCGTTGCGAGATAGGTTTTGATAGGAGCGAAAATGGCGACATCGAGAGGCTGGAGAAGATGTGAAGTATGTGGTGGCAATACCATTAAAATAATATTGTTGTTCATACATAGCTCAACAACAGCAGCAGTGATATGACTGTCGTGACCGTCGCAAATAAGAAGTCGATATTCACTATTTGCTTTGTCTCGGGTGGAAGGTTCAAAACATCGACGAAACCAACTCAATCCATGTGCATTACTGGTCCAGCCTTTAGAATTAAAGGCAAATGTCCAGTCTTCTGCACCCTCTACTATATCTCGAGCGTTGAGACCTTCACCTTTGAAAATAACCATAGGTGCAATCGCCGTTCCATCAGCACAAATGCATTCGATTACTGTGATCCACTCTTGCCGACCGGGTTCCTTTTGATATTCTGAACCAACCGACTTATCGACAATGACTCGAGTTGCATTAACTGTGCCGAGCGCCGATCCAGTCTCGTCCATATTGTAAATATTCTCATCCTTAATCTTGAACTTGTCCTTCACCTCTTTGAATGCGTCAAACCATCGATTAAATGCTTCCTCCGTTGAACAGTGTATCCTCGACGCTTCAATCCTTTTTCCAACAACAGACTTCAGGTCTGGATGACGCCGTATAAATCGTTGTGTCCAGCGATCGCCGAGAGGTGGGTATGACACGTGTTCGATGGTGGAATCGTTGATATGGATGACGCGTTTCCTTCTGATGACCTCTGCCATTTCCTTGACAATGGAGTGTTGTGCCGGAGTCCCTGAGACTGTAAGACTTCTGATCCACTTGACTAATTCTCGTTCCTCTGCCGCTGTTAGGCTTTGCTGTGCGACTCGTGCCTCCGACCGTGATTTACCGCCCGACTTGACGCGGTTGTAAAGATTGCGCCAGGGAATGTTCAGTGCCTGTGCTGCTGCATATGGGGTCTTCCATTTGCCACTTGCGACTCCTGCCAGTGCCTCCTGCACCACTTCCTCCTTTTTAGTCGCTGCTGCACTTCTTTTCTTTGGCATCGTGACGAGGTGGTGGCGGTTTAATGGAATTCACACGATTTATTTTTTTCCGTATTGCAATTACGCGACCCTTGCAATTACACGACCCCGTACCCTAATGCTCGATTTCATTCAATATGGCTGCTGTCTATTACATGTAACAGAAAATTTCACAACCGGGAGATTTCGCAGTCAAATCCCATTTCATGTAATGGGATTTAACCACGAATCTCAGCTTTGTAAAACTTTTCCATAACACATGTGTGACCTGATAATTTAACCGGTTGGATTGGCTCCCAGCCTGACGGTGAGTCGATCAGGCTCAGCTACATTGAGATTCTACCCGACATAAAC
>DATJWZ010000119.1:0-1042 GCA_035500795.1 Candidatus Eiseniibacteriota bacterium | reverse complement strand
ATCCACAAATAACCATGGTCGTCTTCAATCAGACTGAGAATAGTGTTGGCGCTCAACGTATTCGGATCGGCGGGGCTGTTCTTGTACACGACGAACGCGTTGCCATCATAGCGATCGAGCCCATCCTCCGTGGCGAACCACATAAAGCCGCGGCGGTCCTGCAAAATCGAATTGATTCGATTGTTGGATAGGCCATCGCCGATTGTGAGGTGGGCGAACTTGAGGTCTCTCGCCGGAACATGGCCGCCCTGAGCGTGGATATTCTGAGAGTGGCGCGGGCTCCACCCCTCGCGGTGGTCGACCGAGGGACCCGAAGCAAATGAGCAAGCGCAACACGCCAGCAGCATGCCCAGCCAGAGGACTACGTCCCTGCGCCCTTTCCCCATAATGGATATACATCTTAAGCCGATTGTTAACTCTTGCGGTATTCAAAGTGACGGGCCATTGCGCGCTTCGCCGAATCGGAGCACGTCTCGAAACGAACTGGTTGCTACAGTGAAAGCCGTGCTTCTTGGCTGGAGAATCAATCGTTGGGTGGGCCTGAGTTGGGAGTGGGAAGTTGTTCCACGAGGGTGTAGCGCTTTCGATCGGTCTCATTCTGGAGCGACTGTTGGTGCAGTTCGGTGAGACGCTTCACAAGCGGCTGCAGTTCATCTTTTTTCCCGGCATGCCTTAAGGAGATGAGGAGGTGATAGGTTGCGGTCTCGTCGTTCGGAGCATACTGGAGCGCGGCCCGGCATTGCTCGATTGCCTTTTCGTACTGGCCCAATTGCATGTGTATACTGGCCACCAGGTTTCTGGCGCCCACCAGGTCGGGCTTCAATTCCAGCGCGCGCCAAGCCTCCTTCATTGCCTCTTTGTAGGTATCTGAATCCGTGGCCGGACTCCTCATGAGTAATTGTGCAAGCAGGTAGTGCAGGAATGCGCTGTCGGGATGAGCCTTCAATTGGAGCCGTACTCGCCGCAGTGCCTCGTCGGGATTGTTCTTCTGTACCTGTGCGAGATCAGCGGCATAAGGACTCATGGTCTGATTTGCATCAAG
>DATJWZ010000118.1:0-16528 GCA_035500795.1 Candidatus Eiseniibacteriota bacterium | reverse complement strand
TTGCTCGATGCTGATCAGAAGATGCGCGCTCTGGGGCAGTCTCCCGAAGAAGCGATGCTGCTGGCGGCGCGGCGCAGGCTGCGTCCAATCGCGATGACTGCGCTCGCCACGATGGCAGGCATGTTGCCGCTGGCCTTTGCGTTAGGAGCGGGATCGCAAATGCTGCAACCGCTCGCCATTGCTGTAATCGGGGGAGTACTGGTCTCGATGGTGCTGTCGCTGATCATTACCCCGGCCGTCTACTTTTACCTGAGCCGTAGGAGAGGAAACGCAAGCCAGGAGCCGTCCCTGGCTTAGAGGTAAGGAATTGCCCGAATGTGCACATTCTTGCACGGTAACCCTTACCGTCGTTCGCTGCTGAAACGACTGGAAGTGGGGGCGCAAGGCGGGTAAGTTCCTGTAACATTTGTCGCGAGAGGGCTCCTTAGGCGTTAAACTATTGCAAGATCAGGGGCCTCCGCCAAGGCGCTGTTAACATGCTCCGTCCTCCAAAAGCCCAAATCTTTGCTTCACAGGAGACTCATTCCTGCCGGTTGGCGCAGGACTTGCAATAACATAAGCCGCATTCCTGCACGCAGCGGACTGCAGAGTGAGGGCGGCTTCCATTGGTGGTAACTGCAACTGTGTCAGAAGAAAAGGGTAAACCGATTTTCGACGAGCGAACTCTGGACAAACTGCTGGAAGCAGCCTATGTGCTCCAGGAGAGCAACGGGGCAAGCCAGAAGCTCGCGCAAAAGCTAGAAAAGAAGCGCGCTGAGATTGAGGCACAGGACCGGGAAGCGGATTCCAAGGCGGTTGCTCAGAAGCAGGCATCTGCGCCAGTACCCCAGAAACCGGCAAGTCAGTCGGAGGACACCAGCAGGCTGGGGAGAATCGTAGAGACGCAGCGGCAGATTCAAGTGCGCCAACTGGAACTGCACAGTGCGCTGTCTCTGATCGCAGAACGTGTGCTCGAGATCAGCCACGCTGAGGGAGCCGCGATCGGCTTTGTCGATGGGCAGTTCATGCATTACCGGGCGGTAGCGGGGCCAAAGGCTCCTGCGGTAGACAGCACAATTTCTATCGACAAAGTGCTGTCTACATCGTGCATCGACAGTGGGCAGGTTTTGCGCTGTGAAGACACCGACCTGGAAATCGGGATGGACACGGAAGAATGCCGGAATCGAGGCATTCAATCGTTGATCGCTGCGCCAGCGTTCCTGCAGGGGAATGTGGCGGGAGTGCTGGAGCTTTATTACGCTAAGCCACGAGCCTTCACCGACCAGGACATTCATACGTGTCAATTGATGGCTGGATTGGTGACCGAAACTCTGGTCCGCGATGAAGAAGTAACGTGGAAGAAATCACTCGCCTCGGAGCGCGCCGCGATGCTCGAGGCTCTGGAGAAGCTGCAACCTAATCTCGCAGCACTGGTCGACAAGCCTGCGGGCCGCGAAGCAGGAACTGCGTCGACCGTCGACCGAGCGACGATCTCGATATGCAGTAAGTGCGGACGCGACATTCCGGCTGAGGAGCAGTTTTGCGGGGAGTGCGGCTCTCCCCGAACTGCAGAGCCGCAACCGGTGAAAACGGCGAGTGACATTCTCCCAGTCGACATTCGAACGCTGGAAAATAAATCTCATAGCGACGCAGCGCAGAAAGTGGCGTCGGCCGATGAGACGGGGATGCAACCGGAACTCGAGTTCCAGTCTACGGAGCTTGAGGGACCGCCCGCTCAGGTTGAAGTACACGATTCGGCGGTGCAGGCGCCGCCTCCGGATGTACCTTCATTGTCGGGAATTCCGTCCGATTCCGAAGAAGACCAGTTACCAGATTTTGCAGAACTGTTGAAGGCGGTAGAGGAGAGTTCCATCGAAGAACATTCTGTAGAAGAAAGTTCGGCGGTTGAGGAGTCCGCCGTTCCAGTGGTGACGGGTACAGAGGAAGATCACGCGCCAGAATCGACCGCGATCGAGAAAGTATCGCGGCCGGGTGATTGGAGTTCAGCAGCCGCAGCCAAGGATTTCCTGGAGAAATTGGCGCCGGCCCGCAGCTCATTCGCACAATTCTGGAATGCGCGACGGGGAGATATTTACCTGGCTATCTCTGTGGTCCTCGTCATCTGCGTAATCTTCTGGGGAATGATGTCAAATCACTCCGTAGGAGCAAGCAACGCACAGGGACAGGGTGCGGCATCGCGTGCGAAGACCGCCGATGCGAATCTCTCATTCTGGGACCGGACACTGATTCAACTCGGGCTGGCGGAAGCTCCGGCACCACCAGAAGACAAAGGAACTCCAGGGACGCAGGTTTGGGTCGATGAGCGCACCGGGCTTTATTATTGTCCGGGAACGGATTTGTATGGCAAGACGCCGAAGGGCAGATTCACGAGCCAGCGAGAAGCACAGTTGGACCAGTTTGAGCCGGCGTACCGTAAACCCTGTAACTGAGTTGCCCGCCGAGGAACTCCTGGCGGATAGAAATCGACAACCTTTGGTCTGAGGCGTGCAATCATACGTAGGGGTCCACCTCACAAATGAATCCGTCTTCCAAGGAGAAGTTCTTGGCACGCACAAGCGAACCATCGGAGTCGGCGAACAGCGTTCCGGCGCCTGAGCTAAATCCTCTGCAAAATCCATTGCTGGCCGAGAACATGAACCGCTGGGCGGAGGTGTATTTCACTAATCCTCCCGATAGGCGCGATGCAGCAGTCGTAGAACTATTACAGGAACTGGTGCAAGAGAAGCAGCGCCGCGAGGAACAGCAACGCAGACCCGTTATGGCGCCTTTCGCACGGTCGCGAGATCTGAGCACCGCGTTGCCGGACGAGCGTGAAGAAGTCGTGTATTGCCGGGCCTGCCGGACAGAGAATCCGGCCTCTCATCAATTTTGCGGAAATTGCGGGCAAAAACTCGAGCGCGAAGATCCACGCGCGAGAGAGAGCCAGTTGGATTCTAGTCAGCAGAGACACGCGCAAGCGGAAAGCGCAAACGCAGCGCCCGAACGATCGGTCGGGGAATTTCACGAGGAAGTAGCCGCGGACGACGGCCAGGAATATGCAGAAGAGGCGTCCGCAGAGGAGCAAGACTCGTCTTCTTACACGCCGGCGTTTGCCAACAGTGACCTGTCGCTGTTTCAGAGCTTGCGTGTACCTGATGATGCGGAAGAGGAAGATTGGGAATACGGACCGCAGAGATCGAGTTCATATCGATATTACGTTGCGGCGGTGCTGGCAATCCTGATCGTGGGACTTGGATATCTTGCGTGGCGAGGAGCGCAATCCTCGCGAGCCGGAAATGAGGCGTCCGCGCCTCCGCCAGCCCCCGCTGCGGAAACTGCACAACCGGCGGCTCCGGCGTCTACCGAGAAATCTGCAGCAACGCAGCCCGCCCCGGTGCAAGCTGCTTCCGAGAGCGCACAGCCCGCTGAGTCTCCAGCTTCTGATGGCCGAGACGAGCCGCAAAAGTCCGATAAGGTTGTGAGAGCCAGTGAGACGCACCCGTTGGCAGCGAAAGCAGAGCCTGTTCGCGCAGCAGCCGTAGGAAATGGCGCTGAGGAGCTTGCGATGGCGCAAAGCTACCTGAGCGGAACGGACGGACGCGCTCGGGACGGCGGCGAAGCTGCGAAATGGCTTTGGAAATCCATCTCGAAACACAACGGCCAGGCCACGCTGATGCTGGCCGATTTGTACCTAAGAGGAGATGGAGTTCCGAAGAACTGTGAGCAGGGACGCGTGCTGCTGGATTCGGCCGCCGAGAGAGGTATCACGGGAGCGGGCGAAAGATTGCGTAACCTGCAGGCGTTCGGGTGCCACTAGGTTCGAGCGTCAACAACGGAGTGCGGCGGGGCGGAGCACAATTCCTCGTTCCGCCCGCCTATTGATCTCACCCCGGCAGTTCAGCGTCTCCTAGTTCATGAGCAGCGCTGCTGGCGTTCGCCTGGACTCATACCACAGAGCAAGCTCGACGCGATTCCACAGGCCCAGCTTGTCGTAAATGACACGAAGGTAGTTCTTCACGACGTGCTCGGTGGTTCCGATGGCATCTGCGACTTCTTTGTTCTTCAGGCCTTCGGCAACAAGCTGGATGACTCTGTGCTCACGTTCATTTGGGGTACGGTTTCCATAGCGTTCGTTTGCTGACATGTTTGCCTCCGGTACAGCAGGGTCGCGAGTTTGACTCGCTTAATACCGCCGGTAATTCCGAAACGAAGGAACAGCCGGTTGAAATGAGCTTTCACAGTCCGCCGTGCCATATTGAGCTGGGTGGCGATTTCGGCGTTATCGCAGCCTTGTAGAAGCAAGTCTACGATCTGCTGTTCGCGCGGACCGAGCCGAACAGTCTGCTCTTTCATCCCATCCTCCCTTTTTTTTGGATTTGCCTCACCGATGAGGTGCGCGGCTTAATTACCAAATCCCATAGCATCCACGTTGCCATAGTGAACCGAATTTTGAGCGAAATCGTGCAAAAGTCTTTTCCACAGGCACTTGCAGACAAACGAGGCATTCCCAAATTGGAATCGAACGGTCGAAAAAAGCTTTGCAGGGCGTTTCGACGCGATGACGACAGCAAACTCGCGTTAAAACACGCATCTGTACAATCGGGAAATGTAATGTGCGAAGGAAGAGTCGCAAAGATGCGACGGCAACACAGTGGAAGCGATTGTTATTTTCGATGAAAAAAAGCGAATCCGGTGCGTGGGGCTAATACCAATGTAGCGAAAACGTTTCCAAAGTCAGGCGAATACCTTAGACGAAAATTCCAACCGTACAGGCGCGTCCGGCACAATTTACACGATGGCACCTAGCACGCTGGGCCTAGAACCCTTGCCCACTCAACATTTCCACAGCAAAAACCTGAGGATTTTGTTAGAGTCCGTACTTTTTCATTAGATGACGGAAGGACCGGTAGGAGATTCCGAGAATATCAGCCGCTTTCGTCTGCACACCGCCGCTCTGGTTGAGAGCGCTTTGGAGCAAAGACCGCTCGATCCCGGCGACGTAGTTTTCCATGCCGAAGCCGTGGGGAAAAGTAAGTTGATCGCCGACTTCCGGCAGCCCGGATCCGTTGGCGGCGGCTGCTGCAGCTCGGGCTTTTGGACGCTCCGCCGGCAGTTCGACGCGTAATTCGTCACTAGTTTCCAGAGCAACGGCACGTTCGACAGTATTCTCGAGTTGACGGACGTTCCCCGGCCATTCGTATTCACAAAGCGAATCCAGAGAACCGGAGTTGACGCGTAGTATGCTGCGTCCGGCCGCGGTCGCGTATTTCTTCAGGAAATGGTTTGCCAAAAGAGGAATGTCTTCCCGCCGCTCCCGTAGAGGAGGTACTCGGATAGGAATCACGTTGAGCCGATAGTAAAGATCCTCGCGGAAGAGGTTTTCTGCGACCGCTTTGTCCAACTCCCGGTTGGTAGCGGCGATCACGCGGACGTCGATGGCGATCTCGCTGGTGCCCCCGACCGGGCGGACACTACGTTCCTGCAATACCCGCAAAAGCTTCACCTGCATGGCGAGGGTCATCTCGCTGATTTCGTCGAGGAAGATGGTTCCTGCGTCGGCGACTTCGAAGAGCCCGCGCTTGTTCTGGTTGGCACCGGTAAAGGCGCCCTTCACGTATCCGAAGAGTTCGCTTTCGAGCAGGGTCTCGGGAAATGCGCCACAGTTGACGGAGACGAAAGCGTCTGTGGCGCGAGGCGAGCAGACGTGCACGGCGCGCGCGACGAGTTCCTTACCGGTTCCGCTTTCACCATGGACCAGCACCGTGCTGGCGGTGGATGCGACGGTGCGGACAGTTTGCTTGAGCTTCTCCATTGCCGGGCTGGAGCCAATAATGTTGTCGAGAGAGTTGCGAGTGGCAGCATCGCGGCGGAACGCAAAATTCTGCTTGCTGAGAGCGAGTTTTTCGAGGGCACGGTTGATGGCCAACTTGATCTCATCGACCAGGCCCGGGTTCTTGCGAATGTAGTCGGAGGCTCCCCCGGCCTTTACGGCTTCGACGGCGGCTTCGTAGTCGTCGACCGCAGTAATCAAAATTACGGCGGAATCGGGGGATATCTTGTGCGCATGGCGCAACACTTCGATGCCGTCGATGTTGGGCATCTTGATGTCGGTGATGATGACGTCGTAGAGAGCGCCATCGATTTTGCTTTTCGCGTTCTGGCCGGACTGGACGGTTTCCACCTTGTGCCCTTCACGGCGAAGGGAGATGTCGAGCATTTCGCAGATGGAGCGCTCGTCGTCGCAAACGAGAATGTTAGCCACGCGCACCTCCTCCTGCTGCCAGGGTCAGCGGCTGCCTGCTTCTTTCAGGAAGAGTTTCAGAACCGGCACTCTTCCGAGGAGTGGACGCGGTCTGATCAGCATCGAGGCGGTGCAGGCGGAGTACGAACGTGGTTCCTTGTCCCGGCTTGGAGCGGGCCCACACCTTGCCTTCGTGAGCCTGGACAATCTGATAAACGATAGCCAGTCCCAGCCCGGTACCGCCTTCGAAGTTCGACTGGAAGGGTTCGAAGATCTTTTCGATTTGCTGTGGGGTCATTCCAGCGCCGGTATCGATGAAGGAAATCTGCCAGTCGTCGCTCAAGGGTTCGAGAGCGGCGGTCAAGGTACCGCCATTCTTCATGGCGCGGACAGCATTCTCGCAGAGATTCCAGAAGACCTGCTTGAGCTTGTCGCCGTCGGCGACAACCAGGGCCTGGTCGACCGGAAAATTGCGATGAATCGTGATGCCGGTCTTCTCGGCCGTCATGCGATGATCCATGAGCGTTAGCGTGTCTTCGACGAGCTGGATCAGGTCGACTTTGTCGAAGTGATATTGCTTGGGGCGCGAGTACGCGAGGAAGTCCGTGATGATGGAGTTCAGGCGCTGCGACTCGCGCGTGACGATGTCGAGCAGACGGCGATGATCCTCGTTCATTTCGGGGACGCCGGAGAGCATGCTCACCGAACCTGCAATGGAAGTCAGGGGGTTCCGAATTTCGTGCGCGATCGCTGCGGCGAGGCGGCCGACCGCAGCCAGACGGTCCTGCATGCGGACCTCGCGTTCCAGACGCCGGATTTCGGTCAGATCGTCGAAAACGTAAACATGGCCTAGATCTCCACGGTCCGGCACGGTCAGAGCCGTTACCCGCACCCGCAGAGTTTTGCGGAACTTTGCCGGTGTCGGCGGATCAAAGCGGACTTCCGCATGCGCCTGGGACTGCTGTGAATTGGCTGAGGGCAACGGATCGAGAAATAGATGGGTTACTGAAGTCCCGATCAACTGCGCCGGTGTGCGCTCCAGGAGTTTCTGCGCCGCCGAATTCACCAGCGTGATGCGGCCATCCAGGCCGGTCGTGATCAAGCTACTGCTGATGGAGTGAATAATATTTTCGTGCAGGGCCTGGAGGCTTTCGAGGGCTCCGCTTGCGTCTTTCAGTTGGACCCCAACCTGACGCAGTTTTGCGGTGAGCAAGCCCGCGAGGTAGGCGATCGCCAAGAATGCGAACAGGTTGACGAAAATGATTGCCTGAAGTGCCTTGAGTTCTGGATGGGTGGTGCAATACGACTTGATGACCCCGTAGTAATTCAACTCCAGCACGCTGCCATAAAGGATGAACGCGAGTGCGGCAATAAGGCCTGCCCAGACTCTTGGCAGCAGCACGCTGGCAACAATGATGACCAGCGGGTAAAGGAAATTCAGCGAACTGTCCCAGCCTCCGGTCTCGTGGATGACGAGGCTGACCAGGACAACATCCGTGAGAACCTGCAGAGTGGCCTGCACCCTATGCTCTTGCCAAAACGAGAGCAGAAGCACATAGAAGAGAGACAGGCTATACCAGAACAGGATTGTTGTAAGGAACAAGCGCCATGGCATGGGCGCCGGGCTAAACTGCGCGATCGCCAACTCGATAGCGAGGAGCAGCGTCAGGATGAAAATGCGGACCCGAACCAGCCAGACCAGCCAATTGCGCTCGTCAAACGTCGATTGCATTGAAAACCCGAGGTTTCAAAGTTTCAGAGTTTCAAGGTTTCAAAGTTTTCGCGGCTTTTGACCTTGAAACTTTGAAACCTTTCCACTTTGAAAGCTGCTTTTCTATCCAGCCAGTTTGGCGATCATGGCGAACAGCGGCATGTAGAGCGAAATGACGATGCCGCCAATGCTGATGCCGAGGATACCGATAATGACCGGTTCCAACATGGCCAGCATGTCTTTGGTAGCTGCGTCGACTTCCTCTTCGTAGAAGTCGGCGATCTTCTGCAACATGGAGTCCATGGCGCCGGTCGCTTCGCCGACTCCAATCATCTGCGTCACCATGTTGGGAAACACTCCGCATTCGCGCAGGGGGTCGACGATGGTACGGCCTTCTTCGATCGCCTTGCGGACCTTCATCAGAGCCTCTTCCAGCACGGCGTTACCCGAGGTTCTGGCGGTGATGCTTAAACCCTCAAGGATGGGCACGCCCGAGGTGATCAGAGTGCCTAGCGTACGGGTGAAGCGGCCGACCGCAATTTTCCGCAGCAGGCTTCCGACGACAGGAAGATGCAAGAGCATCTTGTCGAAATAATACTTTCCACGGGGATCCTTACGGATCTGTTTCACGCCGAACCACGAACCAATTCCACCGGCCAGGAAGACCCACCAGAAGGCTTGCACGAAGGCGCTGAGTCCGATCGTGATGCGGGTGGGAAGAGGCAGACTGACGCCAAGGCCGGCAAACAGGTTGGCAAAAATGGGGACGACCCACTTGAGCAGGGCGCCGACGATCAAAACGGCCATGCCGACGACAGCGATTGGGTAGATCAAAGCAGACTTGACGGCAGCCTTCAACCGGACGGCTTTTTCGACGTAGGTCGCCAAGCGCTGCAGAATGACGTCGAGAATACCGCCCGTTTCACCGGCCTCGATCATGTTGGTGGTGAGGTCGTCGAAAACGACAGGGTACTGGCGCATGGCGTTGGCCAACGTGGCACCACCTTCAACGGTGGTCCGTACACCGGTGAGCGTCTTCTGGAAAGAAGGGTTTTCCTGGTTCGCGGCCAGAATCTCGAGACACTGGACGAGCGGAAGACCGGCGTCAATCATGACCGAGAACTGGCGGAAAAAGATCGCGATGTCCTTGGTCTTGACTTTGGCTGACCCGAAGGTGGGCATGGAAAATTCCTTGCCCTTTTCGCGAATGGCGCCGGGCGTGATGCGCTCGCGGCGCAGTGCCTGGGCTAGTGACTGCTTGTTGGCGGCCAGGCGCTCACCCGATACTTTCTGTCCTGATGCGTCCTTCCCGGAAAATGTAAAGACTGGCATGGTTTAGCCTCTCCTCACTGACGTGCCTTGCTCGCTGAAACTGATGCTGCTCACGCAGCTCCTCCGCCCTGTTAGTGTTTGGAGGTAGCCGCTCCGCGTGCCAGTGACGAACCCGCCGATGTCGGACGGTTCATCAGGCTGGCGCCACGGTTAATCATTTCCTGCAATTCGTCCACGTTGCTGGATCGTGCCAAGGCGGTTTCCAGCGAAATCTGCTTCTGGAAGTACGCCGTAGCAAGCGACTGGTTGAACGTCTGCATTCCGAACTTGTCCTGTCCGGACTGCATGGACGAATAAATCTGGTGGATCTTGTCTTCGCGGATCAAGTTGCGCACAGCCGCGTTGGGCACGAGCACTTCCATGATCATGGCGCGGCCTTTGCCGTCGACTTTGGGCACAAGGCTTTGGCACATGATGCCTTCGAGCACGAGCGAGAGCTGGGCTCGGATCTGGGGCTGCTGGTGAGCCGGGAAGACGTCGATGATACGGTTGATGGTCGATGTTGCGGAATTCGTGTGCAAGGTGCCGAAGGTCAAGTGACCGGTTTCGGCGATTCGCAGCGCGGACTCGATGGTTTCCAAGTCACGCATTTCGCCGATCAGCACGACGTCCGGGTCTTCACGAAGAGCGGCGCGGAGAGCGTCGGTGAAGCTCTTGGTGTCAGCGTGCAGTTCGCGCTGGTTCACGACGCAGTTCTTGTTCATGTGCACGAACTCGATCGGGTCTTCGATGGTGAGAATGTGGTCGTGGCGCTCGCTGTTGATCTTGTCGATCATTGCGGCCAGCGTGGTTGACTTGCCGGAACCAGTTGGTCCCGTGACCAGAACGAGGCCGCGGGGCTTGTCGCACATTTTGCTGACAACGGTTGGCAGCCCGAGCTGGTTGAACGACTTGATCTCAAACGGAATGAGACGGAAAACCGCAGAGGTGGCGCCGCGCTGATTGAAGACGTTAGCGCGGAACCGGGCCAGACCTTTCAAGCCGAACGAGAAGTCGAGTTCGAGACTTTCTTCGAAGCGGTGCTTCTGCGAGTCGGTCATCACGCTGTAGGCCAGCTGCTTGGTCTCGGCCGGAGTCATCTGCGGCAGATCGAGCGGCACGAGGTGACCGTGCACGCGGATCTGCGGCGGCGAGTTGGTGGTAATGTGCAGATCGCTGCCATTCATCTCCAGCATTCGTTTGAGCAGATCGCTTAACGACAAACCCATGGTGAAGTTCCCTTTCGATTTCAATCTCTAACTGCGTCGTCGGTCGTCGGTCGTCGGTCGTTGGTTTTAGTGAATCGTTTCGCGTGCAACTTCCTCGAGCGTAGTCATGCCAGCCGCAACCTTGATCAAACCGCTGCGGCGCAGCGTGAGCATGCCGCGCTCGATTGCTTTCTTTTTCAACTCCACTGCGGAGGCTCCGACCAGAACCAGTTCGCGGACCTCGTCATCGACCTCCATGACTTCGTACAAACCGCAGCGGCCTTTGTAGCCCGTGTTGTTGCAAACAGTGCAGCCTTTGCCTTTCTGAATCTTTACCGTTTTCGACTCCTCCGGAGTGAAACCGGCATCGAGGAGCGTCTGCGGCGGTACATCGATTGGCTCGATACAGTCTTTGCAGATTCGGCGGACGAGACGTTGAGCGCAAATCAGGTGAACCGACGTAGCGACAAGGAATGGTTCGATACCCATGTTCATCAGACGGGTGATGGTTTCCGGAGCGCCGTTCGTGTGAAGCGTAGAAAGAACGAGGTGTCCGGTAAGAGCGGCCTTGATCGCGATTTCGGCGGTTTCGAAGTCTCGAATTTCGCCGACGAGAATAATGTTGGGGTCCTGCCGCAGGAAGGATCTCAGGGCGGCGGCGAAGTTCAAGCCGATCTGCTCCTTCATCTGCACCTGGTTTACGCCGCCCAATTGAAATTCGACCGGGTCTTCGGCGGTCATGATGTTCGTATCCGGTTGGTTCAAGCGGGAGATCGAAGAGTACAGCGTGTTCGTTTTGCCTGATCCCGTGGGACCCGTGACCAGCACCATGCCGTATGGCTTCAAGATCGCCTTCTCGAATTTGACGAGCGACTCGGGTTCGAAGCCGAGCTTGGTCATGTCGAGGCGAAGGTTCTCTTTGTCGAGCAACCGGAGCACGATTTTTTCGCCCCACAGGACTGGTAGCGTGCTGACGCGGAAGTCGAGCTGCTTCTTGCGTCCGCCAATGTTCATCTTCAGCATGATGCGGCCGTCTTGCGGCAGCCGCTTTTCGCTGATATCCAACTTCGACATGATCTTGAGACGCGAGGTGATGGCGTCTCGCAATTTCATGGGCGGAGACATGATCGACTGCAGAACACCGTCAATACGGAAGCGGACGCGGAACTCTTTTTCGTAAGGCTCGATGTGGATGTCGCTGGCGCCTCGCTTGACTGCATCGCCAAGAATGACGTTGACCAGCTTAACGACTGGAGCCTCATCGGCTGCCTTTTCCAGTTCGGAGAGGCCGATCTCGGCCTGCTCGGCTTGCAGTTCGACGTCTTCGTCGCCCAATTCCGTCATGGACTGCATGACGGATTCGAGGTCCTCTTCTTTCGTGGCGCCGTAGGCCTTGTCGATTCCGGCGAGAATGGAACTCTCGGAGGCGACCACCGGCTCGATATTGAAGCCAGTCATGAACTTGATATCGTCCATGGCGAAGACGTTAGTCGGATCGACCATGGCGATGGTGAGCGACGCGCCGACGCGGCTCAGGGGCAGAATCTGGTAGCGCTTGGCCGTCTCGAACGGAATCAGCTTTACGACGGCAGGATCGATTTCGAAATAGGAGAGGTTGATGGCCGGGACGCCGTACTGGCGCGAAAGGAAGTTGGTGACATCCTCGTCGGTCAGAAAGCCGAGCTTCACCAAGGCAGAGCCAAGGCGGCAGCTCTGCTCTTTCTGAACCTTATTCGCTTGTTCCAACTGCTCTGGAGTGATGATTTTCTCTTTGACGAGAAGATCACCCAGCCGTTGCGACATACGCAGATCTCCTGACCACGTAGGTGGAACGATGCCTCACACTCGTGCAAGACATAGCGCGACCGGCTGCGCATCATGGGAGAGAATGCAGCTCTGCCGCGTTGACATAAATTGTCAACGCAAGTGCATTACCGCACCACTTACCGAAGTACTTGGACCCCGCGAGGAATAAGGGGTTTTCACGCGAGAAACCCCTAAAAATGCGGCTTTTGAAGCTTTCCGGGACAAGCACTTCCACGCAGGTACATGGACCTCAGTAAGTGTTATCGTCCTTTGAGTGAGTTACCAGGCCGAGGAAGGACGGATCCGCTCCAGCCGCAATGACTCAGAATATTAAAAAAGGTCAGGCGAGTGAGATTCAGACGTATTACAAAGCACTCTACGGCGCTTGGGGCCGTCAGCACTGGTGGCCTGCGGAAACTCAGTTTGAAGTCATCGTGGGAGCTTATCTGACGCAGAACACAGCGTGGACCAACGTGGAACGGGCGCTTCAAAATCTGCGGCAAGCCAAGGTGCTAAGCGTAGACGGTATCCGAAAGTTAAAGTTGGCGCGACTGGAGCGGCTCATTCGCCCGTCGGGCTACTTCCGTCAGAAAGCGCAGCGGCTCAAGACCTTCATTTCCTTTCTCGATCGAAACTATGACGGTTCGCTGGACCGGATGCTTGCGCAACCCACGGAGAAGTTGAGAGAGGAATTACTTTCGTTGAATGGTGTTGGGCCAGAAACTGCCGATTCCATTCTTTTATACGCTGGCAATCATCCGGTGTTTGTGGTGGATGCTTACACGCGACGTGTTCTGGATCGCCACGGAATTCTGCCGGAGAAGGCAGATTACGAAGACATCCGATTGTTCGTTGAGCATGCGCTGAAACCAATTAGTGATGAGGAGGAGCACAGTCCATATGAACGCGCCCTCGAGTCTGGGTTTCCCGGGGCAGTGCATCCTCCGTCAGCCATGAGCACAGTTCAGCGAACGGCGCTGGTGCAGGTCTACAACGAAATGCATGGCCTCCTGGTCGGCGTCGGAAAGTACCATTGTGGGAAATCGAAGCTGAAATGTGACGGATGTCCTTTACAGCGTTTCTTGCCTGAGAGTAAGCCATAAGAATGGTCAAGTTTTCGGTCAGGATGAGATGCGCATCCACCCTGATGCTGATTTTGTTCGCCTCCGCAGAGGGACCGACAACGCTCCGCAGTGCGGGTGACCGGGCTCATCTTCTGATCGGCGCGGCCGTCCGGCCATCGCTATTTACCGAGGCCCCTTATTCTGCGACCTTGGCCCGCGAATTCAATATGATCGAAGCCGAGGACGCGATGAAGTGGTCGGTTGTGCGTCGCGAGCGAGGGTTCGATTTCCGCGAAGGCGATGAGGTCGTGCGATTCGCTCGAGCTCATGGGATGAAGGTTCGGGGGCATTGCCTCGTCTGGGACCACGATAATCCACAGTGGCTTACCGAGGGACGCTTCACTCCGGCGAAATTGTCGGAACTGCTTCACGAGCACATTGCAATTGTGATGAAACACTACGCGGGGGAAGTCTTCGCGTGGGACGTAGTCAACGAGGCACTCAATGAAAAAGGCGATGCGAAGGATTCCATCTGGTATAACGCCCCGGGCATTGGAATGTCCGGCAAAGGGACGGCGTATGTGGAGCAGGCGTTCCGCTGGGCGCATGAAGCGGAACCTCACGCTCTACTCTTTTATAACGAGGCCGAAGGAGAAGGACTGAACGTCAAGTCGGATGCCGTTTATAGGATGGTGAAGGGTTTCAAGCAGCGCGGAGTACCGATCGACGGGGTTGGGCTCCAGATGCACATTACGCCGGAATTTGATACGAATGCGTTTGCGGCGAACATCGACCGACTGACGATGTTGAGACTTCAGGTGCACATCACGGAATTGGACGTTTCGCTTCCGCTCGGGCCGGATGGAATGGCGACTGGTGCGGATTTGAAACTTCAAGCTGACGTTTACAGCAGCGTGCTGAAAGCCTGCCTAGAACATTCTGGCTGCACGGCCTTCCAAACCTGGGGCTTGACGGACAAATGGTCGTGGATTGGATCCCACTCTCATGGGACGCGGGGCGCGGGCCTGTTTTTCGATCCCAGTTACAAACCGAAGCCGGCGTATGACGCAGTGCTCTCAGCACTCCGTGCAGTTCCCCAGAGAGTCAACTGAAACCCGCAGTCCGCCGCGTCCTTACGATCTTTGTCGCATCTATAATGCGGAGAGGTGGGGGCCCATCAGCGTGCGCCCTTGATTCGGTTGAACTCTTCGGCACCAATCCGGCCAGCGAAGCGGTATGACAGAAAGCAGGTCATCATTCTGCTTGCAGTAGCTGTGATCGCGTTATTCGTGGTGCTCGCTTCGCAGACAGCGTTCAATAACACCATTCTGGATGCCGAAACGAACCAGCAGGCCATCGTATTCTATGCGCTGTCACTGCTGATCTCGCTTCTGTTCGTCGCTTTGACGTTTGTTCTTGCGCGCAATCTACTCAAGCTTTTTGCCGAACGGCGGATGGGCGTGGTGGGATCGAAGTTCCGCACGCGCATGGTCGCGGGCGCCCTGCTGCTGTCGTTTGTTCCGGTCATGGTGATGTACTGGTTCGCTTATGGCCTGATGAACCGCTCGATCGACAAGTGGTTTTCGACGCCCGTGGAGCAGGTGCACTCCGACACGCAGGCCATGGTTGCGCTGCTCACGCAATATGCCGAGCAGAATGCAAAGGCAGAGGCAGCGGCGATTGCAGCTTCACCGGATGTCGGGCGGGCTTTCGAAGGCCATAGCTTCAACGCGGTCACATCTGAATTCCAGCATCACGAGATCACATTGCAGGGTGGCTTCGCTGTCGCATTGCGGGGCGACGACGCTGAGGCCAGTCACAACCTTCCTGTGCCATGGCCTGTCTTGAAACGCTTCTTGCCGATCAAAGAGGCCAAATCCGGGCGGGCGGTACAGTTCACGTGGCAGGATACCGATTACATACTGGGCAGCGCGGCGGTTCCCAATGACGGACTCATCCTGGTTGCGATACCGCTGCCGCGTGATTTTTCTCAAACCATACATCAGGTCGAAGCCGGTCAGCAGCGCTACTTCCAGCTCAGCCGCGAGCGCAGGCGCGTACGGCAGACCTATATTGGACTGCTTCTGCTGATCACGATGGTGGTGCTGTTCGTGAGCACGTGGCTGGCGCTGTTCCTCGCCAAGTTGGTGACGAGGCCGCTGGCTGCATTGGCTGAGGCAACGCAAGAGATCTCTCGCGGACGCCTGGACTACCGCGTGGATGTGAGCGCGGCGGATGAGATTGGAGACTTCGTCCGGTCATTCAACCGCATGGCTGAGGAACTCGAGGCAAGCCGGCATCAGCTCGAAAATTCCACACGCGATCTGGCAGTCGTTAACACCGAGTTGGATCAGCGACGTCAGCAGATGGAGACCATCCTTGAGAGCATTCCAACGGGCGTGTTGTCACTGAATGCCAATCGCCAGGTCACCCATACAAATCAGGCGCTGCTGCGCATGTTCCATCCGGAGGGAAGAACGGCGGAGGCCTTTCCGATCACGCTGGGTGCAACCTTGGCCCAGATCTTCCCAGCGGAGGTGGTCGAAGACTTTGAACCGCTGCTCCGCCGGGCGGACCGCATGGGCTTAACGACGAGCCAGATGGAGATGCCGCTGCCGCATGGATCGCTGAATGTCGCGGTCACGATCGCGCCGTTAGTTCGGCAGCAAGGGGAACGCAGCGGGTACGTGATCGTGTTTGAAGATTTGTCGGACCTGCTGAAAGGACAAAAGCAGGCCGCCTGGCGCGAGGTGGCGCGACGGGTGGCGCATGAAATCAAGAACCCGCTGACGCCGATTTCGCTTTCTGCTGAGCGTATTCAGCGGCATCTCGATCGGGCTACCCAGAACGATCCGGCTACTCCGGGAATTATGCGTTCGTGCGCCGAGACAATTGCGGGGGCAGTGGAAACGGTGCGCCGGCTGGTAGACGAATTCTCTACGCTAGCCCGGTTCCCCGTGGCGAAGCCACAGCCAAGCGATATCAACATGATCATCGAGAACGCTCTCACGATGTTCGACGGACGGCTGGATGGAATCAGGTTAAACCTGTCTCTGGCGCCAGATTTGCCGAAGGTGATGGCCGACGACGATTCGATCAAGCGGGCGCTGGCCAATCTCGTGGACAACGCCGCGGAAGCGACCCAGAATGCAGTCGTGCGGGAGATTGAGGTCTCTACTGCGCTGGTGGCCAGCCGCGATGCCGTTGA
>DATJWZ010000117.1:0-1135 GCA_035500795.1 Candidatus Eiseniibacteriota bacterium | reverse complement strand
AGCTTGGACGGACCTCGGATTAGGTGATTTCGAATTGCGTTACCTGCGCGACAAACAGAAGCGTGAAGTGGACTTTGTCGTCGTCAAAGATCGAAAACCTTGGTTCCTGGTGGAAGTGAAAATGAGCGACCAAACACTTTCTCCGGCACTTGGATATTTTCAAGCTCAGACCAACGCTCAACACTCATTTCAAGTAGTCATGAATCTTCCCTATCAGCAAGCCGACTGCTTTCGCATCCATCGCGCGGTCGTAGTCCCAGCAAAGAGCTTCTTGAGTCAGTTGCTGTGATTCGAATTGCTTAAGCTTAGCCTGCATCCCCTCGCGCCCCTGACCTCTTCCCCTTTCCGGCATCTGAAATCATGCTCGGACCTGTTCCGAAAACGCGGAGCAGGTCACAACTTCTGGTAACCAGCGAGTGGGAACTCCAGACGATAACTTGCGTACTAATACGTAGTTTTTCCCAAACCATCGCGGAACAGCGGAGCGCAGGAGATTCCGGAGCCATCCTGAAAGCGATAGCCGAAAGCGAGAAGCCAATGCAGGAAGACGGATGTGGGATCGTCGGGCTAAAGAGGTTGGCTCGCCGACACAGCAAGGGGAGAATCGAAATGCCTCCCCCGGCAAATGAGCTTGAGGCGATGCTGGAATTGCATTTCGAAGCCTTACTGGTGAAACAATATTCAGAACAGACAATCAAAGCACGACGGGATCAGTTCAAAATCTTTCTACGCTGGTGTGCCGATCAAGGTATAAACAGTCCTCGTGACATTTCGCCAGCTCTGTTGGAAGGTTATCGAGGGCATCTTTTCTACTATCGCAAGAAGAACGGCGAACCGCTTAGCTTCCGCACGCAACACGGGATGCTCGTACCTTTGAAAGGCTGGCTCCGATGGATGGCTCGCGAAAAATACATTGTGCAGAATCCGGCCGTGGACCTCGAGCTGCCTCGTTTGGGACGCTTCCTGCCAAAACATGCACTCACCCGTGATGAAGTCGAGAGCATACTAGCGGAGCCGAATACTGGTGATGCACGCGGTTTGAGAGATCGGGCTTTGTTGGAAACTCTCTATTCAACCGGGATGCGCCGGGCAGAGTGTGTGCAATTAAAACTTCACAATGTCGATTTTAACAACG
>DATJWZ010000116.1:0-12914 GCA_035500795.1 Candidatus Eiseniibacteriota bacterium | reverse complement strand
AATTTCGACGATTTCGAATGCCCATTCTGTTCGCGAATGCACCAGACGCTTTTTCCGGAACTCCTCAAGGAATATGGTGATCGGGTTACGTTCATCTACAAAGACTATCCGCTAACAGAGATTCATCCGTGGGCAGTACATGCTGCGGTTGATGCGGACTGCCTTGCCGATCAAAGTGGGGATGCCTACTGGGATTTTGCCGATTACATCCATGCCAACAAGCAGGAAGTGGACAAGAAAGAAACTCCTGCCGCACGGTTTGAAGCGCTCGACAAGATAACGTTGCTTCAAGGACAGAAACACAACCTGGACTCGGCAAAACTGCAGGCATGCGTAAAGGCGCAGAATGAGGATGCCGTACACGCATCTATGAAAGAAGCCGACGAGCTTGGAGTTAACGCAACTCCGACTTTATTCATCAACGGACGTAAAATTGACGGTGCGGTCCCGATCGATGAAGTACGTGCGGCGCTGGACTCGGCCTTAAAGGATGCGGGACTTCCGGTACCTGAACACGTCCCTGCAGCCCCGATACCTGCATCCAAGTAAAATAGGGCGGGATAAAGGTCATTCTCGTCCGGACGTTCGTTGTCGTTGCCAAGTGGAGAAACATCCTTGAAAAAAACGAGATCTTGTTTCGAGGCGGCGGCCGCGCTGCTGATGCTCCTTCTTTTCGCGGCACTCTCCGGGTGCAACTCTAAACCGGGCGGCGATGTGATGGCCACGGTGGATGGCCGGAAGATTTTCCGCTCGGACGTCGACAAGTACTACGACAACAATGTAGCGTCCGCTCAACAGGCACCTACGGGTGAGCAAGCGACTGCTCTCCGGCTCAACATTCTGCACCAGATGATCGATGACGAAATTCTGATGCGGCGCGCCGAAAAATTGGGATTACTGGCCACAGACGACGAGGTAGAGCGCAAATACAACGAGGCCAAAGCTCCATTTTCCCAGGAAGAGTTTCAGAAGAGACTTCAGGAAAAAAAGATTACCGAGGCTGACTTTAAGCGCGATATTCGCCGCTCAATCACGGTTGACAAGGTGATCAATAAGGAAGTTTCTTCCAAGATCAACGTTACCGATCAGGACATTACCGACTACTACAACGCGCACAAGGGCGAGTTCAATCTCATTGAGCCGATGTATCATCTCGCGCAGATTATGGTGACTCCAACACCGAACCCGCAGGCGCGTAACCAGAATGACAAGGCGCAAAACGACGCCGATGCCCGTAAAAAGATTCAGATGATTTCCAACCGCCTCGATAGTGGTGACGACTTCGCAACCTTGGCGATGAAGTACTCTGAGGACCCGGAAACGTCAGGCAATGGTGGTGACTTGGGGACAGTACCAGAATCCGGACTTCGGGGCACAGATCCCGCAACGCGAGATGCGGTTATGAAGCTGAAGCCGGGGCAGTACAGCTCGATCATTGGTGTAGTCAATCCTGCCACGAGGCAGGCTGTTGGGTTTCGTATTGTGAAGCTCGTCGCCAAGGAACCTGCGGGACAGCGCGAGCTCTCTGATCCGCGAGTACAACAAGCGATCCGTTCGCAACTTCACGACCGCCGCGAACAATTGTTAAAAGCTGCGTATTACGAGGTTTTGCGCGATTCCGCGAAGGTTGAGAACTACTACGCCAAGAAGGTCTTGGATAACAACGGAATCGAGAAGTAGGGTCGGATAGATTGCGTTGCATTAAAGTTATTCGACGATTGCCAAAACGTCTCCTGCGTTAACGGCGGCGCCTTCTGTGACGAGGATTTTCTGAATCGTTCCTTTCTTTGGGGATTTCACCTCGTTCTGCATCTTCATCGCCTCTACAACCAACACGCCTGCGCCAGCCTCTACGTCACTCCCCTGCGCTAAAATTATTCGTACAACCTTGCCAGGCATAGGAGCCGTCAGTTTTCGAGGACCGTGCTCGTCTATCACGCGGCTGCGACTGCGTAACGAGCGTGGATCGCGCACTTCCGGAGCAAACCGCCGGCTTCCTACCCAAATGTGGACATCATTCGCGACGCGCTCGCATTTCACTTCATAAGCGTTATTGCCGATTCGTAGCGAGAGCACATTCGGCCGTGCCAGGACGGCGTCAACTTCGATCTCGCGGCCGTCAAGACGACACGACCAGTGACCCTCGGTTTGAGCGAGATCGAGACGATAGTTTTCGCCGTCGATGCTGACTTCGTAAGTCATGAGCAACTGTACTCAGTAGCCGATTGCCATTTCTTGGAGCCTACACCTTTTCTCACAACACCGTTCATCGCAGTGCTTCCCGACGCGCCGTTTTCTTCCAGTTTGACTCAGGAGTGAGCTTCGGCTGCGCGCCATCCGTCGCAGCGCGTTCGCTTGGACCAGCGGCACTCGCGCCTAGGGCGGTGAACATTCCAGCAGCGATGACTGCAGCTTCGGTGGCCTGAACGTCAGCTTCCGGGTCCGCGCTCGTTTCCCGTTGCTTCAGCATCCGGTCCAAGAAACCTGTGTCGATCTTCCCTGCGTGGAAATCGGGATGGTGAAGGATTCTGCGAAACAGCGAAATGTTCGTCTTAATGCCACCCACGAAGTATTCGTTCAGCGCGCGCGTTAAACGCGAGATTGCCATTTCGCGATCGGTGCCGTAGCCGATAAGTTTCGCGAGAAGCGGGTCGTAGTCCATAGGGACGGTCCAACCCTCGTACATACCGCTGTCGCGGCGAACTCCCGGGCCGGATGGCAATAAGAGCAGTGTGATCTTGCCCGGGCTTGGAAAGTAGTTGTTGTCTGGGTCTTCGGCATAAATACGACATTCAATGGCATGACCGCGGATCGTGACGTCTTTTTGCGTAAAGGGTAGCGGATCGCCATTTGCAATTCGAATCTGCAGATGAACCAAGTCCAGCCCGGTAACCAGTTCGGTCACAGGGTGCTCCACTTGGAGACGCGTGTTCATCTCGAGAAAGTAGAAGTTCTTCTGCTGATCGACGAGAAACTCCACGGTGCCCGCGTTCGTATATCCTGCAGTCTGCGCCACGCGAACAGCCACTTCGCCCATTTTGTGCCGCATCTTAGGATCCACCACAGGAGACGGAGCCTCTTCGACAACTTTCTGGTGGCGGCGCTGCAGGGAACACTCGCGCTCGCCCAGATAAACGGTGTTGCCATGCTCATCCGCCAGCACCTGAATCTCAATATGGCGCGGGTTTATGATGGCTTTTTCGATATAAACTTCTCCGTCACCGAAAGCACGCTCCGCCTCACTGCGGGCTCCCTCGAGAGCCGACTTTAGATCAGCCAACGCCTGAACCAGGCGCATCCCTTTCCCGCCGCCGCCGGCCGCAGCCTTAAGCATCACTGGGTAGCCAATACGCTCGGCAACTTCCATCGCCTGATCGACTGATTCGAGTCCCCGAGAGGTACCGGGCACGAATGGAACTCCGGCTTTTTCCATCGCCTGACGGGCTCGCGTTTTCGAGCCCATCGCATCCATGGCGGCAGGGGTTGGCCCGATAAATTTCACACCTCCATCGGTGCAGGCTTGTGCAAATTTTGCATTCTCCGAAAGGAAGCCGTAGCCGGGATGGATGGCATCGGCGCCAGAACGCCTCGCCACATCCAGAATTTTCTCAATGTTCAGGTAAGAGTGGGTTGCCGCCGCAGGACCGATGGGATAGGCTTCATCGGCCTTGCGCACGTGTAGCGAGGCGCGGTCGACGTCAGAATACACGGCCACGGCGGCAATTCCCATCTCATGGCAGGCGCGGATTACTCTGACGGCAATTTCTCCGCGGTTCGCGATAAGAATCTTTTTGAACATATTTGTGACCCAGAAAAATCGTTCGACGGCTAAACGGATATTCTAATGGAGATGCAGGATCGGAACTCGATGTCGCGCCTGGGGCGACCGGAAGGCAGGGTTCCGCATAGTATGATCGGTGAGCATTTGCGCCGAGCATGCCGATCTCGAATGACTCTAAACGTGTTACGAATTCCCTACAGACGGAGCCGCTCGGAACGCGGCGGTGGATCGGTCTCGCATTTGTGTCGCTTGTGGGGCTTGGTCTAAGGCTAATCTGTCTGACCTGCAAGCCCTTTTGGTTCGACGAAGCCTTTAGCGTGGAAATTGCTCGTGTCACCTGGCCAAATTTCCTTCACTTGCTCTGGTGGCGCGAAGCGAATATGTCACTGTATTACATTTTGTTGCGCCTGTGGCTGTACCTCGGGCAGAGTCCATTCTTTATCCGAAGCTTGTCTGCCGCAATCGCGGCAGCAACAATCCCGGTCGTTTACTGGCTCGCAAGTTTGCTTTTTGACCGTCGAACTGCACTGATTTCGACTGCCCTGTTCTCGGTCAGCGCATACCACATTCGTTACGCGCAGGAGGCGCGGAGTTATGCGCTTTTTGCTTTGTTGGGCACGCTTTCATCCGCGTTTCTCGTTGCTTTTCTCCAGAATCCAACCGACGCAAAGCACAGAGCGTATCTCCTGACGTCCATATTGGCCGTCTATGCGCATTTCTATGCACTTCTGTTGATTGTTGCTCAGTGGCTGGCGCTGCTATGCGTCGGCGATGCGACGAATTTCGACAAGGCAGAACCGGCAGACGAATTGTGGATGGTCAATGCCAAAGACATGCGCAAGAACTGGCGGATCATCGCAGCAGGCGTTGCCCCTGTTCTGATTTTTGTGGCGAAGACCGGAGCGGGACCCATCAAGTGGATCAAGCGTCCAGGGATCTCGGATCTTGCGCAATTCTCCGGAGACTGTACCAATGCCTGGCCGATCCTTTATTTGGCGGGATGTGCTTTGGCGGTGTTTGCGGTCGGCCGCAGCCTGTTCAGACACGCACAGACCTGGACTGAATGGCGTGTCCAGTTTCTTTCGATCTGGCTGATCTTTCCCGTGCTTCTGACGGTGCTGCTTTCGTTCGCACGACCGGTTTTCTTGCCGCGGTACATGATCTTCTGCATCCCTGCGCTGATGATTTTGACTGCTGCAGGAATCGGAACTATCCGCCCAATTTGGCTCAGCGGCATTGTCGCAGGCGCACTTCTTCTACTCTCCGCGCGATCCGTTCCGTTTGTCTATTCTCACGATTTCGATAACGAGCGCGACGCATCGATCGCCGCATCAGGTTTCATTCTTGACCACGCGCGGCCCAACGATGCTGTGGTATTTCACATCGCTGAAACGCGGATCCCATATGAATACGTGCGCTCATTGCGATCCGGACGGAACACTGCCAGTCCGCAATTCGATGGACATTTTGGACCGGAGATCTTATTTCCCGACGATGGGACAGGACTCAATTATCGCGACTTCACCGGCAAACCCAGTCCGGAGCTCCTCCGCAAAGAACTGCCACGCTACTCGAGTGTTTGGGTCATGCTAATGAACAATGGAACTCCAGAGAAGCCAGATGCCACGACCATGATGCTGTCGGAAGTCTTGCCTCGGATGTATTCCCATATGCAGAAGTGGCAATTCGCAAAGGTGGAAGTCCGCCTTTATAACAAGTAGCCACGAATGAAAAAGCCTTCCACCGAAGTGTGGAAGGCTTGATGGTTAGCGGGATTTGGAAGCTACTTGCTCTGATCCATGGTGATGCCTCCACCCTGGCTCTGTGCCGCCTTTTCGGCTTTCGCCTTCTTGACCCGGAGAGTCTCGTCGACCCAGTGATCAGCCGTCTTCAGATCTTCCGCACGGGCTGCCTCATCATCGCATTCCACATCGGCGCGTTCGCGGTACATGAGGTTCATGTAGGCCATTGCGTCATCGTAGTCGGGGCGAAGCTGAATTGCCTTGTTCAGGCTGTCAATGCCTTCCTGAATCGCGGGTCCGTTCTTGGCTTTAAGGTCTTCGCAGGCCTTTTTCTGGTCTTTGTTTTTCGCGCTTAAATGCTCCTCGGGCTTCATACCCAGCTTGGCACGTTCTTCCATGCGCGGCTGGTAGCACGCTGTCCAATCGATAACGCCGACCGAGTAATAGGGCTCAGGATCGTTAGGATCAAGATCAGACGCCATACGGTAGTACTTTTTGGCGTCATCCCACTTCTTCTCGTTCAGGTAGAGGTAAGCGATTCCCTTGGCGCTATTGACCTTCTGATCGCGCGTCGGGTTCATGTCGATGACTTTTGTGTACTCGTCGATCGCCTGCTGCGCAGTTCGCAAATTGTCAGGAGAATCGACGCCCGGAATATATTGCGATACGAATGCAGTCGCCAGATACATGCGCGCATTGATCAGTGCAGGATCCAGCTGCACCGCCTGCTGGAAGTGATCGATTGCCTGCTCGTAGTGATTGTCTTTGTAGGCCTTGACGCCCTTGTTGAGCTGATCGCGGGCCTTGAGCTTGTCGCATCCCACAGAGGAGAAGAGCGCCAGCACCACTGCGCCAAGCGTCAGCAGTCTAAGAGTTTTATTCATTGCGGTATAAGTCTCCCTCGCCACAGCATCCTAGGCCCAGAGACGACAGTTTGACAAGCGAACCCTTGCCGGCACGGAAGCTGGAACGCCTCCGTGCCGCGGGCCGAGTGAAGAATTGCACAACTCCAGGCCATTCCCGACGGACAGTCTAGCCGCCCGCTTCTATTTTTGCGGTGATCAGACCAACTTTGTCCACACCGGAGGCATGGGCAATGTCAATCACATTGGCGACGTTGACGAAAGGAATCGAATCGTCTCCCTTCACGAACATCACCTTCTCCGCGCGTTGTTTGTAGATGTCGGTGAGCCGACCTTGAAGATTGTCCCAAGTCGCATCTTCGTTGTTGATCTTGACACCCGGTTCCTGGCCTGCGCCGCGATCAATTAACTGTACGACCACGGTACGGTCCGGCGTGGTGTTCTTGGGTGCATTCGGCGGTGGCGGCTGAGGAACCAGCGCATCCAAGCCTTTCGGCGTCACCGGAGAGATCACCATAAAGATGATCAGAAGCACGAGAAGCACGTCGATGAGGGGCGTTACGTTGATGTTCGCGCTCTGTCCACCGTGCGTGCCAACATTCATTCCCATAATAGCTCTCCTCTATTGCCCTGCCTGGCCTTGCCCTGTTGTGCCAGCAGGAGGCGGGGTGGTTGGAGATGTCTTTCGTTGATCTGTCAGCAGACCGAGATCGTCCACACCGGCTGCGCGCACTGAATCCACCACCTGAACTACGCTCCCAAAGCGGGCGCGCATATCAGCCTTCACGTAAACGCGCTTATCGGGCTTGTTCGCGAGGCGATCTTTGACCTTCGTTGTCAGGTTGTCGACCGTGATCTGTTCGCTGCCGAAGTAGACCTTGCCATCGCGTGTGATAGAGACCAGTAGCGCGTCTTCCTTATCAGCGTCGGGCATCTGCTCCGGGTTATTCACTTTGGCCATGTCCACGCTGATACCTTTCTGCAACATGGGCGTGACCACCATGAAGATGATCAGCAGCACGAGCATCACGTCCACCATGGGTGTGACGTTGATCTCTGAGCTGACCTTCGATCCTTCGTCTCTCTTTGCTAATGCCATAGGTTAGTCTCCCGTCCTTCCGCAGCCGTGGTTGCTGATCCGCCTCTAAGTCGAGAAGGCCGGCGCTGGAAGGTTCCAGCGCCGGACAAGCAACTCATGCGAATCGAACCCGCGGCCTTACTGGCGGGCCTTACCGCCTGACGTCGCCGCGCTTCTTGAGGAAGTAGTCGATCAATTCGGAGGACGAGTTGTCCATCTCGACGTCAAATGCTTCCACGCGACCAGTCAGGTAGTTGAACATCATAACGGCCGGGATGGCGACGAGCAGCCCGATGGCGGTCGTTACCAGGGCTTCCGCGATACCGCCGGCGACGGCGGCCAGACCGGTGGCCTTTGAGTTGTTGATGCCGATGAAGGCGTTCAGAATGCCCATCACAGTTCCGAACAGTCCCACGAAGGGGGCAGTCGAACCGATCGTGGCCAAGCCGCCCAGTCCGCGCTTCAACTCAGCGTGGACAATGGCTTCCGTGCGCTCGAGAGCGCGCTTGGAGGCTTCAATAGTCTCCCCGGGGATGGCACCAGGGCTATCCTGGTGGGCCTTGAATTCCATCAGGCCAGCAGTAACAACCTTCGCCAGGTGGCTCTTCTTGTTGCGCTCGGCAACCTTGATAGCTTCGTCGATGCGGCCATCGCGGAGAGCTCCTGCAACCGCGGGAGCAAAAGCACGTGACTGTTTGCGAGCCGCGCTGTATGCCAGCCAGCGGTCAATCATCACACCGATCGACCAACCTGACATGATGAACAGGATGATCACGACGGTTCGCGCAACCCATCCCATTGCCTTCCACAGACCCAACGGATCGGTCGCCATGGCACCGCCGCCTTCCTGGACGATCCAGGTGGCTGCGGCAGGTACGTGATTGAGAATGCCTGCTACGTGAAGTGCGAACATGAGTTTGCTTTTCCTCCTCGGAACTCTTTACTGCTTCGTAACTAGGAACCTTTGATGCACTTACGGTGCTAACCGCTGGCTGGGATTCGAACTGCCCGCGGGCGTGCGGCTTCTGCCACACCAGTAAAGCCTCACAGCACAAGAGAATGCTGCCGAAGCCCACTGAAGAGCCCTGCCCGTCACTGGTCTTAGAAGGGACGGGGAGGGCAAAATATTCGTACTCTCGCGACTCGAGAGAACAATACCGGGAATCTAGCCCCCGGCCAGCGTAAAGTTCACTTGGACCTGCGTTTCGACTTCCACCGGCTCGCCGTTCAGTAGATACGGTCGGTACTTCCACTGCTTCACCGCTTCGATCGCAGCTGGCGCGAGCATCGGGTGACCGCTGATCAACTGCAAGTTCTCGATGTCTCCAGTCTTGCTGATTTGCGCCTGCAGAACCACGGTGCCTTGAATGCGTGCTTGACGGGCAAGCGGCGGATACGACGGCTGAACGCGCTTCACCAACAGACCTGCCGTTACACCAGCAGACACACGCACGCGCTGCGGAGTTGCAATTTTCGGAACGGCAACGGGAGTCGAGCTCAACACGCTGCCGATAACGCCGCCCATCGAGCCGCCGGGGACGCCACCCGGGACGCCGCCGACCACTCCAGCCGAGGCCATGACCGGCGGAGGAGCTTCCTCTTCTTTGATCATTTCGACTTTTTTAGGAATCTTGGTGGGCGTGCGCAGCTGACCATTGACGATATCTGTCTGGATAACTTTTACGACCTTCACCGGGGCTGCGGCCGGCGGTGGAGGTGGCGGTGGCGGTGGAGGTGCCACCAGGAAGCCGAGAGTGACCGTCTTCGGCAGAGCCTCTGTGAAGATCAACGGAATCAGCACCATCACTCCGATGATCATGAACTGCAAGGCGAACGAAATAATGGACGTCCATCCCCGCTTCGTCTTTAGCTTGCCGCCTGACTCGATAAGGCTGTCTTCAAACATGTGATTCTCCCCAAACGTTCAGACCCCTACGGATACTTAGACACCGACTACTTCTCCTTTGCTCCCAGAATCTTATTGCGCGCCAAGGGGTCCTTTGGATCCGACGTGGCGCCGAAGCAAACCTTCTAACGCGCATTTAAGAAGGCGTAAACCAATGATTCCGTGATTTCTATCGGGTTTCTTACCTAACTTTGCTGACCTGCTTGCCTACAGGCATACCGACCGGTCGCTTGCCCTTCTCGACTCGCCAATCCTGATACGCAACCAAGATCGGGGCAGCAATGGCAATCGAAGAATACGTTCCGATTAGGATGCCAATTACCAGCGCAAGGCTAAATCCACGTAACACCTCGCCGCCAAACAAGAAGAGAGCAAGTACAGTAAGGAAGGTTAGGCCCGCTGTCAAGATGGTTCTGCTAAGAGTCTGATTAATGCTGCGGTTGACGATCTCCGACAGCTTTTCCCGCCGCATGAGTTTAATGTTTTCGCGGATGCGGTCAAATACCACGATCGTGTCGTTATTAGAGTAACCAATCAGGGTCAGAATTGCGGCAATGACGGTCAGGGAAATGTCGACTCTCGGTGCCAGCAGAGAAAACGCGCCTACTGTAATCAATGTATCGTGGAATACGGTGATCACCGCAGCAACGCCATAGATCCACTCGAATCGGAAGCCAAGATAGACCAACATCCCGATCAAGGAGTAGAGGGTGGCAAGCCCGGCTTGGGTACGCAACTGGCTCCCGACTTGAGGGCCAACGATTGCGACGTTTTGGACATGAAAATCCGAGACATAAAAAGCGTCGGAAATGGAAGAGGCAGCGGCCGGATCGACCCCGGGCGCGCCTTTGAGCTGATCCAATGAGCTCAGAACGCCACCATGCACTTTGTCCCGGAAATCGGCGATAGCCTGCGCCTGAGCCGCATACTTTGGGTCGGCATCGGTGCCTAAGTGCATCGGATCCTTGTCCATCAAGTAAGTCTTGATGGTCAGCACGGCGGCATTGTTCAGGTCCTGCTTACCGGCAGGAGCATTCTTCTCTAGCGCGTTGATGATCTTGTTCTTGCCTTGCTCGAGAGACTGCTCACTGGTTTCGCTAAGACCCAAGTCGATCAGAACCTCGTTGTTGGAGGCGACACCATAGCGCTGAATCTTCGGGTCCTTTAGGCCGGCACGATCCATGTCTGCGCGCACGGTTTTTAGATCTGGCGTGTGCGAGAATCTCACATAAACCAAAGTCCCACCGCGAAAATCGACACCCCACGGAATTCCGTGCCAAAAGAGCATGGAAAGCACGCCGGCCACGCTAAAGATCAGCGAAAAGGCAAGAAAGTACCACTTCTTCCCGAGAAAATCGATGTTGACGTTATGAAAAAACTCCACCGGTTCTAGCCCCTTATCTCAACTGAGTAATTTTGTAATTGTGCAATTTAAAAGAGCTCCCAAACACCTCAAAAGTCTTCAGATTGCCAAATTACTCAATTTCCCAATTACCAAATCTCCTAAATGCTCAGCGCATCTCCGCGCTGTTTGCGGCTCAGGACCCAATCGAAAATGACGCGCGAAACGAAGACTGCCGTGAATAGGTTTGCAAGTAAGCCGAACGTCAGCGTCGTCGCGAACCCTTTCACCGGTCCGGTACCGAAGATGAACAAAATCGCTGCCGAAACGATCGTAGTCACGTGCGTATCAACAATCGTAATCCAGGCGTGGCTGAATCCCTGATCTACTGCTGATGGCGGTGTCTTGCCATTCCGCAATTCCTCACGGATACGCTCAAAAATCAGCACATTCGAATCGACTCCCATGCCGACGGTCAGAATGACCCCGGCGATCCCGGGCAACGTTAGAGCAACATTCACGCCAGCGATCGTCGACCACCCGAGGAATCCGAGCAGAATGATCAGGTTGAAAATCAGAGCCACATCTGCATTGACACCGGCGCCGCGGTAGTAGACCAGCATGAAGATTAGTACAGCGACCATGCCGATAACCGCAGCACGAACACCTGCGCGGATGGAATCCGCTCCCAGAGAGGCTCCTACCACTTCTTCGTTCAGGTACGAAATACTAGCCGGCAGCGCGCCTGAATTCAGAATCATCGCCAGATCTTTCGCCGCCTGGGCATCCATATGGCCGCGGATCTGAACCTGATCGCGGATGGGCTCGTCGATGGTCGCAACCTCGCGCACTTTCCCGTCGAGTACAACTCCAAGGCTATCCTTCACGTGAGCGGAGGTGAAGCTGAAGAAACGCTGGCCGCCTTCGCTCGTCAACTGGAAGTTCACATCGGGTTGACCATTCTGATCGGTGGTCGGATCGGCATGGCGCAAGTCCTTGCCGCTGATCGCAGAGACACGTGACACCAGGAACCACTGCTCGCCCTCGGCGCGTCCCCCCAGTGTATTCCCCTGAAGGAGCAACTGGTCGGCGGGTATGAGCCCGTTATTCGCCTGCAATGCCGCCGCCTGACTCGGATATGGCCCGCCGATTACCTGCTTGATCTCGAGCATGGCGGTGTTCTGCATGATCTCTTTCACCCGACCTGGATCGTCGACACCCGGAAGTTGTACAAGTATCTGGTATTGACCCAGACCATGTTCCTGAATTGTGGGCTCGCTGACGCCAAGAGAATCAATACGGTTGCGAATGGTCTCGATCGCCTGCGTAACCGCACGGTTCTTGAGGTCCGTGAGATTTGAGGGCTTCATTGCCAACGTCCATGTATTCTCGGCTCCGCTGCTGAGGTCGTATTCCGGCAGGCGGTCCTGCACGATCTGGCGCAGGTCACTGCGCGCATCCGACGAAACGCCCTTCAGTACGATGTGGTCCGGATTGTTTTGCGGTTCTGGCTGGACGATGTCGGTGTACTGGATCTTGTGGCTGCGAAACTGATCCTTCAGCACCTCGATGGCGTTCTGGGCGTCAACATTGATGGCATCGTTGACGTGCACCTGCAGAATCAGGTGCGTACCGCCCTTAAGATCAAGACCCAGATGGATATGATCGAGAAGCGCGTCGGCCAGCCCGTCGAGGGTGAACCTCTTCGGAATGCCGAAGATGCCATACAGACAAAAAAGCATGAAGGCAGAGATCGCTACTAGCTTCCAGAGAAGATTCTTATTCATAAAAAAACCAGTCCCGAGTCCCGAGTCGTTAGTCCTGAGAATCTCGGGCACGTAACGCGTTGCTCGCGACTCAGGACTCGCGGCTCGCGACTATTTTTTCGGTTCTTCTTCCGTCGTGCTCACGTGCGTGACTGAGGCCTTGGTCACTTCTACCACCAGATTGTTGGGCGGAACGCGAAGATGGAGCGAGTCGTCCTTGAGCGCCATGATTGTGCCTCGCAGGCCGCCGCTTGTCGTGACCTTGTCCCCGGTTTTCAGTTGATCCAGCATGCCTTGCCACTTTTTCTGGCGCCGCTGCTGGGAATAGAACATGTAGAAGATCAGGAGAACGAGCGGCAGAAACAGAACCATGCCACCCAATCCTCCGCCAACGTTTTGTAGAACGAAAGATAAAGGCATATCAATGACGCTCGAA
>DATJWZ010000115.1:0-7251 GCA_035500795.1 Candidatus Eiseniibacteriota bacterium | reverse complement strand
CCGGCTCCATCGAAGAACAGAAACGCCGGGATTGGAACAACGAAATTAATGGCCTCCCTGAGCCGGGTGAAGATTGGCGATCCGTCGGATAGGTAATATCCGGTTGCGGTCTGCATACACATGCGAGCACCGTAGAGCATGGCGAAGACGGCGAAATAAAGGAGCAGAGCCGAATTCTTGCGGCGCACTCCTGCTAAAGCCAGGGCGACCAGACCGGTTGTGGCGATGGCGCTGCCGACGAAGAGAAGAACGGAGTCGCCCTTCAGAGCGTGCAATACGTCATTGGCGGTCAGGCCGGGCGGAAGGACTTGCATGGGAAGAATGCTAACTGATTTCTTCCCCATGCAATGGTGGAAAGGCGAAGTCGCGCAGGCGTCTAGAACTCGAGACGGAGCGCGACCTGTCCAGTGCGGTTCCCTGCGTTTTCAGATGTCTGCACGCTGGTGATCTGGCCGAAGGTTGAAGATGTCACATCGGTTGAGGGCGGAGCATAGTTCGAGTGGTTGATGATGTTGGTAAATGTGCTCTCGAACTTAAGGTGAAACTTTTCGCCGAGTGCGAATGTCTTTGAGAGACCACCGGCGATCGCAACAGTACCAGGGCCGAGGAGGCTTCCGACGCGGCAGTTCCCAACTGGGCCAGATGGTTGTGCCACGAATGCTCCGGGGTTGAAGTATTCTCCCGGGCTCGGGTTCGACAAGTTGCCGTCCCCAATGCAGTCGGGCCGCTGGTATGAGCCACGATAGACAAGATTCAGGTTGCCCGGATCGTAGCTCGGGCTGGTTATCGGAGTCAGGTAAGGCCCAGTCTGCCAGAGAGCGATCGTGCTCAACGACCATCCTCCGAGAATCGCTTGCGGAAGAGAACTCATGTGGTTGAAGAAGTGGCGTCCGTTGCCAAAAGGCAATTCGTAAATGGAGGAAATCAGCAGGCGCTGACGGCGTACGGCTGCTACGTTTCCGCGATTGGCTGTGAGATCAAAACGATCGGCAACCGGCGTTCCATAAATGACTTCCGGGGAGAACGCGGTGGGTGCGTCTCCGCCAACGTTGCCCAGGCTCTTGGCCCATACGTGACTTGCCTGCAACGTGAGTCCGCCACGGGTGCGATGATTTAGTTCGGATTGCAGGCCTTCGTAGTTCACTGATCCCTCATTCTCGGAAGAGAGAATGCGTCCCCAGTTTGGATACGGCTTGGGATTCGGATTGGGTGAGAGTGTGTTCGGGGGAAGCTGATTCAGATCGACAGTCTGGCTCATGCGGTAGGAGTTCGTCCCGACGTAGCTGACGCGCAACGTGGTGTCGCCGACGAGTTCGCGTTCGACCGTGAGGTTCCATTGCGCAGACTGCGGATCGCGATAGTTGAGGGGAGTGTTCTGGTAGAAATCACCCGTGCCGGCGAGCGCCGCCGGGCTGATCGGCGTCGTGACATTTGGGAACTGATACGCGGGTGCGCCAGTCTGCACGGAATTGGCAGTGGTGCGAACGACTCCTACGCTGATGTTCGTGGTGTTGAAGGAAAGCTGGCCAAGGTTGGTCATCGTGAAAATGCCGAAGCCGCCACGAATGACGGTCTTTTCGTCGCCGAAGGGACGAAAGGCGAAGCCCACGCGTGGCTGGAAGTTCCCTTTGTAGAATTCGCGAACTCCGGGTCCGAGGCCGTGCGAACTGGCGGATTCCACGGGACCGCAGGGCAGATTGGGATTGGCAACGCCGTAGGGATTATAGGGACCGGCGCAAGCGTTGATCGACTCAAGGAAGGCCTGCCGCGGGATGTTCGCATCCGGAACGATGACGCCGCCGTTCCGCTTATCGAACGCGGTGAGATTATTCAGCGGACTGACGAATGGAGGCAGGGCCTGCCAACGGAGTCCGAAGCTGAGGGTGAGCCGACGGTTCGCATGCCATTCATCCTGGGTGTAGACGCCTGTTTGGATGGTGTGCGCCAGGACATCAGGGCCAGATTGTGCGGTGTAAGTCTTTGCCGGAAGTCCGAGGAGAAGATCGGCGAACGAGGACTCGCAGAGAGTGGGTGTTGTGAGCGTTGGAGAGCAGGCCGGTAGGCCCGTGAGTGCGCCACCCGAGAAAGTAAAGGCGCCAAAGTCGTCGGATCCTCCGAAGCTCTCGATGTCGGCATAGGCAACCCGGCGGATGTCGATTCCGAACTTCATGCTGTGCTTGCCGCGAGCCCAGCCGAGATTGTCGGTGAACTGAATGGTTTGCGATTTGGTGACTCCGGCTTTGTCGCGTCCGATCGGTGTCAGGCCGGTATCGCTGAAGTTAAAGGTGGGGAATGCCGACGCTGTCGGATGATCGCTGATGTCGAGCCCGACCAGTCCTAACTGTTGGATTGCGTTTGCTCCTTCGATTGGGAAATGAACTCCGATGCGGAAGAGCGACAAGCCAAATCGAGCCTCGTTCACCAGCGTATTGGTGATGGCGTAGTTGTGCGAAAGGAGCAGGTTGCGATCCGTTTCGTTGTCGGAGTCGCTGGGCAACAGTGGGTTCGGCATCGTCGACGCAATGTTCTTGGCACTCCATCGGCCATAGATCGATTGCTTCGCGGTAAGAGTGCGGTCGACGCGGATGTCATATCCGTCGGTATTGCTGGGAACAGGGGTTTGCTGCAGGTAATTCACGCTGGTGTTGGGAGAGGTTGGGGAGGGAAGCATCCCAAAGAGAGATGTAGCTACCGGATTGATGCAATCGGGATTACAGGCGACAGAATTGTTGGGAAAGGGTTGTCCGGTAAGTGGATTCACTACGATGCTGTTCGTGCCGATGAAGTTTGGGTCATTGAGATTTCCGTTTCGCATTGCTGCGGTGGGAACACTGAGGAATGAGGGTGTGGTTAATCGCCTGCGATTGCCCTCGTAGGCCACGAAAAAGAATGTGTGTGAGTCCTTGTCCAAGGCGTAGGGGATTCTCAGCGGACCTCCGAGGCTGCCCCCAAAAGTATTGAAAGCTTTGTGCGGCTTCAGTGGCAGATTGTAGGGAGTGGCATCGAGGAGGCTGTTCTGCATGTACTCGAAGAGGCTGCCGTGCAAACGATCGCTGCCACTCTTCGTCGAGATCGTGACATCTCCGAGTTGGGCGAATTCAGCGTTGTTATTGAATTGAGCAACCTTGAATTCGCTGATCAACTCGGACGACGGGTTCATGTTGCCGAGAGCTCCATTCTGGCGGATGTTGACGGTCGATGCCCCGTCAACCGAATACTGCACCTGAGAGGGCAAACCTCCTCCAATCGCCACATTGCCGTTGGCATCCTGTTGTGCGCCGGGAACTGTATCGAGCACGGCCATCGAACTGGTCGTGGCGCCGCGATAATTGACCGGAAGTTGCGACACCTGCAGAAAGTCTTTGGTATCTGCGAGAGTTGCGCTCTCGGTGTTAATCATCGGAGCGGTGTCGCCAACCTCCACTGTTTCCGTCGCCGACTTTACCTGGAGTGTGAGATCGGCGCGAAGAGTCTGCCGAGCGTCCAGCTGCAGAGATTGCAGTCTGAATGTGCCGAAGCCGTCCGCAACAGCGTCGACCTCGTAGCGGCCGGGCTTTACATTCATGAACTGAAACTCGCCATCAGCGTTGGAGACTTCGGCTCGACTGGAATGTTCCTCCATGTTGAGCAACTTAATGTTCGCGCCGGGAATCACCAGGCCTTTGGGATCTTTGACCACGCCTATGACCGTTCCGAAGGTGGATTGGGCCTTGGCAGAAGGCTGGGTGATGATGACGGTGAGAAGCAGAAATACCGGTGCGACCCGAAAACGGGACATACTTGCCTCCTCGATCGTTCATCGCTGTCTAAGAATTCAATCGCGATGAACGATGAGTGGGTAAGTTATCGAGGGAGCCGTAAGGAACTCATAAAACTGGGACAAAACTTTCGCATGGAGGAGATTTGCAAAACAAGTTGAACAAGGCTTTCGAATGGGGAAGATTCACAAAATAATTGGGCGCGGCCTCTTGAATTTTTATGCCTCACTGAGGCGAGCCTAAAAAGAAAACGCCGAGACTACTCGGCCAGTTCTTCCCAGCGGACTACTCTCTTTTCGCGGCTGCTTTTGTGAGCCAGGATGAGCGCGCGCTGTGTGCGAAGGAATTGTTCTGGCGGTACTTCGAGCGGCGCGCATTTTTCAACGGCGTCGCGGAAGTTGACGTAGAAGCCGCGATAGTCGCCGCGTTCGGTCTGGATCTTGCGTGGGTTCTCGCCTACGCGGGTCAACGTTCCCCAATGTTTTTCTGTTTCGAGTCCCCAATCCTTGCCCCAATCGAGACCGTCAGGATAGTTTGGGCTTCGAAGAATTTCTTCCTGCGGGTCCATGCCGTATTTCACGAATGATCCTTCGGAGCCATGCACAAGCAAGTGATGACTCGGGGCGTAGGCGATGATGCGCGCGCGCAGGGTGGCGCGTAATTTCGGGTACTGCATGATGACGTCGAAGGCGTCGTCGATTTTTGCGGTTTCGCGCTGGCGAAGGGCCGCGGCGTAGATCGATTCGGGTTCGCCAAAAAGGACCAGCGCTCCATCGATGAGATGCGGGCCGAGATCCCAAAGGACGCCGGCGGCGGGGAACTCAGCTTGCTCACGCCATGCTCCGGGTTTTGACTCGAGGCGGAAGCGGTCGAAGCGCGTTTCGTATTCGGCAATTTTGCCGAGGGCGCCGGATTGGATCAGCTTTCTTACAGTGATGTAGGCGCCGTCCCAGCGGCGGTCTTGATAGACGGAGATGAGTCGATTGCGTTTGGCCGCTAGTTGAACGAGTTCTTCGGCCTCTCTCATCGTTGGAGTGAACGGTTTGTCGACCACGACGTGGCGGCCTGCTTCAAGAATCGCTTTGGTGTAGGAGTAGTGCGTGTCGTTCGGAGTGGCGACCACAACAACATTAATCGACTTATCGGAGAGCATCTCGTCGAGGTTGCGGGCGATGCGGACGTTGGGATACCGCGTTTTCGCATTGTTAGTGTGGCGCTCCAGGATGCACGCCAACTCCATTCCCTCCACGCCGCGAATCATGGGAGCGTGGAACGCCTGTCCTGCCAAGCCGAATCCGATGAGTCCTACACGAACCATGTTTCTTCCTCTTCTGTTTCGTGAAATGCGCTTTTAGCGGTCTTTGAGACGCCGCACGAATTTTAATCCAGACCAGACGTCCGTTACCGCACAGACTTTGACATCGACGAGACCGGCGGCGAGGCCCGTTTCGCGAACGATGTTTTCGTTTAGATCGGTGGCCACTCCTGATGTCTTTTTCGGCCAACTGATCCAGAGCATTCCGGCTGGCGAAAGATTCCTGGCGATTTTCGCGAACTCCTTTTTGAGCGAGGCGGCAGATTTGGTGAATAGCATTGCGAAATCGATTGCAGTCTTCCCGTCATTCGACGACGTACATTTCTTTAAGGATGGCTTCAATTCGGTGATCACATCCGGTGGAGCATCGATCAGGACGAAATGGAATCCATCCTTGATGCCGAGCTTTTTACGAAGAGGAGTTCCGGAGTATCCAGGCATTCGTTTGGCCACGGAACAGCGATAACCACCAAGGGCACGAAGGTACATGAAGGAGCGGCTTCTTGACTAGAGGTTGCGGTTATTGCGCGGGAGCGTAGTATCCGCGGCGGGCGCGGACGCGGAAGTTCTTGCGATCGTTGGCCACGATCTCGATGGTGCGGTAGTGGCCGTCGGCCCTGAAATCTGCAGGCTTGTAGGAGACGGCATACTGACTGCGGAGTTCGTCCTGAATTGCAGCGAAGGCATTGGCCACATCGCGAATCTGGAAGGGGAAAAAGGCATATCCGCCCGTCGCGTCGGCGATGCGCTCCAGGACTTTGTCTCCAGAGCCTTTTGTCCCGCTCACATTGGTGCTGATCGTATAGACGACAGCTTCGGCGCGCTGCGCCATTTCGATGGCTTCTTCACGAGTGACGTGGCTCTGGTTGTCCTCGCCATCGCTGAGCAGAATGATGGCGCGGCGAACCGGAGTGTTCTTTGGCGCTTTCAGGAGCTTGTCGCGGCAGGCAAAGTAGAGAGCGTCGTAGAGCGCCGTGCCGCCACCTGGGCGAAGTTCGTGCACGCCATGGGCGAGGGCTTCCGAACTGTCAGTGAAATCCTGTGTCACTTCGGGAGTGACATCGAAGCCGACAACAAAGGCGAGATCTTTTGTCGGATGAATCGTCTGGTTTAGAAATTCGATCGCCGATTCCTGCTCGAAACGGAACCGGTCACGAACGGAGTTGCTGGCGTCGATCAGCAGGCCCACCTGGAGCGGCAGGTTTGTTTCGGCGTGGAAGCTGCGAACTTCCTGAGGCGGCTTGTTGTCGTCAGCGATGCGGAAATCATTTTGCTTTAGATCGGTGACGCGGTGACCGTGTTTGTCGGTCACGGTGAAGACGACGTTTACTTCGTTCGTGGTGGTGCGCAGAGTCGTGAGGCCCTGGTCGCCGGAAGGGGAATCTGCAGCCTTTTGATCAGGAGCCGCGGATTCGGACGCCCCAGTCGTTGGCTGTTGCGCTGTAGGATTGCTTGCTGGTGAATCTGTTGTCGATTGTGCCGCTGCGGACGCGAGCAGCGCCGCGCAAAGCAACGCGACTACTGGGAAACATTTTGTGCGCAAAGCTCTCTACCCTCACAACCATTATAGCTGTGCTGGGCCACTGATTGGATATGTTGTGGCGGGGCCTACTTGGGGGGGATCGGGCCTGCAGGGCCCGGTTCAAGGGAATTCTGGAAACCGCGAAGTTCATTCGGGAGTGGAGCACTGAGCCCAATTTTTTTGCCCGTCCGTGGATGAACCAGTTCCAACTGCGCCGCATGCAGGAAGTTTCTATGGAGCGAGATCGTTGGGGGCGTGCGTCCGGCTTCACGGCGGCCGCGGAGTTCGCTCGCAGCTCCATAGAGTGCGTCGCCAACAACGGGGTGCCCCAGTGACGAGAGGTGGACGCGAATCTGGTGGGTGCGGCCGGTATCGATCTTGACCTCGACAAGGGTGAATTTCCCATACGGAGAGTCGATTCTGCGCAGGGCTTTGTAGTGGGAAACGGCCTCGCGGCCTCCGGAACCGCGAGTTGTCATTCGAATGCGCCGCACCTTATCACGGCTGATGCTGGCGGAGATTGTGCCCGAATCTTTCTTCAGCCAGCCTTGGACAAGTGCAATGTAGGTTTTCTTCACTTCCCGGCGGGAGAACTGTGCGGCTAGTTTGCGGTGCGTGTCGTTATTTTTGGCGACGACGATGAGGCCGCTGGTTTC
>DATJWZ010000114.1:0-6993 GCA_035500795.1 Candidatus Eiseniibacteriota bacterium | reverse complement strand
GTCATCTACGGAGGCCAAGCCGATCCATCACGCGAATTCACGAAGGTCGCGCTCGATACCTGCAAGTGCGCATCAGGCATCGACGTCTACGCGTATCACACCTATCCCGGGTACGGCCAAAACATGAATCCCGAGACCATGGATTACGGCGCGTACTTAAATGAGTCTCCACAGAAGTTGCGCGATCTCGTCAACAACTATCCAGACATCAGGAAGAACATTCCGTTCTTCGATGATGAATTCAACTCGATCCCATCATGGATCGGATCTGACGAATCCGTGCAGGCCAAATACGTTCCGCGCGGCCTGATTTATAACCACGCAGCCGGAGTGAAAACGTTCGTCTGGCTGCTCACCGCAGGCGTTGACGGCAACGAGTATGACGACTTCGGCATCGTCCATGGTTTGACCAATCACGATTATGACTTCACGCCGCGTCCCGTCTTCCTAGCGTTGCAGAATACGAATGCGCTCTTCGCTGATACGAAGTTCGATCGATCCATCGAAATTACTGGAAGCGATATTCCCGCACTTCGCCGCCGCACCGAATTCCCATTCATGAGCTACGGATTCCGCTCAAAGACCGGGAAATCGATCGTAGCCTACTGGCTTGCAGCTCACAGTCTACCGGCGAACGCATTCCCAACCTTCTACTCGACTTTCACGTTGAAGAACACCGGCATTCAGAATCCGGTACTGATCAATGTCACAACCGGCGACATTCGTCCGCTGAAATGGAAAGACGGCACAACCGATACACTCGAATCGCTACCCGTCACAGACGGCATCATGGCCATCGCCGATGCCGATTATTTCGACTGGCCGGTGCTGCCCGAAACTCCGAGCTCGCTCAACGCCACAATGAGCGGGGCAACTGCGAACCTGACATGGGAGGTACACGGAGGCGATCCCACCGGCATTCTCATAGAACGACAAGTCGAAGGGACGAATGGCACTAAAACAAAATGGACCCAGGTTGCGAAGCTCGCCGCGAATGCAACGGCATACTCCGACTCCACGTTAAAAAAAGGCGAGAGTGCTGCATATCGCGTGCGAGCACTCAACGATGCCGGACAGTCCGCCTACTCGAACATCGCGCGCTCAGTCGTGAAGTAGCCAAGCAGACGTCAGTAGATAAGGGGCAGCTTCGGGCTGCCCCTCAGTTTTGCGAAAACATTGCGGAAGTACCACCGTGCCCAAGGGTGTTCTAGCCTTCCTTCGTGTACCTTCGTGCCCTTTGTGGTTTGCTCTTGTGGCTGACCGCCCAATCCTGTCCTCACCTTGTGATATTCTGCTCGCTCCCAGGGACAGATTTTCTCAATGACGCTGACCAGGCGCTCACCCATATTTCTTTCCGCACTGCTCGTTCTGATTGCCATAGTTAGAATTTGTTTCACGTACTCCACCACGGCCCAGGCGTTTGATGAACCCTGCCACGTAGCCGCCGGGATCGAGTTCCTCGATAAGAAAACTTATTCCCTCGACCCCGTGCACCCGCCCTTGTCGAGAATCGCAATCTCCCTCCCCTTGTACATTGCCGGAGAGCGATATCCAAAGCTACCCGCCGACGATCCGAAAAACGAAAACTACAACGTCGTCGGCAATCACATCCTCTATGACAGCGGACACCAACCACGAAACCTGATGCTCGCCAGGCTCGGCGTGCTCCCCTTTTTCATCCTCGGCGCAGTCGTCGTCTTCCTGTGGACTCTTCATCTCGCAGGAGAGCGGTCCGCCGTTTTCGCGGTTTTTCTCTACACGACGACTCCAACGATCCTGGCATTCTCTTCGATCGCCTACACCGATATCGTGGCCGCATCCACGCAGCTTGCTGCTCTCTATGCATTCTCACTGTGTCTCGAGCAACTCACTCGTTCACGCACGCTCTGGTTCGCGCTGACTTTGGGTCTTGCTCTACTCGCCAAGCTCACAACCGTCCTGTTTGTCCCCGCAGCTGGCGGTTGCATGCTGCTGCTATGGATTTTCAAAACGCGCCCAACACGACAAGACCTTTCGCATCGAGGGCTCAACTGGCTAGGTGCACTCGCGCTCGCTCTCCTGATTCTTTGGGGCGGATACCGTTTCTCTATGAAACCGATTCAACAGGTCACCGGATTAACGCCTTCGGCCATGCCCAGCTTTCAGCACTTTCCGGCATTCGCGCGCCCCATGCTGAGACGTGCCGTGCTCGAGAATCCCAGGTTACCCGCTCCCGAACTTCTGAATGGCATCTCTCATGCCTGGGTGTTAAACAACGCCGGTTCTGCCTCTTACTTATTGGGCCACATGAAAATCGGCGGCTGGTGGTACTTCTACCTTTGCGCTCTGGCAGTGAAGCTCCCGTTGCCATTGTTGATTGCCTCCGGCGCAGCGGTCGTCTTACTCTTTAAAGAGAGCCAGGAATTCACCTCGCTTCTTCCGTTTGCTGCTTTGCTCGGCGTTCTCTTGGTAACGCTGCACATGAGCTATCAGGTAGGCCTGCGCCATATTCTGGTTTGTCTGCCTCTGATTACAGTCATCACCGCAACAGGATTGAGATCGTGGACTGAGAATTTTTCCTGGCGCTCAGCAACATTAATCGTTTTGCTAGTAATCATTGGATGGCAAACCGCGGAAAGCATAAAAGCGCAGCGGGACTTTCTGGCTTATTTCAACGAACTGGCCGGCAACGATGTTGGAAGAGTTTTGAGCACAGGCTGTGACTTCGATTGTGGACAGGACCTTTATGCACTGGCGCGGGAATTGCAGTCGCGCCATGTCCCCCGCGTTACGCTTGCGATTTGGACGAGCGCCGACGTCGATCGCTCCGGCCTTCCGCCTTACGACATTCCGAATAGTAACGGAAAAGCTCAAGGCTGGATCGCTGTAAGCTCTCGCGCATTCTACGTCGGAGACTTCCTGCACCAATCAGTTCCGCCCCACACCTTCGATTGGCTGCAACATTACTCGCCCGTTACAGAAGCAGGGAAAACGATCAAGCTGTACTACGTCGGTCCGGGCACAATTCGCCCGCAGAATTAGCGCAATAAGAGATTCACCGCTACTGGCAGCTTGCACACACTGGCGTTCTTGCTGCGAAATATCAAGAATGCAACGCCCGCCAAAGGAGTGGCGCTCGTTCGCGAAAACAAGGCCCGCTGATCTAAGCGGGCTCTGCAGATACTCAACGCGCCTCCGAGCGAATTGATTACTCGCCGCCTCGACCCGTCGATTTGCTTTGTTATAATCGATGAATCCGTGGCGCTATCGTCTAGGGGTTAGGACGGAAGATTCTCAATCTTCAAACCCGGGTTCGATTCCCGGTAGCGCTACCAAACCTTCAGCTTTCAGCATGTTCGCGCACATGGCGTGCCCGCGCAAAGCCAAAATTGATAAGACTGCAATTGCATATTCATATTAAGGATTCTGGTCTGTTGCCATCCTCCGTCCTCTTTCGCCAAAACAGTCTCGGCTCCCAGTTTCCTTTTGGGATTCCTGCACGCCTTAATCCAAATTTTTTATGCAACTCTCCGCCATTCACAGCCACGATGGCGATATAGTAAAGACTAACGTTTGAGTCTACGGATTCGCAGTCATCCTCTGAGAGGTGACGTGAATGTCGTCTCTACATTCCAATCATTCCTATACAAGGAGTCCTTAAGGAGTAAGCCATATGGCAAAGCCTCGAGTTCCGAAGAAAACCACCACCACGAATGGCGAAGCCGCTGTAGATGCAACCTCTACCACGATCCCGGCCGCCAATGGGAACGGAGTCGCCGTCGAAGCGGCAACCCCCAAAACTTCCACCCGCAAACCTTCAATCGTAAAGAGTGAAGTTCGCCCTAACGTCGTCCCCATCAACCTTGAGGACGAAATCCGGCGCCTCGCCTACTTGCTATCCGAACGCCGCGGGTTTGAACCAGGCCACGAAGCCGACGATTGGATCGCTGCAGAACGCGAAGTTCTTCAGCGCTATCACCAGCACAGCGCATAACGCGCTCGCCTGCTCCGCTTGGCGGCCGGGTCCCGGCCGCCGCTGCGCAGCGAAAACGTTTTCGCAACTCCCACATTTCGGCGCTACGGGTATGCCATCCTTCTGCCTGATCGAAATGCCCTATCGAGCCGCGCTCTTTTAGTCCTGCGGTTGCCTCTGCCATCGCTTTCTGAAAAAATGTCTTGGGGTTCTCCCAACATGGCGCAAATTGGTAGTTTTGCTCTGCTGCTCGCCTTCGCGCTGAGCATTTATTGCTTTGGCGGCGGTCTGCTCGCACTCTTCTATCAAAACGATCCGCAGTGGAACCGCGTCGGCGAAACCGCGCGCCGCGCCGGAGTAGTTGTTTTCGGAGCGGTCTTTCTCGCTGCCCTCGCCCTCGTGGTCGCCGCCTTCCGCGATGACTTCACTATCGCGTACATCTTCCACCACAGCAACCGCGATCTTCCCGCTCCTTATAAGTTCGCCACGCTCTGGTCCGGACAAGAAGGCTCTCTCCTCTTCTGGTCTCTCCTGCTCGCCGCTTACGGCTTCGTCCTGCGCCTTCGTTACAAAACTGATCCGCGCCTCCACGCCTACGCCTCGGTCATTCTCGCCGGAGTTCAGATCTTCTTTCTTGCGCTAGTAAACTTCGCCGCGAATCCATTCGGACTGATCCAGGGCCCGCTCCGCGCCGACGGCAACGGCCTCAATCCTCTTCTGCAATATCCCGAGATGGTCATCCATCCGCCCATGCTCTATCTCGGATACGTCGGCTTCACCGTTCCATTCGCCTTCGCTCTTGGCGCGCTGATCATGAGGTATCCCGGCGAAAAATGGATTCACATCACCCGCCGCTGGACCATGGTGACTTGGGGATTCCTCACTGTCGGAATTTTCCTCGGCGCGCACTGGGCCTACGCCGTCCTCGGCTGGGGAGGCTATTGGGGATGGGATCCGGTTGAAAACGCCTCGCTGATGCCGTGGCTCGTCGGCACCGCCTTCTTGCACTCGGTCATGATGCAGGAAAAACGCGGCATGCTGAAAGTCTGGAATATGTGGCTCGTATTCGCCACATTCTGGCTAGCGATTCTCGGAACTTTCCTCACGCGCAGCGGCATCATCAGCTCGGTCCACGCCTTTGCGCAATCCTCGATCGGCACCTGGTTCGCATGGTTCCTCGCAATCAGCTTTGCGGTCTTCGTCTATTTCTTCATCAAAAACAAAGATCATCTGCGCAGCGAGCACAAACTCGAAGCCATCGTCTCCCGCGAGTCGAGCTTCATGTTCAACAACCTGCTCTTCTGCGCGCTCTGTTTCACCGTACTCTGGGGCACGTGGTTCCCGAAAATTTCCGAACTCGTCCAAGGCAACAAGGTCACAGTCAGCGCTCCGTTCTATAACCGCGTAGCGATTCCTGTCGCGCTGCTGCTGATTGTCCTCACTGCCCTCGGCCCACTCCTCGCATGGGGTAAGACATCCTTTGAAAGTCTGAAGCGCAACTTTTTATGGCCCGCCGTCGGAGCCGTCGTCGCCGCAATTGTCCTAATGGCCACGCCTCCCAGCTGGGGAGGCCCCTTCGGCCTCCGGCCGTGGCAAGACGTTTCTTACTTCTATTCCTTGATGGCGATCAGTCTTGCCGTGATGTGCACACTTACCATCGTCAGCGAGTTTTACCGTGGCGGGCGCGTCATCGCTGAGAAATCGGGCCAAGGCATGTTCGCCTCCATGGTGCAGCTCACCCACCGCAACACGCGCCGCTACGGAGGCTACATCGTCCACTTCGGCGTCGTGGTTGTCATCATCGGGATCGCGGGCGCTGCCTTCAATCAAGACAAAGAGCAGGAGATGGCCTACGGCGACAAAATGTCCATCGGCCCGTACACGCTCGTCTGCCGCTCCTATACCGACGAGGAGTTCCCGAACTATATGGCCGAGTGGGCCGTCCTCGACGTATATAAAGGAGGCAAGCAGATCGACACGCTTACTCCTGAGCGCCGTTTCTACAAGGCCAGCCAGCAAACATCCACGATGCCGTTCATCCGTTCGACGCTGAACGAAGATTTGTACGTGGTCTATGAGGGACTGAATCAGGACAACGGCCATCCGATCCTGAAAGCGCACCTGAACCCATTAGTCATGTGGATCTGGTTAGGCGTCTGGATCATCATCGCCGGCACAATCCTGGCGCTGGTTCCAAATGCCCCAGCTCCAGTAAGAGCAATAGTGAGCGCACCGTCGGTTGATCACGCCGCCGCAGTCCCCGCCGGAGATTGATTGTGTAGGGCCGGACGCCGCACCCGCGCGAAGCACGGTGAATTGCAGAGGAGTCGAAAGGAAAGTGTAGGGACAGCCGCCATCGGCTATTCACCGCTCGCAGCGCGGCAAGGTTTGTATCAGGGCACGGCTTTAGCCGAGCGGTTAGCGCCAGGAAACACTAGCGGCTTCAGCCGCTGCGACGTCCCGGAGGGACGACCGACAATAGCCCGCCAGTTCACTGGCGGGTAGCGAGAATAAAGAAGACCCGCGTCCCGTAGGGACGCCTGAACCACATAAACATTGCGAACACTAAATAACAGCCCGACTCTCCGCCGCGCTCTCCACTGCACCGTCCTCGTCGTGGCCGTCTTCGTGTTTTCCGGCGCCAGCGATCCCAGCACGCGCTTTGGACAACTCGGTCACCAACTCATGTGCATCTGCGGATGCGGCCAAATTCTTCTCGAATGCAACCACGTCGGCTGCCCTGACTCCGACGGCATGCGCAATGAACTTATGGCCGCGGTCACCCGTGGCGACAGCGACAGCCTCGTCCAGCAGGCCTTCGTCCAGAAATACGGACCAACGGTCTTAGCCGCTCCCATGACCAGCGGCTTCGATCGCACCGCCTGGATCATGCCTTTCGTGGCCCTGATCGCTGGCATTTTCGTCGTCGTCTACATCGTTCGCTCCTGGAAAAATCGTCCAGCTCCAGCGCTAGCCGACGGGCTCACGCCACGCCGCGGAGCTGACCTCGACGAATTCCGCGACCAAGCCCGCAAGGAGAC
>DATJWZ010000113.1:0-4020 GCA_035500795.1 Candidatus Eiseniibacteriota bacterium | reverse complement strand
CCACGCCTTGCCAGCTCCCGTGAGCTGCGACAATTGCGGGCTTACTCCCCCTAGCAATCCCGATAAGGAAATAGTCGGGAAAAAGTTGGCTTTCGCCACACCCACGTTTGCGTTCGCGGAAATCAGATTCTGCTCCGCTTCCCGCAAATCCGGCCTTCGTTCCAGCAGTGTTGCCGGTAGCCCAGCGGGCACATCGGGTGGGTCATTTTGCTCCGCAAGGGTGGCCCCCCTCGCGATGGGGCCGGGATTGCGCCCCAGCAACAAGCTGAGAGCGTTCTCCTGAGCGATGATCTGTCGCTCAAAGTCAGGTATGGTAGCCGCTACGTTGGAAAGCGCAGCTTGCGCACGCGCCACTTCGAGTCCCGAGGCGGCACCACCCTCAAATTTGTGCTGGAAGATGTCCAGAGTTTCCTGAAAACTCTTGACCGTTCTTTCCGCTATGACGATCTGTTCATCGAGAGCTCGCAGCTGAAAATACCCGCGGGCGACCTCAGCCATCACCAAGAGCCTGACGTCCCGCCGCGCTTCCTCGCTCGAGAAATAGACGGCGCGTTGGGCTTCGTTCAGCTTTCGAATGCGGCCAAACAGGTCAATCTCCCAGAAGGTAGTAAAACTGTAGGAGTAGTAGGTGTGATTGGGAATTATTGGGGAGGTTTGTCCGGCGATATTGCCGTCGTAGGCCACTTGCGGGTAGTACTGGGAGCGAGAGACACCTAACAGATCGCGCTCCTCCTCAACCCTTGCGACGGCCAATTGCAGATCATAGTTGTTCTGTAATCCCTCGCGAATCAGTCCCTGAAGCACGGGGTCTTTGAACAAATCCCACCACCCCTGATCGGCTGCCGAAATCGCCGTAGCTTGCTGCTCGCTATAGAACGTGGCGGGCGGCTGTATGGTCGGGCGATTGTATTTTGGCCCGAGGGAGCAGCCAGACAGCAAAAGGAGAGGCAGGACTGCGACTGCCATGAATTTTCGCATTAGTCCTGTCCTCCTTCCAGCGCGGCTTGCTGTGCAGGTTCTACATGAGGTTTCTTTTTGGCAATGCGCTCGACCAAAACGAACAGGACAGGAACGAAGAAGATTCCAAGGGCACTCGCGGCAGACATTCCGGTGATCACCGAAGTGCCTAGCACCCTTCGACCAATGGCGCCCGCTCCCTTTGCGGTCCACAGAGGAACGCAACCGAGAAGGAACGCGAACGAGGTCATCAGAATCGGACGCAACCGCAACTTGGCACCCTCGAGAGCCGCCGCCACAAGTTCCTTGCCCTTCGAATGCTCCAGGACCGCGAATTCAACAATTAGAATCGCGTTCTTGGCTGTGAGTCCGATAAGCATCACCAACCCGATTTGTGCGAATACGTTATTGTCAAACTTGCGTAGAATCAGTCCACCATACGCTCCAAGGACCGCCACGGGGACCGACAAGAGAACGCTGAAAGGCATAGACCAGCTCTCATAAAGTGCGGCTAGAATCAGGAACACGAACAAGAAGGACATGCCGAACACCGCGGCTTGCCCACCCTCGGCTTTCTTCTCCTGATAGGACATATCCATCCAGGCATAGCCGAAGCCGGAGGGCAGAACTTCATTGGCAACTTGTTCCATGGCGGCCATAGCCTGCCCGGAGCTGTATCCGGGGGCTGGCGATCCGTTGATCTGGATACTTCGGAACATTTGGAAGCGCGTTGTGTACTCTGGCCCCGAAACACGCTTCACGGTCACCAAGGATGCCAGCGGCGCCATCTCACCCTTTGAGTTCCGAATGTAGAAGCTGTTGATTTTGTCCACACTCGTGCGGTACTCCGGCTCTGCCTGAATGTAGACTTTCCACTGGCGTCCGAAACGGTTGAACTGGTTTACGTAGCCTCCTCCCAAGAAGGCCTGGAGAGTCTGATAAACCTCGTTGAACTGCAGCCCTTGCTTCAGCACGCGATCCTGGTCGACATTTATGAAAAGCTGCGGTACCGATGGGCGGAAGGTGGTCACCAGCCTCCCAATCTCGGGCCGTTTTTGAGCAGCCACAGTTACTTTCTCAAACATTTCCGCGAGCTGAGCGACATTCCCCGCGCTGCGATCCTGCAACATGAACGTGAATCCACCGGCCGCGCCAAGCCCGGGAATAGCCGGCGGCCCATAGGCAAATGCAATTGCTTCCGGAATTTCCTTCCGCATCTTCAGGTTAAGACCCTGCATGATTCCCTTAGCGGATAGTTCTTCCGTCAAGCGCTCATCCCAGGGTTCAAGTTGCAGGAAGTAAAACGCGGCGTAGGAGGCGGAGGTGTTAGACAATAAACTGAATCCGGAGATGCCGCTGTAACTTTTTACTCCGTGGGTGTGAGCCAACATGTCATCAAGTTTGTGCATCACGGCATCCGTTCGCTGCAAGGAAGCCGCGTCCGGTAGTTGAACCTGGATAAAGCAGTACCCCTGGTCCTCTTCCGGGATAAAGCTGGTGGGCAAGCTCTTGCCCATGTAACCGCTGACGAAGGCGATACCCAGGAGCAAGATCATGGCGAGAACCCAGCGACGAATAAGGACGCGGCTCCAACTTACATAGCCCTCCGTCATTTTTCCAAAGTAGTAGTTGAACTTGTCAAAGAACTTGGCAAGAAGGCCTTTGGATTTCTTGCGCGGGCGGAGCAGGAGCGCGGCCAGTGCCGGCGAAAGAGTCAAAGCGTTGAAGGCCGAGATCAGCACGGAGATCGCGATCGTAATTGCGAACTGCTGGTTCAGCAGGCCTTTAATGCCACCCAGCGCGGCCATCGGGACAAATACAGCCGAAAGCACCAGGGCAATTCCAATCACCGGCCCGGATACTTCTTCCATTGCCTTTAGTGTGGCATCTTTGGGTGAAAGTCCATGTTCTATGTGATGTTCGACCGCTTCCACCACGACGATGGCGTCGTCCACCACAAGGCCCACGGCAAGAATCAGTCCGAACAGCGAGAGTGTGTTGATCGAAAAACCGAGCATGGGGAAGACGGCGAATGTACCGACAAGCGAAACCGGGACTGCCAGTAATGGGATAAGAGTTGCGCGCCAGTTCTGTAGAAACAGAAAAACCACAATAATAACCAGGCCAATTGCCTCAAGCAGGGTCGTAACAATTTCTTTCATCCCTTCCGTGATCGGAAGGGTCGTGTCCATGGCAATCTGGTAGTCGAGATCCTGCGGAAATCGGGATTGCAGTTCTTTCATCTCGGCTTTCACCTGGTTCGCCACGGTAAGCGCATTGGAACCAGGGGCCTGATAAATGCAAACGATCACCGCTGGTTTTTGATTGAACCGCCCGATTTGTTGGTAAACCAAGCTGCCCAACTCAATTCGCGAGACGTCCTTAAGTCTCACGGTCGATCCGTCTGCGTTTTGCCGAACAATGACGTTGCCAAATTCTTCCGCACTAATAAGGCGGCCGGGCGCTCGCACTGAGTAGGTAAACTGCTGGCCCGGAGGAGCGGGCTGTCCACCAATCTGACCTGCAGGGTTGACTTGACTCTGTTGTTGAACGGCGTTGGTCAGGTCAGAAACGGTTAGCCCCAGCTTTGTCAACTGATCTGGCTTTACCCAGATGCGCATTGCATAATCAGCGGCGCCGAAGTTCGTAACTTGCCCAACCCCCGGGATGCGCAAAAGCGCATCGTTAACATTGATGGTGGCGTAGTTCCCCAGAAATTCCCCGCTGTAAGTGCTGTTGGGGGAGTAAAGCGAAACGACCAGCAGGGGGAGCCCCATGCTCTTCTTTGTAGTCACCCCGTATTGGTTCACGGAGGTGGGAAGATTCGGGTTAGCCTGGGCCAAGCGGTTCTGCGCGTTCACCTGGTCAATGTCCACGTTGGTGCCCACGTCAAAGGTGACCTTAAGGGTCATGGTCCCGTCGTTCGCGTTTGTGGACATCATGTACAGCATGTTGTCCACGCCGTTCATCTGCTGCTCAATGGGCGTGGCAACGGACTGTTCAATCGTCAGGGCATCTGCACCCGTATACGTCGTCGAGAGGTTGATTTGCGGCGGAACAATG
>DATJWZ010000112.1:0-1063 GCA_035500795.1 Candidatus Eiseniibacteriota bacterium | reverse complement strand
GCGAAGACGCCGCCGAACGTGAAGGTCTCAGCGGGTTCGCACAGAGCGTCGACAAATGTATCATCCCAGGCGGAGCGGTTTCGGACATCCCTCAAAATGCGATGCAGGTCAGCATCGGTCTTTTCGAGCCTTTGCAGCATGGCCTTCGGTGAGCGCTGCGATTTGGGAGGGCCGTTCACATCCATCTCAGTTCCGGCCAGCGCGGCGGTCCAGACTTCTTTCGTGAAGATAATGTTTTCCAGCAGCTGTCTTAGCGTTTTATTTGACTCCCGCCAAGGCAGTAGCTCAACGACGGTCGGCAGAGACCGATCCAATTGTTCGTCGGTCAAGGTAGCTGCGTATTCCAACAAACGCCGCGTGTGCCACGAATCGTTGCCTGCAAAACGATCGAATAGATCCATATCTGTTCCTCCTTTTATTGTGGAACCCGGAGCGCAAAAGTGAATTCTGTTGGACGCCGGCAGATGGAAGTGGAGCATACGCATGCGCCGGTAAAGGCTGGGCGAAGTCCGAAAAGCCTTTCGGAAAGCGCGTGTGAACGCTTCCAATGAACCGTAGTTGGCGTCCAGGGCGACATCCGTAACCGACAGTCCGGTATGTCCCAGTTGATATGCTGCTCTTTCCAACAACAGCCGCCGCCGCATGGCCGCCGGCGTTTCTTCGACTACCGTCCGGAACAGCCTGTGGAACTGCGTGCGGCTTTGGTAGGCCTGGCGCGCCAGATCTTGCGTTCTCGCCTGACTGTCGAGCGAGTTCGCGACAATCGCAGAAAGCCGATCTGCCGTATCCTGGCCATCCACTTTAGTCATGTGCCCGGTCCCTCATCGTCAAGGAATCATAGACAAAGATGATCGATCCCGCCTGATCGTACGTACCAATCTTCAGCCTTACATATAGAAAATAAACAACGATTGCCGGCTTGGCCGGGGGAACGAAATCTCTGGAACCCTGGACTTCATGCTATACTCCCCGCCGTTTTTCAACTGGGCGTTCGGCTGAGAAGTAAAGAGAGCAGCAGAGAATTGATCAATCAAGACCCATTTAACGTTGCATCGTACTTCGT
>DATJWZ010000111.1:0-9128 GCA_035500795.1 Candidatus Eiseniibacteriota bacterium | reverse complement strand
ATCAGCTGCTCGTTCACCGGCAGCTGAATATCTTCGCGCTTGGGCAGATTCAGCACCCGCGCTTTGTAATTATCGCGATCGACTTCCAGCCAGCTGGGTAGCGTCCCATGGCTGGCAAATTCTTTCGCCAGTTCGAGTACCGACAGCTTCTTGCTGTTCTCGCGAATCGAAATCTCTTCGCCCGCGCTCACTTCGTACGAAGGAATGTTCACCTTGCAGTTGTCAACGGCGACGTGTCCGTGACGGACCAACTGCCGCGCCTGACGCCGGGACTGCGCGAATCCAAGGCGAAACACGACGTTGTCCAAACGCCGCTCGAGCTGTTGCAGCAGCTTTTCGCCGGTCACACCCCTGGAGCGGGCGGCCTTCTCGAAATAGTTGCGGAACTGGCCTTCCTGCGTGAAGTAGATGCGCTTCGCTTTTTGCTTCTCGCGCAGTTGCAGACCGTAGCCCACGATTTTGGCCTTGCGGTCCTTTCCATGTTGTCCGGGAGCAAAATTGCGCTTCTCGATAGGACATTTATCGCTGAAGCACTTCGCGCCTTTGAGGAACAGCTTCATGCCCTCGCGGCGGCATAGTCGGCAAACTGCATCGGTATAACGTGCCAAGTTACTTCTCCTTTAGATGACCGGTTTACAGGTTTGGCTTCACCCTTCGTCCCGGACGAAAATCTGTCGTTGGTCGCTAGTCTCTGGTCGCCAGCTAAGGACCAACTACTAACGACCGATCCTTATACGCGCCTTCGTTTCGGAGGGCGGCAGCCGTTGTGCGGAATCGGCGTTACGTCGCGAATGGAGCGCACTTCGATTCCAGCGGCAGCCAACGCGCGAACGGCTGACTCGCGGCCCGATCCTGGACCGGCAACGCGGACATCGACGCTGCGGACGCCATGGTCGCGCGCCATGTTCGCGGCGTTCGATGCGGCCTGCTGCGCCGCAAAAGGCGTACCCTTACGCGATCCACGAAAGCCGAGCGATCCTGAACTCTTCCACGACAGAACGTTACCGTTCATGTCAGAGATGGTCACGATCGTGTTATTGAAGGAGGCTTGCACAAACGCGAGCCCGTGCGGAACGTGCTTGCGCTCCTTCTTCTTGAACGTCTTCTTTTTGCCTTTTTTCTCCGGCGCGGCGCCGGTGCCGCCCGCTGCTGCTGGTTTTGCCATAGAACTCGTCCTCGGTCGTTCGTCGTTGGTCGTTAGCGAATCATTCCGGTTTTGGCTAACGACCGATAGCCAACGACCGACGACTTCTTTATGTCTTTGCCGTCGCCTTCTTCTTCTGCGCGACCGTTCCTTTACGCGGACCTTTTCTAGTACGCGCATTGGTGTGCGTGCGCTGTCCGCGGACCGGCAGGTTCCGGCGATGGCGGAATCCGCGATAGGAGCCGATTTCGATGAGACGCTTGATGTTCATCGAAACTTCCTTGCGCAGATCGCCCTCGACCAGTCCTTCCTGCTCAATGACCGTACGGATGCGGTTGACCTCTTCTTCGCTGAGATCCTGGACCTTCTTCATCGGGTCGACATTCGCCTCGTCGAGGATTCGACTCGCGCGAGGATGTCCAATTCCGTAGATATAGGTCAACGCAATGTTGATGTGCTTTTGGCGGGGAAGATCCACGCCTGCAATACGTGCCATTCCTTGACTCCCGCGCCGCTTATCCCTGGCGCTGTTTATGTTTCGAGTTCACGCAGATCACGCGCACCACACCCTTGCGGTGAATGATCTTGCACTTGTCACAAATCTTCTTTACCGATGCCCGTACCTTCATAACCCAGCTTTCAGCCGTCAGCTCTCAGCTTTCAGCGAAAAATCTACTTGTACCTGTATACGATCCGACCCCGATTCAAATCGTAGGGCGAAAGCTCTACGGCGACTTTGTCTCCCGGCAAGATGCGGATGAAATTCTTGCGCATCTTTCCGGAAACATGCGCCAGCACCTGATGCTTGTTCTCCAGTTCGACCCGGAACATCGCATTGGGCAGCGGCTCCAGCACCACCGCCATCACTTCAATCGCGTCTTCTTTGCTCATTCGCTCCTTGTAACCCAGCTTCGAGCTTCGAGCTTCGAGAAAACTGCACCTACTCCAAGCTCGCAGCTCGCGACTCGGAGCTCACTGCGTCAAAATCACCGGCCCATCCTTCGTCACTGCTACACAGTGTTCGAAGTGGGCGCTGAAACTTCCATCTGCGGTCACAGCTGTCCACTTGTCGCCCAACACTCTCGTCTCGGGCTTGCCGTAATTCACCATCGGCTCGATGGCGATGACCATTCCCTCGCGCAACTTCGCGCCATGTCCTCGTGCGCCGAAGTTCGGGACTTGCGGCTCTTCGTGCAACCGCGTCCCGATGCCGTGTCCAACAAACTCACGTACCACGCTGAATCCCGCCGCTTCCACATGCTCCTGCACCGCGGCACCAACATCGCCAATCGAATTCCCGATCCGCGCCTGCTCGATACCCCGATACAACGAAGCTTCCGTCACTTCCAGGAGCTTCTTCAATTCGGGCCTCAGTCCGTTGCCTACCGGGACCGTGATAGCGGCATCGCCATAATATCCGTCGAGCACCGCGCCGCAGTCGATCGAAACGATATCCCCCTCTTTGAGGACTCGCTTTTCGGAGGGAATTCCGTGCACGATCTCTTCGTTCACCGAAGTGCACAGCACGCACGGATAATCGTAATAACCCTTAAACGCCGGTTTCGCACCGAGTTCTTTAATCTTCTTATCGGCGGCGCGTTCCAAGTCCATCGTCGAGACACCCGGCGCCACCATCGCCTTCACATGATCGAGAACCTGGCGCACGATGTGGCCGCTGCGCCGCATCTTCTCGATCTCATTTGCCGACTTGCACACAATCGCCATACTTCCTGCTTACGCGTGGTGATCTTCCAGGATCCTAAAGATCTGCTCGGTGACCACGTCTACCGGCTGATCACCATTTACCGAAATCAGCCTGCCAGTCTGCTCGTAATAATCCGCGACAGGCTTTGTCTGCTCCTGAAATGCCGTGAGCCTTGGCTGAATTACTTCCAACCGGTCATCATTGCGGGCTACCAGCCTCGTCCCATGCGCTTCGTCGCAGATTTCGTCGAAACGGGGTAGCTGGAAGTGGACGTTGTAGATCCGTCCACAGGTGGGACAAGAACGTCGTCCAGTAATCCGGAGCAGCAATAAATTATAGTCGACCTCGAGCCGGATCACAATCGGCCAGGCTCTCGTCGGACACGATTTATCAAAGAGCTCGTGCTCGAGCAACGCATCGAGCCACCCGGCCTGGGCCGCTGTCCGGGGAAACCCGTCCAGAATGTATCCACGCTTGCAATCCGGCAACATCAGCCGTAGCCGAACCATATTACAAACCAAGTCGTCGGAAACCAGCTCGCCCCGGGCCATTACTGCTCTGGCAACGATTCCAAGGTCCGTGCCTAGAGCCACATGCTCACGAAGCAGGTCGCCCGTGGAAATCTGGGGAATTCCATAGTGTTCCATGATGCGCTTGGACTGAGTGCCCTTACCAGCACCCGGTGGCCCGAGCAGCACCACGGGACCTACACAACGCGAGGTTTCCTGCGCCATCGGCTTGGCAAACGCCTCCCGACCTTATTCTTCCCGGCGCGCGTCATGGAACGCCGAGGTGCAGCAACCCCAGATCTTTTCCAGCATGCGCCGGTTTACCAGCGGCGCCCGCGCATACGACCACTGCGCGGCGTAAACCCGTCATAGTGGCGCATAATCAACTGCGCCTCGATCTGCGTCACCGTATCCATCGCCACTCCAACTACAATCAGAAGCGATGTCCCGCCGAAATAAAAACTCACACCTAAACCGTTGGTCACCCATGTAGGCAGCGCTTCAAAGAAACGACCGATCGGTCCCCACAGATGGTTGAGGTGTATACCCGCAATCATCCACTCCGGAATGAACGAAATGATGATTAGGTACAGCGCGCCCACCAACGTTATACGCGTGAGCACTTCGTTGATGAAGTCTGCGGTGCGCTTTCCGGGCCGAATACCAGGGATAAACCCGCCATACTTCCGCATATTGTCTGCGACTTCGTTCGGATTGAACACGATCGAAACGTAGAAATACGCGAAGAAAATAATGCCCACCGCGTACAGCACTTCATAGAGCGGCTCGCCCCAGCGGAGAGCTTCAAATAGCGGACCGAAATACCGGCTGCTGCGCAATCCGTAACCGATAGTCTGCGGCAACGTCAAAATGGATGACGCGAAAATGACTGGCATTACGCCACCCGCGTTCACGCGCAACGGCAGGTGCGTCGACTGCCCGCCCATCACCTTGCGTCCGACGACACGCTTGGCGTACTGCACTGGTATTCGCCGCTCACTGCGTTCGACGTACACGATGAACGCAACGACGATGATCATGAAGACGATCAAGGCCACCATCAGCGGGAACGTAAGAGCTCCCCAAGATGCATTCTTGGCCTTATCGATCAGTTCGACGACGCCTCGCGGCAAGCCGACAACGATGCCGGCGAAGATCAGCAGCGACATTCCATTGCCGATACCACGATCAGTGATCTGCTCACCCAGCCACATGATGAATGCGCTGCCCGTGGTCAGGGTCAGCATCGTCATCAGGCGAAATCCCCAGCCAGGATTCAGCGCAAATCCGCCCTTTTCCAGGCCGATCGCAATTCCGAACGACTGCACCGCGCTGAGGATGACCGTGATATAGCGTGTCCACTGCGTAATCTTCTTGCGCCCGAGCTCGCCCTCCTTCTGCAGCTTGGCTAGCGGCTCGTAAACAACCGTCAGCAACTGCAGGATGATCGACGCCGTAATATACGGCATGATTCCGAGGGCGAAGATGGTCATGCGGCGCAGTTGGCCGCCGGAGAACAGGTCAACGAACCCCAGTAAGGACCCACTCGTACTGCCCAGAGTGAAGAACTGCTCCAGCTTGGCCGTGTCGATCCCGGGAGTGGGCAAGTGTCCGCCGAGCCGGTACACAAACAGCATGGCAAGCGTAAACAGGATTCGCTTGCGCAGATCCGGAATTCGAAAGATGTTCCCCAGCTTTTCAAGCATTACTGCAAGACCTCGACCTTGCCGCCTGCCTTGGTGATCTTCTCTTGCGCCGATTTCGAAAACTTGTGCGCGCTGACAGTCAGCGCGACGCTCAATTCCCCATCACCCAGAACCTTCACCGGATGCTTCGTTTTGATGATGCCGGCTTTGCGCAGCACATCAGGATTAATCGTCGTCTCGCCGAGTTCCGCCAGGCGCTCCAGATTCACGATATTGAATTCCTTGCGGAAAATGTTGGTGAAGCCGCGCTTCGGCATCCGGCGGTGCAAGGGCATCTGGCCGCCTTCAAATCCGCGGATCATCCGCGAACCGGTGCGCGAGCGCTGTCCCTTGTGTCCTCGGGTTGAGGTCTTACCCATGCCGGAGCCCATGCCGCGGCCCACGCGCTTGCGCTTCTCAGTCGCCTTCTTCGGTCGGTGTATGTTCGATAAATTCATAAATGAGTTCTCGCCTTTGAGCTACGGGCCCGAGCTATAAGCAAAGCTATCTTTTGCTCGCAGCTCAAGCTCGCGACTCGAAGCTAGTCCACCACCTCAATCAAATGCGGCACCTTCGCTACCATCCCGCGGATGGCCTGCGTGTTTGGCCGCTCGATCACCTGGTTCAGCCGCGTGAATCCCAAGCCCTTGATCACCAGCTTCTGCTTTTCCGGGGCACAAATCGCGGACCGGACCCACTTCAGCTGGATCGTCCCGCCGCCCGAATTTGTTTTTTTGGCAGTCATCTTCAAACCTCAAAATCTTACGCATCGAACTAGACACTGACTAAAGCTCTTCCGCAACTTTCCCGCGCAACGCCGCCACGCTCTCTTTGTTCTTCAATTGCTTCAGCGCGTCGAATGTTGCCTTGATCACATTGTGCGGATTCGTAGTCCCGATGGATTTCGTGAGGACGTTCTGCACGCCGGCCGACGTCATTACCGCACGCACTGCCCCTCCCGCGATTACTCCCGTACCTTCGGGAGCTGGCTTCAACAAGACTTTGCCCGATCCGTAACGTCCAAGCACGAGGTGAGCAATGCTGGTCTGGGTCAGATTCACTTTGATCAGGTTCTTCTTCGCCGACTCAATTCCCTTGCGGATGGCCTGCGGAACCTCTTTGGCCTTGCCGGACCCGTAGCCGACCACCGCCGCTGACGGATCTCCGACCACGACCAGCGCCGCAAACGAAAGGTTCTTTCCGCCCTTGACCACCTTGGTCACGCGGTTGATGGCTACTACCTGATCCTTCAGTTGGTAGGATCCTGCATCGAGTTTCTTGATCACTGTTGGCATTCGTAAACCTAGCTTCTAGCTCCTAGCCGCAACCTTCTAGCTAACCTTGTTTGGCTAGTAACTAGAAGCTGGCGGCTAGACGCTGCTGTTAGAACTTCAATCCTGCTTCGCGAGCCGCGTCGGCCAGAGCCTTCACGCGCCCGTGATAAATGTATCCGCCACGGTCGAATACGACCTTGGTCACGCCTTTTTCCTTGGCGCGCTCCGCGATCGTCTTGCCGACCGCCTTCGCCGAAGCCACGTTCCCACCTTTGTTCCGGGCTTCCTTCTTCCCTTCCGCAGTGCTGGCGGAGACCAGCGTCTTGCCGTTCAGATCATCGATGACCTGAACGTAGATGTGATTCAGCGAGCGGTACACATTCAGACGCGGACGGTCGGACGTCCCCTGTAGTTTCTTTCGGATGCGCGTGTGCACATGTCCGCGCTTTTCGTTCTTTCCAATTTTCGTCAGCATGAAATCTGTCCTCGGTCGCTCGCCGTCGGTCGTTAGCCGAAGACTGCGACGCCTATACTCTTAAGCCCGTCAGCCGACGGCCAACGACCGACGGCTAACGACGGTTACTTCGCTCCCGTCTTTCCAACCTTCTTCTTCAGACGCTCGCCGACATAACGCACGCCTTTGTTCTTGTACGGATCCGGCGGACGCAGTGCTCGCATCTCGGCCGCAACCTGTCCAACTTTCTGCCGGTCGATTCCCGTGAGGGTGATTTTCGTCTGCTTCGGGTCCACGGCAGCATCCACACCCGTCGGCAGCGGATACTCAATCGGGTGCGAATATCCGAGGTTGAACACGACCTGGGTCTTGCCCTTCATCTCGGCACGATACCCGATACCGACGATTTCCAGTTCCCGCGTCCAGCCCTTGGTGACACCCTCAACGGCATTGTTCACCAGCGCGCGAGCCAGTCCGTGAACAGCCGACTGCGAATCGTTCTCGCGAACCGCAAGCAGGTGCCCGTCCTTCTGCTCCATCTTGATACCCACTGGGAGCGGAGTATCCAGCTTGCCCTTGGGCCCTTGGACCAGAACGGTATTTCCTTGAATATTGACCGTGACTCCCTTAGGAATCGCGATCGGCTTTTTTCCAATTCGTGACATAAGCTTCTAGCTTCTAGCTCCTAGCATCTAGCTAGGCTGCTTTGGTTTTCAGTCCGGCAGTGCCGAATCTGTTTCAAGCTGAAAATCAGTGCCGCCCGGTGCAGTCTTAGCTAGTAGCTAGAAGCTAGTAGCTAGAAGCTGCATCTAGTAAATCTCGCACAACAACTCGCCACCCACGCCTTCCCGGCGCGCTTGGCGACCGGTCATCACGCCCCGCGGCGTCGTCAAGATGTTGATGCCCATTCCGCCCAGCACACGTGGAATCTCGGTGCGGCGCACGTACACGCGGCATCCCGGGCGCGACACACGCTCCGCCTTCGAGATGGCCGCCTCATTGTTGGCGCCATACTTCAGGTAAATCCGGATAACCTTGTGGCCTTCTTCTTCCGTCGGCTTGAAGTTGGAGATGTATCCCTCCTCCTTCAAAATGCGGGCAATCTCCAGCTTCAATCGCGAAGCCGGAACGTCCACCTTCTGGTGACGGGCCTGGAGTGCGTTCCGCACTCTCGTCAGCATATCTGCGACCGGATCGGTCAACCTCATCGTCTGCTTCTCCTTGAGCCACCCGTTCGCTCCGCGCCATGCGAAGAACCTGCAGCGGCTGGGTTACATCCCTCGTTCGTCGTCGGTCGATTGTCGTTGGCTTACTCGCAGTGTCGTTGCGAACGATCAACAACCAGCGGCCAACCACGATTTACCAGGATGACTTCGAAACCCCTGGAATCTCCCCGCGAAGCGCCAGCTGCCGGAAGCACAAACGGCAAATGCCGAACTTCCGCAGATAGGCCCGCGGACGTCCGCATAGCTTGCAGCGGTTGTGCTTGCGCGTGGAAAACTTGGGCTTTCTTGCGTCCTTAACTCGTTTTGCTGTAGTCGCCATTCAATCCTTGTGCTTCTCTGAAACTCTAAAATCTCGAAAGTTGAAACCTATGCTCTAAACGGCATTCCCATATGCTTCAGCAGCGCCCGCGCCTGATTGTCACTCTGCGCCGTAGTCACGATCGTGACGTTCATTCCCTTCAGCTTGTCCACTTTCTCGTACGATATTTCCGGGAAGATCAACTGATCATGCAAGCCAATCGTGTAATTGCCGCGCCCGTCGAACGACTTGCTCGACACGCCCTTGAAGTCACGCACACGAGGCAGGACGATGTTTACCAGCCGATCAAAGAACTCGTACATGCGGTCGCCGCGTAGCGTAACCATTGCTCCGATCGACTGCCCCTGGCGGACTTTGAACGCTGCAATCGACTTCTTCGCGCGCGTCACAACAGGCTTCTGTCCGGTAATCTGTCCAAGTTCGTTCACGGCGGGATCGAGCACTTTCGCGTTCTGCGTTGCGTCGCCAACACCCATATTGACGACGATCTTGTGCAGCCGCGGAACCGCCATCGGGTTCTTCAGCTCCAACTCTTTCAGCAGAGCGGGAGCCACTTCCTTCTCAAACCGCGAGCGCAGCCGCGGACGCTCTTTCGCGCTATGCCGCGCCTGCTCCGGAGCCTTCGACTCCTGCGCCGCTTCCTTCTGTCCTTTTTTATCCTTTGCCATGTCTCTTCAACTTCCTCTCACGGTTTCGGGGTCTTGCCGGAAGCGCAACGTACACCGGTTCGTGATGATTTTGCAATTTTGTAATCGGGTAATTTCGTAATTTCGAACTATCGGGTTTTAAATTGCAAAATTACCCGATTACCC
>DATJWZ010000110.1:0-6883 GCA_035500795.1 Candidatus Eiseniibacteriota bacterium | reverse complement strand
TGCTGGGTGGAAATTACGTGAACCGCTTCAGCATCCAGGGTCGCAGTTACAAGGTGATCCCGCAGGTGAAGCGCGTCGAGCGGCTCACGCCCGATCAGCTTTCACAGATTTATGTTAAAGGTTCGGCTGACAAACTTGTGCCGTTGTCGACGTTTGCATCGCTCAAGACGACGACAGAACCGCGGTCGCTGAATAAGTTCCAGCAGTTGAACGCGGTGCGAATTCAAGGTGTGATTCCGCCGAATGTGCCGCTGGATCAGGCGCTGACGTTCCTCGAGAACGAGGCGAAGCAAGTTCTGCCGCAAGGGTTCACCGTGGACTACGCGGGGCAGTCGCGGCAGCTTCGTGTAGAAGGCAGCAAGTTCCTGGGAACGTTCCTTCTGTCGGCGATCCTGATTTACCTGGTGCTGGCGGCGCAGTTCGAGAGCTTCCGCGATCCGTTCATTGTCCTGGCAGGATCCGTTCCGCTGGCGATCTCGGGCGCGCTGATGTTCTCGTTCCTCGGCTTCACGACGTTGAACATCTATAGCGAAGTCGGACTGATCACGCTCGTCGGTCTGATCGCGAAGAACGGAATTCTGATCGTGGAGTTTGCCAATCACTTGCAGGAGACTGGATTGAGTAAACTGCAGGCAATCATCGGAGCGGCTACGACGCGGTTGCGGCCGATCTTGATGACGACGGCAGCCACGATTTGCGGCCACTTCCCGCTGGTGCTGGCGAAAGGGCCCGGCGCCGGAGCGAGGAACAGCATCGGCATCATGCTGGTCAGCGGCATGTTCATTGGCACGGTGTTCACGTTGTTTGTGGTGCCGTCGATTTACATGCTGGTGGCGAAGACACACAAGGCACTCCGAGAAGATGAGGCCGAGGTGATTCCCGTGCACGATACTGAGGAAGCTATCGCCTAATTCAGGTCCCTAACAAACAGAAGCCCCATCCGTTCGGGGTGGGGCTTTTGCTTTTGGAGCGTTGGCGAATGTGGGGCGAGACGCCCACGAAAGCCGGCGAGGACGCCGGCACTACGATTACCCCGCGCTACCGACTGTCCTCCGGGCAATTACGGCGCGAAGGTGACGCTCAAACCTGTGGTTAAGATGACGTCATTATTCTTCGTACCGCCTGGCGGATTGGAAACATAAATGTCCCCGAACTGATTTTGCCAGGCGAGCCATTTATTGAGTTTGGTTACGCTTCCGAAGTTGAAGGTGAAGCGATACTCGCCGGTCTGCTGAAGATTAGGGAAGAATCCAAGGGTCTGCGTCAACGTAGTGCTCTTACCGACCTTTTGATCCCATTCTTCGCCGATGGTCGCTGCCAGGAAGCGATTGGTTACACCATACGAATCGTATACGGGAGGCGGGCCCGGCACGATCAGGTTCCCGTTCGAGTACGTTTCGTGAGTGTAGTTCAAGCCACCGAGCAGGTCGAGCACCGTGCGATCGTTCTTGATGGCATGAACGCCGAGACCGCCGCCATAAACCTGACGAAGGTCGAGGAATTGCAGCCCGTTGACCATAAAGTCGGCGGCTGCGAACGCAAAGAGTCTCGAGCTCAGATCGCGGTCATAGCGGATGCCGCCTTGGGTCAGGTTTGCCACCGTGCTTGGAGTTGCGAGATTGTTGGTGGTATTGATCGTACTCGCATACAACGTAATCTTGTCGTGCTCTGTAGGATGGTCGGCGTTGAACGCAAGCGCGAGGTTTTCCGTTTCGCTGTTCCCACGGGCGATCGAGAAGCCCACGTTAACTCCACCCTCCCAGCCATGCCTGAGCCCAGGATGCAGCTTCTTTTCATAAGCGGTTTGCTCGGCGTCGTTTCGCATCATGGTTACGTCAGCCGGTGGTGCTTCGACCGGACCGGACTTTGTGGCGATGTTCAGCTTGCCGTCACTGGTGGTCACTGGCCCAACGGCGGTCTTTCCGTCCTTGAGCCCGACATGTAGTTCGGCTTCGGTTTTGATGTCTTGAATTGCATCGAACTTGATCTCGACGTCGCCAGCAGCATCGGTATGGATGACCAGTGTCTTGCCGTCAGACTTCACGACAGTTCCCGTCAGGCGATCGCCGTTTTTCAGTGTGACTTGATCAGCGAAGAGAGTAGATGAGAGTCCAAAAAGCGCGATGAGTGCCAACACTAGGAACTTGCGTAGCACGGCCTAGCCTCCAGATTTCAGAAGAGATAACTACCTGGGACCCAATTGCAGTGAACCAAAAAGAGACGAAGTCGGCGCCAAGCACAAAGACAGCGTTGGATGCTTCTCGACGAGGAGTCGGTTAGCTCTTTGTTTCGGTATTCTTCTGGTCGGTCGAGCCCTGCGCCGGGGGATGATCCTTCATGCCATCTTTCAGGGCACGAATCCCCTCGCCCAGACCCTTGCCGAGCTCAGGTAATTTCTTTGGGCCGAAGACCAGCAGGGCAATAAAGAAGATGACCAGCAGGTGCATCGGTTGAAATAGACCTTCAAACATCGGAGCCTCCGAGGGTTACAAACAAATTAGATCATACGCTATTTGACGGCAGCAGGGAAGTTTGGGTGCTCCCATGCAGGGCAATAGCTTCCAGACCACTTATACGGGATATGGCCTTCGGTTTCGGTGGCATCGGCTACTGCCACCTGTGATTTTAATCACTTCACAAGGTGGCCAAAATCCCTCAATCTCAGTCTAGCGCCTTCGGCAGCAAGTTACTACCGTGACCTTACGCTGCGGAAGGATGGAGGGCTATGTTCAGAAGAGGCTTTCGGAAGGCGTTTGTGTCCCTATTCCTCTGAAAAGCCGCAAGAAGCAAGCCAATTCCACACCTGGGGAGTCCGTTGAGAGTCAAGGCTTCGCTCATTTTCTGCTTGTTCGTTCTGGGGTCGCTTTCCGCGCAATCGGTTCAGCGCGGGCCGACGGTTTCGAGTGTCACAGCGAGCGAGCTTGCCGCATGGCAGACCGGTGGAGTTTCCAGCAGTCGTCTTGCCCAAATTGTGAAGGAACGTGGATTGGCGTCGTTGCCGACCAACCATGAACTGCGCGCGCTTCAGTCGGTTGGAGCCAGCCCGGAGCTCATGAAGGTTGTCCAGTCGGGAAACGTACTTTCGGCCCGGATCGGCCCTGGCATTCCTGACGGGCTTGTAAAGGCAGCAGGCGAGGTGCGAGCGCAGAAGTTGCACGAGGCAGAAAACGATCTGCGGGCACTCACCTCAAGCGATCCCGAAAATCCTGCTTTGCATTTCGCTCTTGGAGTTACGCTTCGCGAACAAGGGAACTTTGATGACGCGTATGACGAGCTAGCCGCCGCGCTGAAGCTGATGCCGGATTTGCCGGAGCATCACAATGCGATGTCATACCTTTTTTATCGGCTCGACGACGGGCCGAATGCGATCGCCGAAGCGCGCACCGCGTTGAGCATCGATCCCAAGAATGCCGCGGCGTACCAGTATCTCGGATTAGGCCAATATTCGCTTGGGGAGTATGCGACTGCGGTTCATGCTTTTTCTGAGTCGCTGGAACATGATCCGAAGAATGCGGATACCTACTACGACATGGGAATTGCGCTACATGCCGGCGGCGATGTGCCCGGAGCAATTATGGCGTATCAGCGCGCAATCGAGCTGCGCCCTGGATTCTGGGAGGCTCATTCGAATCTTGGTTTGATCCGGCACGAAGTGGGCGATCTCGGAAAAGCGGTAACGGAGTACCGCGAAGCGAAGCGGCTGGCGCCGGCTGAGGCGTCGGTCCGAAACAATCTCGGGAACACGTACTGCGACCAGGGAGATTTTGAGGCTGCGATTGCGGAGATGAAAGAGCTCTATAAGGAGCATCCGGAGTGGCAGCAGGGGCACGCCTGCCTGGCAAGCGCCTACATGGCGAAAGAAAATTATGACGGAGCTGTCGAGGAGCTGCGGCTGGCAGTGCGGCAAAATCCGACGGGCTCGGCCGAACATCGCATTTTAGGTCAGGCGCTGCTGATGGATGACAAGCCGCAGGATGCGCTGCACGAGTTTCAAATCGCGGTTTCGCTGAATCCGGATTCGGATCTTGCCCATCATCTGCTGGGTACAGTCTTGTTCCAGCAGGGCGAATTGCATGCCGCCGAAAAGGAATTTCGCGAAGCTCTGCGAGTGAATAGCTCGGCGGACAATCACTATTCGTTGGCGGCTTGCTTGATCAGCCTCGATCGCTATCCGGAAGCGTTGAGCGAAATCGATTTGGCAACGAAGCTTGCCCCGGAACGAACCCTTTACCGCGCGCGAAGGGAAGAGCTGATCAAGCTGATTAAGGACACGAACTCCCGCTAGCGGCTCTTCGTGTTCGGACGCCGACCTTGGGTCATTGCACTTCTGGTCTGTAGGCGAGGGGGCGTACTCTGGCCTAGAGTTAGGAGTGGCACAAGATCCGGGCAAATCTGCGGATGATGTGCTGGGAAGAGTGCATGCCTTCGAACGCAGGCCGAACTCAGCAGACGGCGAACGCAGCGGCTCCGGCGTTGGGGAAACAGGTCACCGCGCGCGGACTGGTGCCCGCAACTGCCGATACCGAACGCAAAGTTATCGGCTACGGTTTGCCTTGCGCGAAATGCCATCTGTACTATCCCGCTGATCTGGATCAGTGCCCAACTTGTCATCATAAGGAACGGGTCTCGCCGACGGCGCCGAGGATTCTACCCAAGGCGGTGCAAGAGGCGTCCGATCCGGTTCCTGACAATGCCCTGCTCGAGGCAGAACGGGAAGAATTCTTGCGTCAGTTCAAGTCCCAGCTCGTGGAGGCGCATGCCAACGCCCTGAGCGCACCTGAGGCAGCGTGCAGAATCGCCGAAAATCACCAGGCAACGCCGGCATCTGCTGAGGTTTGCGGCCGCTGCTACGAGCGCGTGCAGGAAAGGCTGGATGCCTGCGAAGCGGCGTTGCAGATCGATGTTAAAGAGGCGGCTCAGATCGTGTATGACGCGGTCTGGGCGGATGCGTCTGATCCGAGCAAGACCTATCAAAATGCTGCGGGCGCGCTGCTGACCGAGCTACGCAAACGTGCAGGCAACAGCGCGGCGATGGGAGCGTTTCAGCCGCTGGAAGACTAAAGAGCTTCTAGCCTCTAGCTCCTGGCTGCTAGCTAAAAGCCCGCGCCTCTACTCTGCTTTTATCGCTATCCACTTTTTCCCCACGTACAGTTTGTATCCTTCGCCATCTGCGACCAGCTTTAGCGGGACCGGATGCGGTAACGCCTGATCCGTTTCGTAGGAAGCGCTCAAGACGTCACTGTCGGCTACGTCTGTGACAACAAACTTGCCGTCTGCAGTGAAGCCGAAGCCGTATTGGCCTGGGGAGAGGCTCGATCCGCCGATGTTGAGCTTGGATTCGGTGATCAAGAGACCCTGGTATTTCTGCGCCACAGAGCTGGCATATCCGGAGACATCCACCAGAGCAGCTAGTGTCATCTTGCCATCGGCTAGCTCGAAGCCCACCGCATTGCGCATCTGCACGGGGCCTTTGTGGCCGCGATAGAAATATTCAGCCGGAGTGACCTTCTTTACTTCATCAGCGCTGAGAACGTGCTTGGAAGCTTGCTGCGCGAGCGCGGATCCGAGCATCGAAAGTATCAGTAAACCCAGGATGGTTGAAGCAATAGGTTTCATGCAGGTTGTCCTCGGATGTACGGGATAAAAAGCTTATCGGAAATTTAATTGTTTCGAGCGTTGCGGGCAATGAATATTCCGGTGCTTGCAAAATCAGTTTGAACGCAAGATTCGGATAGCTGGCTGTCAGGCGTGGCGTTAGCCTTTGATTGCTATGACAACGAATGCCATACTCGCAATGGAAAGTGCTGAACTGATGCCCGCTGTTGAACCTAAAACGGCCGTCGTTGAAGGCAATGACGCGCGGTGGGGCGCTGTTGTGGCCCGCGACGCTCGGCGCGACGGAGAGTTTGTGTTTGCCGTGTCCACGACCGGAGTGTATTGCCGGCCATCGTGCGCAGCGCGCAGGCCGCGCAGGGAGAATGTGCGGTTCTTTGGAGCACCGGAAGCGGCGGAGCGGGCCGGGTACCGCGCTTGCCTGCGCTGCAAGCCTAAGTCGGCCAGCGGAAACCCGGAATCAGACACGGTCAAGGCGATCTGCCGATTCATCGAGCAGCATCTCGACGAACCGGTGACATTGGGGCGGCTCGCCAAGGAATTTCATCAGAGTCCGTTCCAATTACAGCGGCGGTTCAAGGCGATTGCGGGCATCACGCCACGGGAGTACGCCGATGCCTGCCGCTTGCGCACTTTAAAAAGAAATTTGCAGGCAGGCGATTCCGTCACACGGGCGATATATGACGCTGGATATGGATCGAGCAGCCGGCTGTACGAGCGTACCGCGTCGCAGTTGGGCATGACGCCGGACAAGTATCGGCGAGGCGCCGTAGCAGCTATGATCCGCTACGTCTGTACGGACTCGCCGCTTGGACGGATGCTCGTTGCCGCTACGGACCGTGGTATCTGTTCGATCCAGTTTGCGCGGAAAGATAGCGAACTCATCGAAGGATTGAAACGAGAATTTCCCTTTGCGGTGCGAAAGGCGGATGACGGTGGACTGCAGAATTGGGTGAAAGTTCTGTTGCACCACATGCGTGGAGAGGATTTGAATTCCGCTCTGCCGCTCGATATTCGCGCAACTTCGTTCCAGCGGCGCGTCTGGACGTATTTGCAGTCGATCCCGTTCGGGTCGACAAAATCCTACAGCGATGTGGCGAAAGCGATTGGAGAACCGCGGGCGTGCCGAGCCGTGGCACGAGCATGCGCCACGAATCCTGTGGCGGTCGCTATTCCTTGTCATCGGGTAGTTCGCGAAGATGGAAGCATGGGGGGATACCGGTGGGGTTTGGAGCGGAAGAAGACGCTGCTCGCGCTGGAGCGTCGATAG
>DATJWZ010000109.1:0-4045 GCA_035500795.1 Candidatus Eiseniibacteriota bacterium | reverse complement strand
TCCATGCGCAACGAGATCAGATCGCGCGAGAAGAGTTCGGTCAGCGAGGACGCGACTGCTTCGAGCAGGCTTCGGCTGCGGACGATGTTCAGGTATTCATTCACGGCGAATCGCGTTGCGGGAAGAATCCCGGTTCCGGCTTGTACTTGCTCGGCGTTCAATCCAGTTGCTTCGGCCAGCTTGAGCCAGCGCTTGATTCCGCCTTCGCTCGCGGCGTCTCCATCATGATCGATGACTCGTTTTCGCCATGCTCGGCGGAACGCAGGATCTGGGCCACGCGAGAGGATGATCGAATCTTTGATCGGAATGATGCTCTGGTAGTAGTAGCGGTTTAACGCCCAAGCCTGAAGCTGTCCGCGAGTGAGCTTGCCTTCATGCATCAGAAGATGAAACGGATGTTTATGGTGGTAGCGTTCTTCTCCGACGGCGCGGAGTTGTGCGCGCAGTCCATCGAATGACAGCAGTGATTCTGTCTTGTCCTCTACAGTTCGAACTGCCATCCGTCCTCCGCGATTTCCCAGCCTGCGTCGCGCACCTGTCGATACTCGGGCGAATCCTCGTTGAGCATGGGATTCGTGTTGTTGATGTGCACGTAGATTTTACGTGGATGCATGAGATGCGCCAACTTTGCAAGGCTGCCTTCGCTGGAGGAGACCGGAACATGTCCCATATCCCAGGCAGACTGAGCTGAGCCTTGAATGCGGATGAGTTCGTCGGCACTCCAGAAAGTTCCGTCGATGAGAATCACATCGCAGGTTTCGAGTTGCTTCATCAATTTCGCATCGAGCCGCGGAATTGCGGGCATGAAGGCGAGTCGTTTGCCCGAGGGCGATTCGATAATTGCCCCGAGAGACGATTCCTGGCGAGAGAGTTGCGATTTGCGCGGCGCGGAGACGTAAGCCGGAAAGTGCGATCCGAGAGAGAGTGTTCGACAGCGCAATCCGGAGTCTTCGCCTTCGGGATCAGAGAGCGTGAAGCTTGCGCCTGGAGCGAACTCGATCCAGCTGACTTGGTTGGGAACGCGTTGCAGCATCGCAAACATGGAATTGTCTTTGGTGAGAATCCGGCGAACCGACTTCGTGGCGTAAACACGAAGTGGCTGGAGTTCGCGGAGCAAGAGAAGTCCGAGGACGTGATCGATGTCGGCGTTGAGGAGAATTGCTCCAGCGATCGGCGAGTCGCGCGTTACGTTTTTTGCGGCGCATGGATGAAGTTCGGGAGTCGATTCGATTTGCGTACGGAGATCGGGAGACGCTCCGAGCAGAAACCAGCGCTCGGAGTCGGCGCTGATGGCGAGCTGCGTTTGCGTTCGAGCTTTCCCGCGGAACGTTCCGGCGCGCAGCGCGCGGCAATTGGGGCAGGCGCAATTCCATTGGGGAAAGCCTCCGCCAGCGGCGGAGCCGAGGACGCGAACGTGCATGGAGGGAGTTTAGCAGCGGAGGAAATTTTCCTGATTTGGGAAATATTACTGGTTGGTAACCCCACCCCCTCCCCCTACGAATCTTTGGAATCATCGAGTTAGGGGGAAATTGCGAAATAATGCAAGGGGCTCAATGAGTTACGGCCAAAATCTTGGTTTCAAAGGACTTAGATATCGGCAATCGCACATCTGCCAGCTTTTGAGCTGGACTGCCCGAGTTCCAATCGCGCACTTCCCGCGCAAGCTCCTGTGTTTGCAATATTTTACCTCTAACTCGTCGCAAATAGATGGTCTTGCACGGGTGAGGCGACGAACGAAATTTTTCTCTCGAATCCCGCAAAATATTGTTATCAAATAACTTAGGTGGTGGGGTATCCCGTCAACCCCTGTAAAATCTTGAGCCCTCAAGACTTACAGGTAAAATATTGCGAAATAAGCACTTAGCTGAAGACGTTTTCAGATGGCGCTTCGCCGCTCGGCACTCCCATGATGGGAGATTGGAGCTGTGGAGCGCAAGGTCAGATGTCACAACGGTGGAGGGTCTGGCTGTGGAAATCTGTTGAATGGCAAGTGTGGCGGGCTTTAGCGATCTCAGGAATTTTCAGAGAAATCGTAAAGCCTCGGAGTGTCGCGGGTATTGGCCGCCGCGGGTCGCCTGCGGGCTCCGCCCTCCGGCGACGGCCTTCGGCAGAGTGGAATTGGTTTCTTTTTTTCGTTCTCAACGCGGCCCTGAAGGGGCCGCTCTTCCACGGCGATGTCGGTTGTAAATCGCGGCCTAGAAAATGGCTACGTTCCGTCTGTCCCTATATTTTCCCTATATTTTCCGGCTTCCAAACTTCTACCACGGAGGCACTGAGTCACGGAGGAGCCTTTATCTTGCTTCTTGCCTCTCAGATTTTCAAGGAACTGGCAGCATGCAGAGCCTGGGCCAATGCGGCGCTTGGAGGGCGTACACGTCGCGCTTAATCTACTCCGTCAGCAATGTGTAGGGATTTCCGTGAACGGGGTCACGGAGCAGAGTGATGTGAAGCACCGGGTTCGCAGTTGCGATTACGGTCCATTTAGAACGAAGTCGCGGTGTTCATGCCAAGAGTTCTTATCGAATCACGTGGAACGGGACGTTGCTGGTCAATGTGGCGCTCGGCGTTGTGACAGTGACGTAGCCTGTGGTTGCGCCCGCGGGGACCGTGGCGACCAGCAGAGTGTCGGATTGGGCTTTGAATTTTGCCGGAGTTCCGTTGAAAGAAACGCTGGTTGTGCCGGTGAGTCCGTATCCGAGAATGCCGAATTGCTGGCCGATCTTCGCCGGATTGTGGATGAAGGAGACGAAGGGGGCGAGACCGACATCGAGGATGAAAGCGGTGCCATCGCTGCTGGTACCACCCTGTGTGGTTGTCCCGTAAAAAGTTCCGTTGGTAGCTTGAAGCAGACCTCCGAGCGGTATGCCGCCGTCCGCACAGTTTGCCAGTGAGCAAAAACTGTAGATGCTGATAAACGCGTCGGTGGACGTAATTTCAAAGATCGTGCCGCCGGGGTAAATTTCCGTATCGCCGTAGGGTGTCGTGCCGTAGAAGTTTCCGTCGGTAGCCTGCATCAGCGGACTTTGAAGGTAATAACCGTCAGCGCAATTAGCCAGGGAGCAAAAGCTGTGCAGCATGGTGAACTTGCCGGTCGGGGTTATTTCAAAAGCAGTTCCACAGCCATAGGGCAAACAGCTGGTGCCGCCGTTATAAGTGGTGCCGTAGAAGTTGCCGTTTGTCGCTTGTATCAGCGAAGCCATTGGTCCGGCCCCATCGGCACAGTTGGGGAGAGAGCAAAAGTTGTAAACGGTAGTTAGCTTGCCCGAAGGAGTGATCTTGAAGACCGTTCCGCACCCGCTTGGGAAGACTGAAATAGAACAAGCATTGCTATAACCGCCCAAGACGGTGACCCCGTACAAGTTGCCGTCGGCACCTTGCACCAAGGAACTCATCGGGCGGGCGCCATCAGCGCAATTGGTCAGAGAACAAAAACTGTATAACGACGTAAACTCGCCTGCCTCACTAATTTTGAAAACGGTCCCACCGTTTGAGCTAAGTCCGCCAACGTAGGTAGTCCCATAGAGACTCCCGTTTGCGGCCTGAATTAACCCGGAATACGGTCCGCACCCATCGGCTCCCACGAAGGTGTGGAGCACCGTCAATTGGCCAACGGAAGTAATCTCGAAGACAGTGCCGCAGCCGTCGGGACCAGAACCACCACTGAGAGCCGTGCCGTAAAACTTCCCATTGGTCGCCTGCACCAGAGTGCTTTGAGGATATTCGCCGTCAGCGCACCGAGCAAGCGTGCAAAAGCTATGCAGCCTCGTCAGCCTGCCGTCGGGGGTCACTTTGTAAACGGTCCCTCGATAGTTTGCACCGCCGCCCCCAGTTCCATAAAAATTCCCATCGGAACCCTGCGTAAGAGCGCCGGATGATCCGCTGCCATGGGTTCCGTCGAAGCTCAGGAGTGTCGTGAAGGTCCCCTGCGCCGAAGAAATCGTCGCCGCCATCGCGCAGAAAACTACCACTCCCCACGCCCACCGCCAGGCACTCATTCTCGTCATCGGAAGCCTCCATGCAAAAACCGGCGCTGACTGCATTTTAC
>DATJWZ010000108.1:0-1639 GCA_035500795.1 Candidatus Eiseniibacteriota bacterium | reverse complement strand
GATCCGTTATCGCGTGGAAAATACCTGGTCGAGGTGGGGTGCGGCTGCCACAACGCCGTCGAGAAACTGCCGTACGGCGGCGGGGAACGGCTGGGTGGGCCGTGGGGTACAGTCACGAGCGCCAATATTACGCCGGATGGATCGGGGATCAATTACTACAGCGAGGGGACATTCGTTACGGCGATGCGCACCGGATACGTTGGAGCACGGAAATTGAATGCGATCATGCCATTTGGAGAGTTCAAGAATCTTACGGATGACGATCTGAAAGCGATCTATACATATCTGCGGACATTGGCGCCTGTGAAACACCGAGTGGATAATACATTGCCACCTACGCTCTGCAAGCTTTGCAAAAAGAGGCACGGGGCGGGGGATCAGAATTAGGCTTCCGGCTTGCAGCGTCGACGGTGACGGCAGAGTGCATAAGTCCATTCGTCGGGCATGCGCCCTCCTCAGGATGACCACGACGAAACAAAGTCCCCACTCCTCGCGCAGAGAACGCGCGAGAAATGGGGCACCCATGTTCTGATCAGTTGTCACACTTTTTACTAGGGCGCTGCTTGGCTCGCGTCCGGCGAAATCTGCGAGCGCTGCTGAGCTTGAAAGCGGGTCTATAATGGAGGTGTATGCGTCGCTTGACGTCCATTGCGGCGTTCGCGCTTTTCCTCGCGGTGCCAGTGTGGGCGCAACGTGGCGGCGGTGGTCACGCCGGCGGATTCGGTGGTGGACACGCTGGCGGATTTGCCGGCCACGCTGGTGGGTTTAGTGGCCGTGCTGGCGGTTCCTTTGGTGGGGTTCACTCCAACGCTGGGGCGCACAGCTTTTCAGGCTCTCGTGCGGGAGCAGGTTTCTCCCGAGGCTACGGCTTATCGCACACTTCTCACATGGGCTACTCGCACAGCCCATATCTGCATGACGGATTTCATCACGGTAACGGATTTCATAACGGCAACCACTTCCACACGCATTTTTATACCTACGGCTTCCGCAATAACTGCTATGGCTATAACTGCGGATGGGGTTGGGGCTACGGCTATCCGTGGTGGGGATCGGCTTATTACGATCCGTGGTGGTGGTGGAATCAGGACGATCAGCAGTTTGACAACGATTATTACCGCCAATACGACATAGCGAACGAAATGAATGCGCAAAGCCTCGAGCAGCAGCGCATGTTCCGCGAGGAAGAGCAAGCTGGAGATCAAGATGCATATGCGCCGCAGCGTCCAGAGCGCGCCGCTGCATATCCCGCAACGCGTCCCGAACCTGAGGGACAATCGATCATCTCGCCAACCGTACTAGTGTTCCGCGACCAGCATCAGCAAGAAGTGAATAATTACGCAATCGTTGGAAACACGCTGTGGAACTTCGCTCCCGCACACACGCAGAAGATTGCGCTCGCCCAGCTTGATCTACCTGCAACCGAAAAGGTGAATGAAGATCGCGGAGTGACGTTCCGAGTGCCGGGAATGAACTGAGGGATTGCGGCTGCTACCTTTTCCCGAAGAGAACGGAACCCCAAACCTATTTTCAGGCCAGTCTTTTTATTTCCTTCCGTCTTTGTGCCGCGAGGATTTTCACTGAATACATTTCATTCACCCAAATGTTTCGCGGTTTAGCATGGTCCGCTGGGGCGGGT
>DATJWZ010000107.1:0-3187 GCA_035500795.1 Candidatus Eiseniibacteriota bacterium | reverse complement strand
GCTCCTGCGAAGGTACAGGCGGCGATGAACAAGTTCGCCGAGGTTGTGGGACGCCAGTACAAGTTGTTTGATTACACTGGCGCGCCGGACGCCGAGCGCGTGATCGTCATGATGGGATCGGGCGCGGAAGTTGCGCATGAGACCGTCGACCACCTGGCCGCTCGCGGCGAGAAAGTTGGTTTGCTGAAAGTCCGGCTGTATCGGCCGTTTTGCGTGAAGTCGTTCCTGGAGGCCCTCCCCCCAACAGTTCGACAGATCGCGGTGCTGGACCGCACGAAAGAGTCGGGCGCGATCGGCGAGCCGCTGTACATGGACGTGGTGAATGCGCTCAGTGAAGGACTAAAGCTGGGCTACGGCAAGATCAAGAATGCTCCTTCGATCGTTGGCGGACGTTACGGCCTGTCGTCGAAGGAATTCACTCCCGCGATGGTGAAGGCTGTTTACGACAATCTGAAAAAGCCACCGGCGAAGGATCACTTCACCATCGGCATCAACGACGACGTCACGCACACCAGTCTCGAATACGACGCGACGTTCTCGACCGAGCCAGACAGCGTGGTTCGCGCGATGTTCTACGGGCTGGGCGCTGACGGCACCGTGGGGGCGAACAAGAACTCGATCAAGATCATCGGCGAGAATACCGATAACTACGCGCAAGGATACTTTGTTTACGACTCGAAGAAGTCCGGTGCGATGACCGTCTCGCACCTTCGCTTCGGACCGCAGCCGATCAAGTCGAGCTATCTCGTTTCCAAAGCGAATTTTGTCGCCTGCCACCAATGGATTTTCCTCGAGCGTTACGACATGCTCAGCTCGCTGGTGGATGGCGGCGTTTTCCTGCTGAACAGTCCTTACGGCAAAGACGACGTCTGGGACCACCTGCCGCGCGAAGTGCAGAAGCAGTTGATCGACAAAAAAGCCAAGTTCTATGTGATCGATGCCTACCAGGTCGCGAAAGATACGGGCATGGGATCGCGCATGAACGTGATCATGCAAGTGTGCTTCTTTGCGATCTCCAAAGTTCTGCCGCGCGAAGAAGCGATCGAAGCGATTCGCGATTCGATCCGCTACACCTACGGCAAGAAGGGCGAAGAAGTCATCAAGAAGAACATGCTCGCGGTCGACGAGACGCTCGCGCACCTGTTCGAAGTGAAAGTCCCAGCCGCGGTATCCAGCAGGGTCGAATTGCCGCCGGTTTTCCCGGGCGCTCCGAAGTTTGAACGCGAAGTCCTCGGCACGATTTACGCCGGCAAGGGCGATGAACTGCCTGTAAGCGCATTCTCTTGCGACGGCACTTTCCCAACCGCGACGGCACAGTGGGAAAAACGAAACCTGGCTCTCGAAATTCCCGCGTGGGATTCGAAGATCTGCATACAGTGCGGCAAGTGTGCGATGGTCTGCCCGCATGCCGTGATACGCATCAAGGTCTACGACAGCAAGGAACTTGAAGGCGCTCCCGCAACCTTCAAGTCCTGCGACGTGCGCGACAAAGAGTGGGCTGGAATGAAATATACGATCCAGGTCGCGCCGGAAGATTGCACCGGATGCGGCGTCTGCGTCGATGTCTGCCCGGTGAAGAACAAGACGGAAGTCCGGCTGAAAGCGATCAATATGGTGGCGCAGCCTCCGCTGCGCGAACCGGAAAAAGAAAATTGGGAGTTCTTCCTCAACATTCCGGAACTCGACCGCCGGAAGATCAAAGTCGGCACGATTCGCCAGCAACAGATACAGGAACCGCTATTTGAGTTCTCCGGAGCTTGTTCTGGATGCGGCGAGACTCCGTATGTAAAGCTGGTCTCGCAGCTGTTCGGCGATCGCGCGGTCGTCGCCAATGCGACTGGATGCTCCTCAATCTACGGCGGCAACTTGCCAACGACTCCGTGGGCCAAGAACGCCGACGGCCGCGGCCCCGCATGGTCGAACTCCCTGTTCGAAGACAATGCCGAATTCGGTCTCGGCTTCCGCGTCTCGATCGACAAGCAGACTGAATACGCGCAAGAACTGGTGCGGCGACTTGCTGCCGGTATCGGCGAAGACCTCGCCACGGCTCTCGTTACCGCCAAGCAAAAAGATGAGGCTGACATCTACGAGCAACGGCAGCGCGTCGAGATTCTGAAAGAGCGGCTGCAGAAAGTGGACTCGCCTGAGGCCAAGCAACTGCTCGCGGTGGCCGACATGCTGGTGAAGAAGAGTGTGTGGATCATTGGCGGCGACGGCTGGGCGTACGACATCGGCTATGGCGGTCTCGATCACGTGCTGGCCAGCGGACGCAACGTCAACCTGCTCGTGCTCGACACCGAGGTCTACTCAAACACCGGTGGACAGGCTTCCAAATCAACGCCCCGCGGCGCAGTCGCGAAGTTTGCCGCCGGTGGTAAGCCCGGCCCGAAGAAAGATCTCGGCATGATGGCGATGACCTACGGCAACGTCTATGTCGCGAGCGTAGCGATGGGCGCGAAAGACGAGCACACTTTGAAGGCCTTCCTTGAAGCCGAAGCGTACGACGGACCGAGCATCATCATTGCGTATTCATCCTGCATCGCTCACGGCATCGACATGAAAACTTCCATGAGCGATCAGAAGGTCGCGGTCGAGTCCGGACAGTGGCTGCTCTATCGCTACCATCCCGAGAAGGCTGCGATCGACGAAAATCCGCTGGCGCTCGATTCGCGAGCCCCCAGCCGCAAGGTGCAGGATTGGCTCTTGCAGCAGACGCGCTTCAAGATGCTCACCAAGAGCCATCCGGAGCACGCGGAACAGCTGTGGAAAGAAGCGCAGCACGACGTCGAGCGGCGCTTCCATATGTATGAGTACCTGGCGAGCCGCAAGCCGGCCTCTGAAGCTCCGGCCAAGGAAGCGCCTGCGAAACCGGCTGCAGAGAAGCCGAGTCCCGTGGGCGTGAAGTAGGTGTTCCGTATCTCGACGATGTGCGGGGCACGGAAAGATCGAGTGGCAGTAGACGTAACAAGGAGAATTCGATGATCGACCTCACCACCAGTTATCTCGGCCTGAATTTGGCCTCTCCCCTGGTCGTTTCGGCTTCGCCGCTTTCGCGCGACGTCGACGGAATCTGCCGCCTCGAAGATGCCGGCGCTTCCGCTGTGGTTCTCTATTCGCTGTTCGAGGAGCAGTTACGGCAGGAAGAAGCGGATCTGAACTATCATCTCGCGGCGGGCACTGAGAGTTT
>DATJWZ010000106.1:0-13900 GCA_035500795.1 Candidatus Eiseniibacteriota bacterium | reverse complement strand
CTACTTCGTAATGCCGGATCGTTGCCTATTGGGTCGGATTTGGCTTCCCCTCGGCTTCCGCATCGTGATGGCCGAAATCCAGCCCGAAATGCGGTTCCGACTTCGTGCCGGTAATTTTGAACGGAAGCTCCGTTCCCGCGCCGTGCTTGGCGAAAAATGGATCCACCGGCTTGAGCAGAATGGATTTCCATCCCGTAGTCATCTGCGAAAGCTTGGCGCGCAGCCGCAGCTTGCCGTGAAAGTCGAAGACATTCCCGTCAAGGCTGTATTGTCCGGTGAACTGTGATTCCACGGCCGGCAGCGCAAACTCCATCTTCAGAAACTGGAAGAGCCCGTTGCTAAGGTGGAATGTCCCACTGAATTTCGACGGCACATTCACGTCGACATGTTCCTGTGCCAGATTGGGGTGGCCCTGTGCGCGCAGACTTAGAGCGTCAAGGCGGTCCTGAATCTTGTCGTTGGAAAACTCGGCGTTGGTAATCGAGAAAGTTCCGTTCAGGCGGAGACGGTCGGCTATGTCTTCGTCGCTCGGCGGTAAACCCATCTTTGCATGCATCACGATCGGTCCGCTCAACACAGGTGGGTCCGTCTTTACGCCCAGCCTTAACAAGTCTTCCACTCGCCCCTGATTCATGACGACGTTGAGCTCAATGTCATGGCCCTTGGGTTGGACTCGGACGACTTTGCCGCTGGCAGTAAAAGATGTGTGCAGAAATTTCGCGTTTACGGGTTCGAGGTAGGTGTCGCCGTCGGTGCCGTCAACGATGGCGTGAAAATCCGTATGCAACGGCACGGGATGTCCGCTGCGTGTTAGCCGGAAATCAGGAGTATCGGTTTCTCCTGCAACCTCAATTCGGCCCAATGTGCCACGATAATCTCCCACGGACGACAGTATCCCCGCGATGCCGCGAAAATTCCCCAAGTCGGCGTTGGAGAAAGAATAGTCTCCGGAAACCGGCGTGGCGCGCGGCCTGGTTTCCTGAAAGGGACCGAAGTATCCAACGGACGCAATATCGCCAACAGGTTTGGGATTGACCAGCGTCGCATGGAAGCGCATTGGCTGTCCCGCCCCAATATCCTCCATTTTCAAGTGGCTGATCGCAAATACAAGCGGCTGCTTTCCCGGCTTACGCGTGTTGATGACCAGGTTGGTGTCTTCACAGTTCAGTTCGTCGACGACGATGGTCATCCGATGGGATGATTTGCGGATATCGCTCAGGTCCTGAATGTCTTCTTTGGGAGGAATGTTCAGTGTCAGTCCTTTCACAAACACTGTGTGCACGTGCATGGGTGACCGGAAAACAGCGCGGAACGATGTCTGAAAACGGAATTCTTCGACTTTAATGAGAGGTTGCAGGCCCGGTGCTGAGGGATTCGGGTCGTTCATTCCATAGATCGTCAGTCCAGTGCCATGAACAGCCAAGCCGTTGAATGCGGAAACCTCCAGCCCTGCAAGTTCGACCTTGCCTTTGAAACGATCAGATAAGGTGTCGATGACCCGGGCGCGAAGGATCGGTGACACGTGCGAGGCGGCATACCAAAGGCCGAAGGCGCAGATGAGAGCCAGTACCAGGAAAATGCCGGCGATCCATCTCCATTTGCGGCTGCGCTGCTTCGGAGACTTCCGAGTTGGGAATTTGGCGATATCACGAGGATCTGGTTCGCGAAAGCGGAGAGACGCAGCCATCTTCTATAGAGCAAGCTGCGCGGAGATATTTGTCAATCAGGGAAAATCGGGAGCCTTCTACTGGTATTTCCGAATGATTGCAAGAGATCGATTCTTTATGCAACCAAAGCTTCACCTTTGCCCCCGCTGGTAGACGCGGGGAGTTCTGCTGTTATGGGTTCGTACCAACCTCCGGCAGGAACCACAGAGCCCGAAACCTGTGGAGGTCCCCACGTTCCCGGCTGATATTCGTAAACTAGGGCCTTCGCCTGAATGGCAGGATCAACGATCCGCCACGCTTCCTCGACGTAATCTTGCCGGGCGAACAGGGTCTGGTCTCCCGTCATGGCATCGATGAGGACGCGCTCATACGCCTCCATCTCTTCTGGACGTGGATGGCGGCTGGCGATCATTTCGATCTGCTGACATAACATTTCTTCACCCGGCGACATCACATTCAGGCCGAAAGCGAGAGAGACTTCGGGGCTAATCCGGAATCGAAGATGGTTTTGGAGCGAAGCGCTCTCGTGAATCAGGATCGGCGGTTTACGAAACCGCGCCAGCACTTCTGTGCAAGTCGTGGGCAGGCACTTGCCGGCGCGAATGTAGAAAGGGACACCCTTCCATCGCCATGAGTCGATTTCGAGTTTGAGAACCGCAAATGTCTCTGTCTGTGAATCTGGCGCTACCCCCGACTCCTGGAGATACCCGGCGAAGCGGCCGAGAATCACGTCTTTTACTTCAACCGGGGGGATCGCTTTTAACACTTTTACTTTTTCGTCACGAATGCTCTCGCTATCGGTACGCGCCGGCGGTTCCATGCAGAGGTTGCTCAAGACTTGAAAAAGATGGTTTTGAATCACGTCGCGGATCGTACCCGTTTTGTCATAGAACGCTCCACGTCCTTGCACGCCGAATTTTTCAGCCATTGTGATTTGAATGCTTTCGATGTGGTTGCGGTTCCAGAACGGCTCCATGAAGGCATTGGCGAATCGAAAAATCGTCATATTGCGAACAGGCCGTTTTCCCAGGTAATGATCGATGCGGTAAATCATCGATTCATCGAACGCGTCCAGCACAATACGATTGAGTCGTCGTGCGGATGCCAGATCCCTGCCGAATGGCTTCTCGATGACGATCCGCGCACCTTTCGCGCATCCTGAGCTGACGAGTTTCTGCACAACGGGCTCGAAGAGAACCGGAGGGATTGCCAAGTAGTGCGCCGGGCATTTCGCCTCACCCAGTTCTTTTCTTAATGCAACGAACGTATGGTCATCGGTGTAATCGCCGCCGACATAGTGAAGCAATTGCGCGAGCTTGCCGAAATTGCCGAGATCAAGGCCGCTGCTTGTCAGGCTCGACTTCGCGTGCTCCCGGAAGTGATCCAGCGTCCAGGCTTCTTTGGCAACACCGATAACCGGGACGCTGATCTCATTTCTTCTGACCATCGCCTCGAGAGCCGGAAATATCTTCTTGTAGGCAAGGTCTCCGGTGGCGCCGAAAAACACCAGCACATCCGACTGATTCTGTCTCATAGGGGCTTTCAGACTATCGAGCCCTCACCACCCGCTTAACTGGCAAAAACACCAGTCTCGCGGTATCGCTTCCAGCCGGAGCCCTTAACGAATATCTTTTTGAGAGAGGTACAAATGGCTGGTGAACTCGTCAGGATACGTTCGAATTCAATTGTGTGTAGAGATCCGTTGCTTCCCCTCGCCGATCCACGAACAAGACTTCTTCAGGAGAACCGTAGCCGCGACGGTAGGCAAGGTTCGACACCGCACAGGCCCTAACCTCGCTTTCTCTCCATCGACTGGGCGAGGGAAATCGACGGCATGAACAATAGAGAACATATTCGTTCCCAGAGCCCGCACGCGTCGACACGACATACGACCCGTTCACGTACGGACTGAAGCCAATCAGATAGCGAGTAAGACAGTGTGGGCATGAAACACAATGACGGATTCGGCAGGCCATGAGGTCCCTAACGGCATTCGTAACAGCACAAGATTCACGCTAGTGCGCAAGGGCATCGCGATTGTCTTTCGCCCAGTCGCTATCCGGAGCAACCGCCTTCATCGGCGGACCGCCTTGCGTGCCACAAGCACAGGGTCCTTCCATCTTGGCTTCGGTCATGCAAGAGCAAGACTTTGTCTGCAAACAGGCGCAGACGTAAACAACTTTCTTATCCTTGTCCTTAGCGGAACTGCTACTGGAACAAAGGAAACCCAATAGCATCAGGGAGAGAATCGCGCCCATAAGTCTGATCTGATTTCTCATTGCTTATCCCCAGAACAACTGTCTGCTTAAGATTAGGATGCCTTTTAAAATGGTACTGTGCAATATCCACTTGACGGCGCTTATCTATAGCCATTATGGTGCGCGCTATGAAGAAAGCTCCGTCCGGATTGGCCCCTGTCATTGAAGTCCGAAAGCGAAGCCCCAACTCTCTATACCGGCAGGTGTACGAGGGCTATCGCAAGGCGATTGTCGACGGAAGTCTACGGACGGGACAGCGGATTCCCTCTACGAGAGTCCTTGCGCTCGAGTTAGGCATTTCGCGCATGCCGGTGCTGAACGCCTACGCGCAACTCTTGGCGGAGGGATATTTCGAAAGCCGCGTCGGCTCGGGGACCGTAGTCTCCCGGTCGCTGCCGGAACGAATCGGGAAAACCAAGGCGACCACTCCGACAAAAGGCGTCAACCGTGAACGACGCCGCGTTTCGAAGCGCTCCTTCAGTCTATCGAGTGCGCAGGCATTCTATCGATCACGCGGGATGGGGCCCTTCAACGCGAGTCAAATCGCATTTGAAAGTTTTCCGCTCGCATTGTGGAACAGTCTCGTGACCCGCCATGCGCGAAATGCGAAAGCCAGGTCGCTTGATTACGGCGATCCCATGGGTTTAAGCGAGCTTCGAGAAGCAATCGCCGAATATTTGCGCACGGCGCGTGGCGTGCGCTGCGAAGCGGAGCAAGTGATGATTGTCAGCGGGTCACAACAAGGACTCGAGATCACGACTCGTGTGTTGCTGGACCCCGGCAACCATGTGTGGATGGAAGAGCCTGGATACAGGTTTGCGCGCAGTGTTTTTGCATTTAATGGATGCTCGATTGTCCCGGTTCGAGTTGATGGCCAGGGACTGAACGTCGCATATGGCGTGAGGAAATGCGCGGATGCGCGCGCCGTGTTGGTAACGCCTTCGCATCAATATCCACTTGGCGTTACGATGACCGCTTCGCGCCGCCTTCAATTGCTGGATTGGGCGGAAAGCAACGGTTCATGGATTATTGAAGACGATTACGATAGCGAGTACCGCTATGAAGGGCCGCCAGTAACTTCGCTGCAGGGTCTGGACCGCAACTCCCGCGTTGTGTACATCGGAACTTTCAGCAAAGTACTGTTCCCTTCCTTGCGGGTTGGTTATTTGGTCTTGCCCGAAGATCTGGTGGAGCGGTTCCTTGCCGCCCGATTTGCACTGGATATAGGGCCGGCGACATTTCAGCAATCGGTGCTTGCAGATTTCATTGCGGAGGGACATTTCGCACGCCACATCCGACGGATGCGATCGGTTTATGCTGAACGCCGCAACGCGCTGATCAAAAATCTGCACGATCAATTTGGATCCGCAGCCCAGGTGATCGGAGCAGAGGCAGGCATGCACCTTTCCGCCGTGTTGAACGGAATTCCCGATCAAGAAATCAGTGCGCAAGCCGCCCACGAAAACCTTTGGGTGGCGGCCCTTTCGGCCTTTTATCTCGGGAAAAAAGTACAGCACGGATTCATCCTCGGTTTTGGAAGCACCTCCGTGCAGCAAATGCCTGCCGCAGTGCGCAAGTTGTGTAGCCTGGTCGGCGGGAAGAACCCAGCGTAAGATCCGCCATTTTTAGAAAACCGCAAAGACGCGCAGAGGAATTTCTTCGTGATCCTTAGTGGTTGCTGTTTTGAATGCAGCTCAGCAGCTTAGTCCGAATTGATTTCCAGCTGCAATGGCGGCAATGCCGGCATATCCGGATGCTGCGGATCACGCCAGATCGCTTTGAAGCATTCTCCATCAGGCTCAGGAACCCATTCTGTCCCGTCCGCATATTTGATGGAGGACGGAAAGAAAACCCATCCCATGATCTTGGCTGAGCTACTGGAAGGAATGCCGGGCTTTTCCAGCGTCAGCGTTGCTCCCGGAGCAATCGCCGTTTTCGACGACCATGCGAAGTTCGCGGGCTGTCGCAGGTCCTGCGGAGCCAGCAATATGTCCGACGTGAGGAACAAGTGCGAAATCGGTTTGTTTCCAACGTTCTTCACGGCGACCGATAATTTCTGCGGATCGTTCCACAAATCGCCGCTCACAAACTCGACCGGACACTGCCGGCTCTGAGATTTGTAGATCGTGAACACCGCCATCATTCCATTCTCCATGTGTTCTTCCACGTGGCAATGGAACATCCAGGTCCCGGGATTGTCGGCGATCATGTCCACTGTCTTCATGCTGCCAGGGAGAAGTTCAATCACGTCGGTGTGTCGAGCGCCTTCCACCACGGTTTCTCCGTGCCAGTGCGGAGTGTGCAGGTCGATCTCGTTTCCCATTCCGAGTAGGTACCATCGCACTTTTTCTCCCTCCTTCATGTAAAGGCCGGGGAGATTGCCGAAGATGAAGCCGTTAATCGCATAAAACAGGCCCGCAGGTTTACCAGCCATCTCATTAAAAATCATGAACGAGGCGACAAACTCCCGGTCTACATCGATGGGAGATCCATCCGGCTTCGCCTTGCCCTTCGCGGTAACAATAATGGGCCCAACCAATCCAGCGTTGATTTCTATTTGCGGATCGACATGCGCGTGATACCACCAAACGATAGAGCTCGGCTGACCCGGTCCGGGTCCGCTGGCCTCGGTCGCAAACCAATGGTAGGTAAATTTCCGACCTGGTGCGACGCGGTCGCCCTTTCCAAAGGGCAAATACACGGAGCCCTCATTATCTTTGTCGTAGCGCAAACCGTGCGGATGCATGTCGTGAGCTACATGTCCGCGGTTGAGAAACTCGACTACAATCTCGTCCCCAACCTCGGCGCGAAGCACTGGACCCAGAATTCCGAGCCAGTCGGGTTGAGGCTTGCGAGTCGTGAAGGTGTCGTCTGTGTATTCAATGAATCGAGTCTTTGGCCATTGCAGTTTCAGCGACCACGGCTGACGAATGGGAGTGGCATTGAGGAGATTGATTCCGCTCGGAGCATAGTTCCATTCAACGTCTTCCGCGGCGACGTAGTAATGGCGTGTAACCGCCATCAAAGGCGAAACCAAAAGCCAGACCGAACATAGCGCTAACCCCCAGACCGTTTTCACAGACCCATTATCACATTGCGGAAGACGAGCGATCATCGTTGATCGCGAGACTGCGATTCCGTGTGCGCGCGATTAGCGATGGTTAGCTCCAGCTTGACTAGGGTTCGGCGCCGACGTTGAACAGGTTCCGCCGGTACTTTGCGTCGGCGGAGTCGGCGGCGTAGCCCATGGAATATTCGTGAAATCGAAGAAGTCTGTGCTCATATCGGCCTGTGATTTGTCGCGCGCGGTTAGGGCCGCCAAGCCAAACCGCTTTTCGACTAAAGTTAGAACCGCAGTCGTGTCGTAGACGGTATGCGACACATAATTCTTCTTCGCGAATGGTGAGATCACCATCATAGGAACGCGATAGCCGGTAATTCCAAAGCTGCAAATCCCCGAAGACTGATTTGCACCGTCGCACGCGTCTGTTGGCTGTAAATCAATCGGGTAGGCATATTGATCTGGAACCACGGCCGTCTGGGGCGGAACGTGATCGTAAAAACCTCCGCCTTCGTCGTAGGTGAAAATCATCGCAGAATCTTTCCAGCTCGGGCTGGTCATGAGCGTGTTGATCAAGCCACCGGCGTAGACTGCGCCTTTTTGAATATTCTCCGGATAGGCATCGTTGTCGGAGGGATGTTCATCGACTCCCTCGGCCGAGGCTGGTTCGATCATTGCAAATTGAGGCAGCGTGCCGTTCTGAGCGTCGGTCGTAAATTGCGTGATAGGAACAATATTCTGCAGCAAGTCAGGATTTTGCCCTTCGCTGGCCAGAATCTTTCCCTCGTACGTGAACTGGTTCAGATAGGAGTATCCGATCAGCAGGCACTTTGATTGCTCGTCACCAGTCATGGTTGCGCAACTCGTATTCGATGCATCGATGTAGATCTTCCAGGTCATACCCGCATTCTGCAATTCCTCGAAGATCGGAGTCGCAGTCAGCTGATTCTGATCAGCGCTGTTGCTGCCGATTGGATAGGCATAACCCTGCGACGTGGCGCCGATCATATACATGCGGTTCAACTGCGTCCGGCTCATCACCGGCGCAAACCAGCGGTCTGATGTGGCAAAATTCGACGCCATGAAGTAGTAGTAGTTCAGATCGCTATCAGTGAAGTAACCCATGGATCGCAAGCCGTTCACGTCGTTCACGACAGACACTGTATATTGCCGCGCATCGTTTCCCGCAGCCTCTACGAATCCATTGAGCTTTTCGTCAATGGTGTTCGGATAGGAAAAGTCGTCGTTCCAATCCACGTGGCCCTCGTTCCAGAATGGACTGAGTTCCTCCGTACAAACCGAGCCCATATGAAACGACGTGATTGGATTATTGTCGTCAGGCACACAGATCTTCGGGCCGTCTGGGTTGGATGGATCGCAACCCGGATTTGTGGGAGCTGGGCCCTGTAAGGGCGCGATCCCCGTGGCCGGATTGAATTGCGGCAGACCGTCGAATGACTGATCCGGAATGCCATTCGCGGCCCAGTATGCCCGCATATAGCCAAAATAGTGATCGAAGGAGCGGTTCTCCTGAGCGAAAAGAATGATATGGTTCAGACTCTGAAACGTTCCGGAAACGTTGAACGTCGCTGTAACGGATTCCGTTGCGGTCATACTGACTGTGCAACTAGCGGTGCCCGTGCACGCTCCACCCCATCCGCTAAAGACGTTGTTCGTATCGGGAGTCTCAGTCAGGGTAACATTCGTGTTCGTAGCGAATTGAGCTGAGCACGTGCCCGGGCAACTGATTCCAGCCGGACTGCTCGTGACAACTCCTGATCCGCTTGCGGCAACCGTCAGTGGGTACGAACCGACGGAAAAACTCGCGCCGACAGTCTCGGCGCCGCTCATCTCGACGCTACAGCCTGCAGTCCCAGAGCAGGCGCCTGTCCATCCTGCCAATATGTAATTCGCTGCAGGTGCCGCCGTCAGGTTCACCTTTGTTCCCGCGTTGAAATTCGCGCTGCAAGTACCCGGACAATTGATACCGGCCGGACTGCTCGAAATCGTACCTGTCCCCGCAGCGGGTGCGGTGACAGTCAGCGGGTACGTCGTCGCGGAGAACTTCGCGCCCACCGTTTGGACGCCCGTCATAGTGACGCTGCAACTTGCGGTCCCCGAACACGCGCCAGTCCAGCCGACGAATGTGTAGTTTGCCGAAGGCTTCGCCGTGAGTGCGACGCTTGTCCCCGAGCTGAAATTTGCAGTGCACATTCCAGGACAGCTGATGCCGGCCGGTGTGCTTGTAATGGTCCCGTGTCCAGCCACTGGCGCAGTGACGGTCAGCAAGTATGAGGTCTGAGCACCCTGCACTAGCCCTTGGCATCCCGTAAGGGCGGCCAGACACGTCATACAAAACAGGCAGAAGAATACACGGAAACAGAGCGAGCGATCCCGAAACAGATAACTCATCCGCACACTAGACTCCCTGGGGGAAAACAGACCACGCTTGGATGAGCCCTGCGTCCCATTTGGTTGGCGGGATTTAAACCGCGTGGTGCCAAGCAGCGTGTTCACGAGACGAAGGATTAGAAGGAGACCGGAATTCCTTCGTGTGTCTTCGCGCCCTTGGTGGTTAGGCTTTTAGCGGCCAAGCACGACTTGACCGGCCGAGGAGGCAGGATTCTGCTGACATGTCTTACGCAAACGGCAGCCCGTGAGAACGAGCGTGCGCGTGATGGGCCAGATGCGGGTCATGCGCAAGCGCAGCCAGTTTGTTCCCCGTCAGTTCCTCGTAGACTTTCGCAACCTGCGACGGCAATCCGTCGTCCGTCCCAGCGTCGCGGTTGCTGACAAAACGCGCGATTTGCGAATTCGATTTCAATGTGGCGCGGATCATTTCGATCTTTGCCTTGGATTCTGCTGCCGGAGCGTTCGCCATCATGATCCCAACCTGATCGCGGAGGGCTTGGAAGAACGCCTGCTGGTCGTCTAATACCGACGCGACAGAACGCGGACCGTGCCCCGTGCACACGATCTTCGCCCCGAGCTTCTTCGCCGCATCCAGGGTGGCGATCCATTTGCCCACGTCTCCATCGCCCACAAAATTGTAAGGACCATTTACACACATATCGCCGGTGAAGAGAATCCGTTCGTTCGGCAACCAAGCCACTGCATCGCCATGCGTATGGGCCACGCCAAGATGCATCAGCTCAACTCGATGCTTGCCGTCATCAAAGATCAAATCCTTGGAAAACAGGACGGATGGCGGCTTAAGCTTGGTGGTCTTCAGGTCGGCACGCTCCTTCATTGCCGACTCCCACCGGCCCGGTTCGTGCCTGTAATATCCGGTCTCGTATCGCTTCATCTCCTCCACCACACCTGTATGTGCAACCGGCACACCGCCATTTTCCACGAAGATCTGATTCCCGTAAGCATGGTCGCCGTGATGATGAGTATCAAACGCAAACCGGATCGGCTTGTCGGTCAAGGCGCGGATCTTGCTGATGATCAGCTTTGCTCCTGCTGGGAAATTCGCATCAATCACCAGCACGTAATCTTCAAACATGATCCATCCGTTGTTGCAGACGGCGTCGGCAGAATCGGATATGTCCCCCTCGTGAAAATAAACGTCAGGAGCGACAAGGTCTTCGTGGGCAGCTTCGGGCATGCCTCTGGGCGTCGGTCCGGCCAAAAGCTTCGTCTCAGCCGCGAGGCTCAAAAATGCGCTACTCCGCGATATAAACTGCCGCCGGTTGATGCCACACATGTCGCCTCCTGTTTTCTGTTCGACGAATACGGACTGCGGATGTTTTGCGCCGGATTATACGCTCGCCAGGAAAATGAGGTCGATTTCGAGAGAGACCCAGGAGTGGACCGACCGAAGCAAGTAGAAATAAAAAACCCCGCATTGTTGCGGGGCTTTTTTGCGGATGCTGCTGACTATCTTGCCGGGTACTCCGCCGGAATCGGCACTGGCACGCGTTTGTCGATTGGGACGAATTCCCTCTCCGCTGGCCCGGTGTAAATCTGCCGCGGACGCGCGATCTTCTGCTCCGGATCCTTCATCAGCTCTTCCCATTGCGCCAGCCATCCCGCCGTGCGCGGAATCGCGAACAGCACGGTGAACATCTCGGGCCGGAATCCCATTGCCTGATACATGATCCCCGAATAGAAGTCGACGTTCGGATAGAGTTTGCGTTTGATGAAGTACTCGTCTTCCAGCGCAATCCGTTCAAGTTCAAGTGCCATGTCCAGCTTCGGGCTGCGGCCCGTAACCTCGAATACCTGCTCCGCACTCCAACGAATGATTTTTGCCCGCGGATCGTAATTCTTATAAATACGGTGCCCGAAGCCCATCAACTTGATCTTTCCTTCTTTTACTCGCTTGATGTATGCCGGAATATTATCTTTCGTCCCAATCTCATCCAGCATCCGCAGCACTTCCTCATTCGCGCCGCCGTGCAGCGGCCCAGCCAGCGCCGACGCCGCCGACGCTACCGACAAATACGGATCGCTCTCCGAGCTGCCTACGGTTCGCATCGTGCTGGTCGAGCAGTTCTGCTCGTGATCGGCGTGCAGGATGAAGAGAATGTCGAGCGCCCGCGCGATCGCCGGATGCGCCACATACTTTGGCTCGACCATCTTCCAAAGCATGTTCATGAAGTTCTCGGTGTAGCTCAAATCGTTATCAGGATACACGTACGGGAACCCGACGTTGTGCCGGTACGACATCGCCGCAATCGACGGCACTTTTCCGATGATGCGAATAATCTGATGCATGCGGTCCTTCGGACTGCGCACCAGTTTGGCATCTGGGTACACGCTCGACAACGCCGCAACCGTACTGACAAACATCGACATCGGATGCGCCGAATAGCGGAATCCTTCCATGAACTTCTTCGTCGTCTCGTGCAGCATGCTGTGGTGTGTGATGTCATACACCCACTGGTTCAGCTCTTTCTCGGTAGGCAACTCGCCGAACATCAGCAAGTACGCCACTTCCAGAAACGTGCAGCGCTCAGCCAGCACTTCGATCGGATATCCGCGATACCGCAGAATCCCTTTGTCGCCGTCAATGTAAGTGATCGCGCTCTTGCACGATGAAGTGTTGAGGTACGCCGGATCGTACGTCATCAATCCGAAATCGTCGGGGCCGGTCTTGATCTGACGCAGATCCATGGCCCGGACCGTGCCGTTATCGATCGGTACTGTATAGGTCTTATTTGTGCGATTGTCAGTAATGGTCAGTGTATTTTCTGGCATGAGCGGCTCCGCAGTACGCTGGGCGTCCTTCCAACGTAGCCTGAGGCTAGGCTGGATAGCAAGTTCTATCTGTGATTTAGATCACAGTTTCCTGTGACTCCACTTGTGATTGGATGCAAAACAGATCACTGGATACATTCCGTTAAATAGAGCCGTTGGAAAATGCTCCTTTGGTACCCAAGGCCAGGTTACCCCGGATCCAAAAGGAAAGCCGGCGGCTCGAAAGCCGCCGGCATCCCCGTGTTCACTGTAGTTTAGTTCGACGAATCGTCGCGCCGCTTCAGCGTTGGACGGTCATCGTCGCTCTTGCTGTCGCCCGACTTATCGGTCTGGTTCGACGTGCGCCGCAAGCTCGGCTTGTTGGCGTCCTTCTCATCCAGCAGCTTGTGCTTGTTTTCGATGGCAGCCAGCCGCGCCTTTACCTCGTCGAATTCCGACGTGGTCACGATGTACTGCGCCTTGGCGGGAAGTATCTTACGAATCTCCTCTTGCGACTTTTCGATGCGGTCCGCGTTCTGCGGATGCGTATCGAAGGCCTTCGCCAGCGTTCCCGGCTTCTTTTTCTCCATCGCCTGAACTTTTTCGAAGAAGGAGACGAATGCCGACGGATCATACCCGGCACGATACATGTACTCGATGCCAAGATAGTCAGCTTCTGCTTCGAAGCCGCGCGAGAACTTCAGGATGCCGAACATCCCGCCGAGCCCAGCCGCTTCATACCCTGCGTAGCCGATTCCACCACCGACGAAGATGAACGGGATCGAGGCCATCTGCAGCAGCGAAGCGCGCGTCTGTTCGCGGGCCGCGTGGCAGGCGGCAACGTGCGCGATCTCGTGCGCCATGACGCCAGCGACCTCGGCTTCTTCATCGGCTGCCAGAATCAGGCCGGAGTTCACATAAAAGAAGCCGCCCGGCAGCGCCATCGCGTTGACCACGTCCGAGTCGATGACTTTGATCGTGAATGGGACTTGTGCATCCGAATTGCGAACCAGGTTCTGGCCGATTCGGTTGATGTACTCAGTCACCACGGGATCGGTGACCATCTTCACCTGCGATTCCACCTGCTGCGCGAAGGCCCGTCCCATAGCGACTTGCTTTTCGACGGAATACCAGTTGCCCACGCCGCGTCCGCAGCCAACGTTGCGGTTCCCGATCGCATCTACGTCGGTCTTGCCGCCGTTGTGCTTGATCTGGCTGTCATCCTGCGTAGGCAGGGCGGCGGGTTCTTTCTTGGGTGCATTCTGTATGTCAGAGGCTTTGGGTTGCCCAGCGTCAGGGTCCGACGTCGGAACCTGGCTGGGGGCATTCTGCGGACTCTGCGGCGGAGGGGGCGCCTGCGGATTCTGGGCTGTTGGATCTTGCGGATTCTGTCCCGGGGTCTGGGCGATCATCCAGGGCGCCGCACTGAAGACGGCAACTGCAATCGCGCCTGCCAGCCATCTGAACTTCATAGGGGTACTCCTCTTGGGCTTGATTATACGCCGAGGTCCAGGGACACCAAGGCCTTAATCATAGGCCTATCGGTTAGACGCGAGTGGCGGGTTTCCGGGTTATCCGCACAGCTGAGTTACTCGATGTCGAAGCCGGAAAAGCAACTCGCGTCGGCACGACATCCCACGCGACATCCAAGTGGTGAAGTTTGTTCAGCAGCAGGCAGCGCAACGGCAAACTCGATGGCTTGCACGTTCGGGCGAATTATCCCCGCGAAC
>DATJWZ010000105.1:0-1261 GCA_035500795.1 Candidatus Eiseniibacteriota bacterium | reverse complement strand
TGCTCGAGGCGAGTCGCCTGAGCAAAGGTGAAGGTTGCGAGGCAGAGCAGAGCCAATGTCGAAGACACGGCCAATTTCATTTGCAATCTCCTGGATCTTTATGCCAAGTCAAGTAAGGTAACGCAAAACTGCGCCAGCGTCACCTGGTCTTCCCACACATTGATCTCGGTCAACGAATTGTGAGTGACTGCTTGGTACGCTGAATGTGATTCAAATCACAGACCCGGACCTCGCCGCAATGGTCCCATGCAAAAGTGCGCCGGAAGAAATGCGACTGCGGGTCATGGCGAGGAGTGCTTGACAGCGTCTGCACGTCGCGTTTAGAACCGTCATCACAACCAGACCTTAATAAAACTGCTCACCCTGCGGAGGCGTCTATGTGGCTGCGCCAGATCGTGCTGGTCGTACTGTGCTCGCTAGTTCTCGTTCTCATTTTTTCGTTGTCAGCGTCCGCCCAAGTGGATCGTGGGGCAATTGTTGGAACGGTGACTGATCCGGCTGGCGCGCGAATTTCTGGTGCCGAAGTTACGGTCACGAACGTCGAGACGAATCAGCCTACGAGGGTTACCACAAACGACGAGGGTACGTTCGCGGCGAATCTGCTGAAGATCGGAACTTACTCGATTGCGGCTGAGAAGGCGGGATTTCAGACGACTGTGCAACAGAACGTCGAGGTGGGAGTGAACCAGTCCGTGAAGGTGGATCTCGTCTTAAAGATCGGGTCGGCGTCGGAAAAAGTTGAGGTCACGGCGGCTCCAGCACTGTTGCAGACAGAACAATCGTCTCTGGGGACGATCGAGACAGAGCGGCGCATTTCCGAGCTTCCCCTGAATGGGCGCAACTTTATTCAGCTGGCATACCTGGGGCCCGGGGCCAACGCCGGGCAAACTGGAACGAACGTCAGCGGCGGTGTCTTTGAAAACGAACGCGCCAACGAGGCAATTTCGGTCAACGGCCTGCGTGTCTCGAATAATAACTTCCTACTGAATGGGGTCGATAACAACGAGTTCGGGCTCGGCGGGGTCGTGGTACTGCCGCCGCCAGATGCGATCCAGGAATTCAAGACGGAAGAGAATTCCATGAGCGCCGAATTCGGACGTGGAGGCGCTGCGGTCAATGTTGTTCTGAAATCTGGCTCGAACCAGTTTCATGGCGGAGTCTACGAGTTTATTCGCAACGACAAACTCGATGCGGTGAACTATTTCAATGTGGGGCAACAACCTTTCAAACGGAATCAGTTCGGTGCTTTCATTGGCGGGCC
>DATJWZ010000104.1:0-3699 GCA_035500795.1 Candidatus Eiseniibacteriota bacterium | reverse complement strand
GCTGGACTTCTAATCTGGACGCCTTATCTGGACGTAACATCTGTATTTTCAATAGTTTAGCTTGACAATTGTTTGGGAATCATGCTACCGTGCGGTCATCCCCGAGTAAGGAGGGGCATTTATGAAAGTCAGGAAATTCTCAATTCCTAGCGAGCTACAGCGAGCCAAGCATTCCCGTAAGCCATGTTCTGTTTGTGACCACGGGCTTTTACTGTGCTTGGCGGCCGAACTGGTCCGGCCGAGCAAGCGCAGATAGTCCCCATCCCAAACACCAACAGGCCAGAGGTTCCCCGCCCCTGGCCTTTTTATTTGTGTGTTTGCGTTCTTGAAATGTGGCAACCAAAGTGCTTTGCAACGGGTTGGCTGCATCTAAGGACAGCAAGGGGGCAGTATGTACGTCAAAGTCAATCCAATCGCAGCTTGCTGTCTCATTCCAAAGAGGCCCGGTGCGGGCGGCGTTACAAATCTCGGTGGCTTCACTCAGCGAAACAGTGAAATGCGATCACTGTGACGCGGAATACCGAGTTGACCATCAATCAGGCGAGATGGGGAGAATAAAGAACTACCGTGAGAAGCTACTCGCGGCTGCAAGGGACGCAGTGAACGAGGATCACAACAAGAACGCAACAGTCCTTGCACATTCGCCCGTAATCAGTATTTTGGGAATTTCGGACTAATCGAAAACTGTGCTACTTTGTGCTAGCGTTCCGTAATTTCGTTAAATCATGTGTTTGTTCCGCGCATAAAAATCAGTAACTTACTGATTCCATAGAAGGCCGAGGGGTTCGAATCCCACTCTCTCCGCCAGTTCTTTGTTTTCAATGAGTTAGGTGCCATCCATACCGTCATCCATACCGTAAAACCCCATTCGAGGAGCGGTATGCGATGCGATTTTGTCATCCTTTTACCCTGACAGCGAACTCTCGCGACGTCGAGCAATCGCTCGCCCGTCACCAGCGTTTTGGAGCCAAAGCCGGCGTCCAATCCCACCAACCACAATTCACTGTCTTCTTCTCGCGCGCTATTTTTTTTCAAAAGATCGCGCGGCCGACGCGGCGCCCGAAGAATTTGACCGAATTTCCGTTTGCACCTAATTTCTCCAAACCAGATTTGGAGGGCCTATGATGCGAACCGGCAAGTCCCATGCGGGGCGCGTCAATCTCACTAAGTACGTGAAAGTGCGCGGCGCGGCGTCGGAGACGTGGCGCTTCTGTCCAGTCGTTCACACAAGTAACGGTCGCATTCGGCCAGACTACGTCTTGGTCGATGGGCGGCCCGAACTCCACAAAGAAGGCGCTTACTACATCGAATGGTATCGCGACGGCAGACGATATCGAGAATCGGTGAGCAAGAGTCCAAGCGAAGCATTTGCTGCGGCAGAGCGAAAAGTTCAAGTTCTCAGGAACCAGGTGCTCGGGATCGAGATCGTCGGCGAACAGAAACAAATCGGAATAACCCTGTCGGAGGCTTGCCGCGAGTTCCTCGAGGAAACCCGCCAACACCACAGACCGAAAACGTACAGCCAGTACAAGACCGCTCTCGAATATTTCCGCCAATCGTGTCGTGAAAAACCGCTTTGCAGTGTCGAACGATCTGACATTATGGGTTTCATGGGCTTTTTGTCCGACAGAGGCCTTGCCCGCCGCACGATCTGGACTAAAGTGCAGGTTGTCGTCTCCATGCTCAAGGCGAACGGAGTTACGAAATTAATCCGCAAGCGCGACTGGCCCCGCTACACCGAAACCGAACCCGAGGTCTACACCAGTGAGGAGATCGAGAGATTTCTTGCCCAATGCAATTCCTGGAAGCGGGTACTCTTTGAATTCTTCTGGATGACTGGTTTTCGCGAAGGTGAGGTCATGCATGTAGCGTGGCCCGACATTGATTTCGGGAATCATGTGGTTCGGGTGAAGGCAAAGCCAAAACTTGGATTCATTCCGAAGGACTGGGAAGAACGCGAGGTTCCGATTCCCGATCGCCTATTGAACAGCTTGCGCGATCACAAAGCCTCAGCCAACGCGAATCATGCGCTGGTTTTCTCGACCAGCAACGGCGGACTTGTTCACAACTTCCTGCGGCAATGCAAAAGTGTGGCGTGGCGCGCCGGTCTGAATTGCGGACTGTGCGATACCGGGCAAGGGCATTGCGCCAAAGGCGCATATTGCCAGAACTGGTTTCTGCATAAATTTCGGGCAACGTTCGCGACCATGCACCTTCGCGCTGGAGTGGATTTAACAACGGTTCAAACGTGGATGGGACACAAAGACTTGGAATCGACGATGCGCTATCTCAAACCCGCCCGGGACAAGGAAGCACTGCGGAAAGTTAATGCTACGTTTCCTTTCCCGAAAACAACATCCGAGTCGGACGGAGCACATGCCTAGGCGGCCGTTTGGTTCAGCGGCATCTTCCGACGAAGCCAATCGGCAATTGCTTGCGGGTCAAAACGGATCAGACCACCAACCCTGAAGTAAGGAATCGCGCCTTGTCCCACGAGGCGATAAATAGTCATCTTGCTCGTCGAAAGGATCTTTGCGAGTTCCGACGCTCGCAAGGCGTGCGGCATTTTTTCAAGCTCGACTGCTAATGACGATCGCGTATTCATGGTGTTCTCTGGTTAGGGCCAATCATGATTGGGAGGAACCCGCCACCGGCAAGGGTGTCGCTTCCAACCGCGGCCCTGTCATTGGCGTTGTAGTAGAGGTTTCTGATTCAGTCAATCGACCCCGAATCGTTCGGGATTTGACCGAAATCCCATTCCGGTCTACGTTTCAGACGCTCGCGGCCGAAAAATCCGCCCCCGGGAAAGGAGCCAACCGTGTTTTCATCTCTTGAAGAAGTTGGTCAACGACTGAGGGCCACGGGCTACATCGCCGATTCGATTGCCGCTACAACTGTGTATTTGGCGGCGAGACTGCAGAAGCCATTGCTGCTCGAAGGCCCCGCCGGCAGCGGAAAGACTCAATTGGCATACGCTGTCGCGGATGCGGCCGAAACCGTAGTCGAACGCTTGCAGTGCTACGAGGGCATCAATGAAGAGAAAGCCATTGGGAAATTCGACGAGTCGCTGCAGAGGCTTTGCGTCGAGTTGAAATCCAAGTCCAGCAGCGTTGATTGGGAATCCCTGCAGACCGAATTGCATGGCCAGCAGTTCTTCAGCGCCGGGCCTCTGTTGCGCGCCCTCCAGTATGAAAAGCCTTGCGTCCTGCTGATCGACGAACTGGATAAAGTGGATCACGCATTTGAGGCCACGTTGCTGGAACTCCTAAGTGTTTGGCAGCTGAGCATTCCGAAACTCGGAACGATTCGAGCCAGGAGCATTCCGTTCGTTGTACTCACATCCAACGAGGAGCGGCGCATCGGTGATCCTTTGCGACGGCGCAGTTTTTATCTTCGTGTTGAACACCCTACTGCCGAACGTGAAGCGGAGATTGTGGCGCTGAGAACGCCAGATTCCACACGCGACTTTCATGCCGGCATGGCGGGATTCGCGAAGGCCTTGCGCGGCTGGAGCATGGAAAAACCGCCGTCCGTCTCCGAAATTCTCGATCTCGCGCGGGCGCTCAAAGTTCTCGGCACCGAACAAATTACAGCGGAAATGAGAGACACCCTACTGCCCTTGCTGGCCAAGACCGAGGCCGACCGGCGCAAGCTGCTTTTGCGCGACGGGTTTGCCAGCTTGATTTACGACGCGCAGCA
>DATJWZ010000103.1:0-2085 GCA_035500795.1 Candidatus Eiseniibacteriota bacterium | reverse complement strand
AACCATCAAGTGGACCGCCTCGCGATCTTCCGGGTGGATCCGCTCGAAGATCTTTTGAAGGTCCAGCCGTTCCGTCTCCGAAAAACCAAGAAGGGCTCGCCATCTCTCCGATGCCCACATTTCGTTTCGGGTGAAATCTCGAATCAATACACCGAAATCGGCCGCCTCGACGGCCAATCTCATTCTTTCTTCAATCTCGTGTAACCCGGCTTCACTCTTCTGCAACCGGCGGGCCAGTTCGGACGCGCGCAGCGTATCGCTGCTCAACTCATAGCCCATTACTAAGACCAGGCACATGAAGGATAGGCTCGCCGTAATTGGTATTCGGATGATCCCCCAGAACACGAACACGCTCTGAACAGTTGAGAAAAACATGAAGAACATGGCACCGCCACCCACGGCAAGGGCACGGTGGCGGTCGCCTCGTCTCCAAATGGTGACACTGGCGTCCATAAGGAATACAACTAGGGCCAACAAACTCATCTGCCCCACTAGCATCCAAGGGTTGGGTACACCCTCTGCGATCTGGACGGATTCACCGAGAAACGAGATGTGCCGGAGACCCGTAATCTCACGGTAGTTGAGATTCTGTCCTACCAGAAAATTAAGGACCAGAGCCAACGTTCGCAGCCCGCAAGCCAACCATGCAAGCCATTTTCGTCCGGCCTTCAAATAGGACCTCGCGAACGCGACGAGGGAGACAAGAATCAGCCACGTTGGCACGTGCCCCCACTTCAGCACGGTCCCAAATTCTGCGGGCGTCCCTGCTCGCATCATCCCCAATTCACAAAACGCGAAGGCGGCCGTCCCCGCCGCCAGCAGAGAAAAGAATAGATTTGCCCAAGCCTCGCGATTCCTGCCCCAGGTAAGGAAACTAATTGCGGCCAGCGTGAGGCACGCCGACGCGATCATGGACCAGATGATCGTAATCAGGCTCATTTGTATGGGGGGAGAATACTCTTCGACTCATGTCCGCGACAACGCTTCTTGCGGTTCCCGCAAATATGTCGTCCAGCAAGTGATGGGAATCCACTCCGATATTTCGTAGCCACTCCGAAATATCGGGCGACCTGTCAACATTGACAGGTGCAATTCCATTGCTGATTTCTCACAAGTGCCCACATCTAAGCGGGTTCGAGCCAACCCGCGCCTCACTCCGCATCATGGCCGAAGGGTTGCTATTGCTCCACGTGGCGGTCTCGGTCACGACCGACTCGACCAGGAGGATCTATCCGATGAAGTCAATGAAATGGATTCTGGCGGCGGCGCTCACGACAGCGCTCTTCCATGCTCCAAACGTATTCGCCCAAGAGGCAAAATCCCAATCCGCTGCTTCAGATTCGCAAGAAACCAACATCCGTGCGTACGTCGAACTTTTGCGTTCGGATGTGAAGTCCGTGAAGACGACCATTCTCACCGAAACCATGCAACTCGATGATGAGCAGGCCACGAAGTTCTGGCCGATTTATCGCGCCTACGACCTGGAGCTTCAAAACCTGAATGATCAGAAACTCGCGGGCATCCAGGAGTACGCGAAGAACTACGGCGACCTAACCGACGAGAAGGCTGACGAACTGGCGAAGTTGGCGCTCGAGTTGGAGAACAAGCGCAACGACCTGAAGAAGAAATATTACGAGAAAGTCCGCGAGCAACTCGGAGGTGTAGTGGCCGCGCGATTTCTCCAAGTCGAAAATCAGATGCTGATGATTGTCGACCTCCAGATTGCCTCGTTACTGCCGATCGTCGAGTAATCGGCTCGATGGACCAAAGAAATCTACGAAAGGGATGAAAGAGAATGAAAACACGCGCGTTCGCAATTTTGCTGGCAGGATTCTTCATCGTGGCAGGAGCAAGCGCAGATACTCTGAAACTGCGCTCCGGCCAAACCGTCGAGGGGACTTTCATGGGCGCCACCACCAGCCAGGTCAAGTTCATGGGCCCCGATGGTCAGTACAAGGTCTATACCGTGGCCTCTGTCGAAGGTATCGCGTTCGCAGTTCCTCCGCCCCCACCGCCCACGGTACCCAAGGCGATACCGGCGCAGGTCAACGTGTTAGCGGGAACTGCGATTTACGTGCGCATGGT
>DATJWZ010000102.1:0-10544 GCA_035500795.1 Candidatus Eiseniibacteriota bacterium | reverse complement strand
CGCGCCCAGCCGCGCCCGACGGATCGTAGACCGTCGCGCCCAGAAGTTCGGTTAGTGCCAGCGTCGTCATCCGCCTAGAGAATAAACAAGTCGCACGCAATTCGGAATCAGTTTTTACACTGAGTGATGCCGGTCTTGGCTTTCAACGCCCTCTTTCGGGCAACTTACATGGAAGGTGAGTTCCACCCTTTAGTAGACTGTCAGCCGCTTAATCAGCCTCTATCAAGATAGGACGGTATGGATTTCCTGCCTGATGGAAAGCAGCTCTAAGCGCCCTTTGATGGCCGTTATAATGGAGTGTGCGCCTCGTCCTCGACATCTTCGGCCAAACTCTGCGCACTCTCTGGGCGCACAAAATGCGCTCCTTTCTGACGATGTTCGGTATCGCCTGGGGCGTCGGTTCACTGTTGCTTCTGGTCGGTCTCGGCGAGGGATTTCGTTCCGGCAATCGCAAGCAATTTGACTCGATTGGCGAGAACGTAATGTTCATCTGGTCGGGGCGCGCGCCCGCCGTTCAGGGCAGCTTCACCGCACTGCGCCAATACTATTTGAATTATCGGGATTATCAGGACATTCTGCTCAACTGCCCCAGCGTCGCGGCAGCCACGCCCGTTATTTCTCGAGGTGATATTCGGGCGGTGAGCGACTTCTTCCAGGCGAGTGGACAAATCAACGGCGTACAGCCGGAGTTCAGCAGCATTCGGTATGTCCCCCTGAATGAGGGACGCTGGCTGAATGGCATGGACGAGCAGCAGAAGCGCCGCGTAATTGTACTGGGCGATGAAACCCGCCGGACCCTGTTTTCAGGCCGGCCTTCCATCGGAAGCACGATTCTCTTGAACGGCGTGCGCTTTCAGGTCATTGGAACACTGCTGCGGGTCGGACATGGTGACAACAACACGCAAAACCTGAAGAACTACATCCCCTACAGCACGATGCACGAGTTCTTCCCGCCTTTGAATGCAGGTGAAGATCCGGATGTGATTTCTCAGATCAACTATCAGCCCAGGTCGCGCGCTCTGCACGATACGGCTAAGCAGGAAGTGCACAAGATCATTGCCAAGAACCACGGATTTGATCCAAGCAATCCCGATTCGTTCGACGAGTGGGACACCATCAAAACCGTGGATCAGATCGGGAAAATCTTTGACGCGATGAATGTGTTCCTGGGCAGCGTGGGACTGGTCACACTAGCCTTAGGCGCGATTGGAATCATCAATATCATGCTGGTTGCGGTAGCGGACCGCACTCGCGAAATTGGGTTGCGGAAGGCCGTTGGAGCGACCAACAGCAGCATCATGTTCCAGTTCTTTGTCGAGGGGGCATTCCTTACGATGCTCAGTGGAGGTGTTGGGATCGGAGGGGCGGCAGCGCTAATGGCTGCTCTTTCGAACGTGAGTCTGGGAGACGGGTTTGATCCACCAAAATTGGTCGCTTCAACTGCCGCGTTGGCGGTGATTTCCTTGGGGGTCGCGGGCGTGGCTGCGGGACTCTATCCTGCTAGACGTGCGGCCCTGCTTGAACCAGTGGAGGCGCTCCGCAAGGAATAACATGCACAGCGACCTGCTCAAACAAGCGTACGGCGCCATGCGGCATGACCTGCGACGCACACTCCTTACCATGGCAGGAATGGCATGGGGGATTGCTACGGTCGTATTACTGCTGTCGTACGGCAATGGCTTTGGGAAAGCGATTGAAGTGATCTTCCAGAGCTTTGGCGCGACTGCGGTCGGCGTGTTCCCCGGGCGCACGTCGCAACAGGCTGGAGGAAACAAAGCTGGAGTAGCCGTTCGCTTCACCAATGATGATATCGAGCTGCTGCGCAATAATCTCCCACTCTGCAAGCATGTGGTTCGCATGTCACAGAAGGATTCCACTGTCCAGAACGACAATCGCTCATTCACATTCCCGGTGATGGGCCTGGACCCCGCCATTCAATCGATCTGGAATCTGGATTTGTCCGAAGGACGCTTTCTCAACGATGCCGACAATATGCAGCACGGTTTGGTCGCCGTGATTGCCTCCGAGGCTCGCGACAAGCTCTTTTCCGGTATGCCTGCGCTCGGCGAAAGAATTCGCATCGATGGTGTGACATTCGATGTGATCGGCGTCGGCGCGCCTCGTATGCAAGAAGGTGATAACGATAACAACCGCGTTGTGTACATCCCGTACAACTCTATGGATGTGCTCAAGGACAATCACTACCTTGACGGGATTTGGCTCGACTCACTGGGGCTGGATCACGACAAAATGGATCGGACGATTCGCGACACGCTGGCGACAGCCCACAACTTTAAGCCGGACGACCATCGTGCAGTGTTTGTCTTCGATGCGCAGAAGCAGCTTTCGCAATTCGGCATTATTACCCTGGCATTGAAAGTCCTGTTGGCCTTCATCGGGACGGTGACCCTGGGCATCGGCGGTGTTGGGCTGATGAACATCATGCTGGTTTCCGTCACACAGCGGACGCGCGAGATCGGCGTCGAGAAGGCTCTCGGAGCGCGCCGCGGAGATATTCTGTTTCAGTTCCTTGCTGAGGCTATGGTAATCACGGCTGTCGGGGGTGCGTTGGGTATTGTGCTTTCCTACGCGGTATCCATTTTTGCTGGCAGGATCACGTTCTACAGCGCCTTGGCTAAGCACGCCGAGGCCGCGGATATTCGCCTGATCGTTTCGCCGATGACGCTAGTCGTCGCGACTGCAATTCTGGCCATCGTTGGCGTGGTCAGCGGGATGGTGCCTGCCTTGCGCGCCGCCAATCTCGACCCTATCGAAGCGTTACGATACGAATAAAGGCGCTCACCACGGGGAACACCGAGGGCGCAGAGAAATCCCGTGCTACCCTTTGTTCCCTGTGGTGAACGCCCCTATGGACTGCCATGTCTGAAGATATACTCTCGCGGCAACCCCCACCGGCAGACGTTCGCCTGACATACGGGTCGAATCCGAATCAGTTCATCGATCTAAGACTGCCCGCCGATAAAGCGAAGGTACACCCGCTGCTGATCAACATTCACGGGGGGTTCTGGCGGGCAAAATACGGACTGGAGCATGCGGGTCATCTATGCGCGGCATTCACGTCTCAGGGATTCGTCACAGCCAATCTTGAGTACCGGCGCGTTGGCAACGAAGGAGGGGCGTGGCCCGGGACGTTCGAAGACATCCGCTCGGCATACAAGTTTCTCCTCCAGAATGCGGAAAAGCACCACGCGAATTCTCAAAAAGTGGTGATCATGGGGCACTCGGCCGGCGGTCAGCTCGCGCTATGCCTGGCTGGACATGAGCCGTCCGTCAAGCGCGTAGTGTCTCTCGCGGGTGTCGTCGATCTGGAGAAGGCATATCAGCTACATCTCAGCAACGATGCTGTTGTCGAGTTTCTTCGCGGCACTCCCGTCGAGGTCCCGGATCATTACCGCGAAGCGAATCCGATGAAACTTTCCATCACTGAGGCGTACCAATGGCTCATCCATGGCTCTGCCGATGACACTGTCCCTCCGCAATTCAGCCGTGACTACATCGCTGCCAAGAATCGTCGCAAGCCGGGTCAAAAAGAGGACGCACACCTGCTCGAGATTGTCGGAGCAGATCACTATGATTTGATCGACCCGCGAAGCAGAGCTTGGGAACAAATTCAGAAAACCGTAACCGAACTTGTGATTTAGCTAGGCGGCGCGGGCCTCTTCTTGATATTGCCGCGCTGCATAAGTCTTGCGTACAATTCTAACAATTCCCTGCAATCCCAAGCATCTCTGTGGCGGGCGATTGCTCTTACGACAACAAAACTCATGACATCCGATAACGCAACCAATGTCGGCGGCGGCACAACTTCACAAAGTGAGGCTCTGTATCGGCTTCTCTTCGATAACTGTATGGACGGAATTATGAAGACATCTCCGGACGGTTCGATTCTCGATGCGAATCCGGCCGCGTGCGCGATTTTCGAGCGGACTCGGGATGAGATCATCGCCGCCGGGCGAGAAGGGCTCATCGACGTCTCCGACCCGCGCCTTCCCGCCCTGATCGAGCAGCGCCGACTGACCGGAAAGGCACACGGTGAACTGAAGGGCCGGCGCAGAGATGGATCCACATTCCCTGTGGAATTCTCGTCCGTAGTTTTCGAGAACCTGCAGGGACAAACGCGAACTTGCCTGATCATTCGTGACATTAGTGAGCGTAAGGCTGCCGAAGCGGAACGTGAACGATTGATTCATGAGCTTCAGGACGCGATGGGAAGGGTGAATAGTCTCAGCGGATTACTGCCAATCTGTGCGTCGTGTAAGAAGATCCGGGACGAACAAGGACATTGGCATCATCTGGAACTTTACATCCGCAATCACTCGAAGGCCGAGTTCAGCCATGGCATCTGTCCGGATTGCCAACGCAGACTATATGCCGAAGACTTGGCGGACGATTCGCGTGGTTGACACACACCCTTAGGCTCCATAGCATTTCTGCTTCGCCAAGGAACCTTCATGCCCAATCTTTTTAGGCGGCAAGTAATGCTCGCACTCGTCTTTCTCGCGCTATTTGCCGCCGCGTCAACAAGCGCACCGCAAGCCGATCCGAATCGTTATTTGAATGATGTAAAAGCGCTGGCCTCTCCCGATATGGAAGGGCGCGGGGCTGGGACTAAGGGACTGATTCGCGCCCAGCATCTCATCGAGAAGCGTTACAAGGAACTGCATCTCGATCCCGCTGGCACAAACGGGTATAGCCAGCCTTTCACGGTATCCACAGGGGCGCGGCTGAAATCCGACAACCAGTGCTCGATTTCGCAAGGCAGTTCTCGCACTGATTTGAAGATTGAGAGCGGCTTCGTTCCTTTCAGCTTCTCTTCATCAGGACGCGTTAGTGCTCCGCTGGTGTTCGCCGGATATGGAGCAACCGCCGACGAGTTTCACTACGACGACTACGCCGGTCTCGACGTGAAGGACAAAATTGTTGTGGTTTTGCGGTACGAACCATCCGGCTTTGCAGAAAAAGGTGGGCATCAGGGACTCACGCAGCATTCGCAGCTCATCACAAAAGCGATCAACGCAAGGAATCACGGCGCGAAGGCGATTGTCATCTTGAATGGAAAATTGGGCGAGGGCGAAGAAGATTTGCTGACTCGCTTTGGCAGCGTTAGTGGACCTGAGGACGTTGGCATTGAGATGGTACAGGTCAAGAATGCAATTGCGGATTCCTGGTTTCAGGCCGCGGGAAAATCATTGAAAGATGTTCAGGGGCAGCTCAACAACAGCACGAAGCCGGCGTCGTTCGCATTTCCCTCCGATCTACATGTCTCGTTGAAAGTCGACATCGAGACCACGCACGCAACTGTGGATAACGTGCTCGCTTGGTTGCCGGGACAAACGGATGGCTACGTCATCATCGGAGCGCATTACGATCATCTGGGCCGCGGTAACTTCGATTCGCTTGCTCCCTCACAAATTGGCCAGATTCATCCTGGCGCGGATGATAACGCGAGCGGCACTGCCGGAGTTCTCGAACTTGCGCGCCTGCTGTCGCCCCAACGAGGACAACTGAAGCGCAGCATTCTGTTCATGAATTTCGCCGGCGAGGAACTTGGGCTGCTTGGCTCGGCGGCATGGGTGAAAAATCCGACACGGCCGCTTGCTAAAGCCGTCGCGATGATCAATATGGACATGATTGGCCGCATTCGCGACGAGAAGGTCTTCATCGGTGGAGTCGGAACAGGATCAACGTTCAAACCGGTGCTGGAGCAGGCGCAGAAGGAAATTCCGTTCAAAGTCGAGTATTCGGCCGGCGGGTACTCGTCCAGCGACCACACGTCTTTTGTCAGCAAGAAAATCCCTGTGCTCTTCTTTTTCTCTGGACTTCATTCCGACTATCACAAGCCCTCCGACACATGGGACAAGATCAATGCTCCGTCGGCGGCTCGTCTGCTCGATCTTATAGAAGGCGTTGCAGTGCAATTAGCGACCGCGGATGAACCTCCCACATTCCAAGTGGTGGCAGAGGAAAAGCCCCCCGGAGGCGGAGGAGGAGCGGGTTATGGCCCTTATTTCGGCTCCATTCCGGATTTTGGGCAGGAAGTAAACGGCGTGAAGTTTTCTGATGTCAAACCGAACTCTCCTGCTGCCAAAGCGGGATTGAAAGCGGGAGACATTCTGGTTCAGTTCGGAGACAAGCCGATCAAGAATCTCTACGACTTCACTGACGCGTTGCGGCGCAGCAAAGTTGGTGAAGTAGTCGAAGTCAAGGTGATGCGCGACGGACAACCGGTTACAGCAAGCGTGAAGTTGGAACAGCGCAAATAGAAAACGGGAGGCGCTCCCAGTGCTCCTCCCGTTCATCGTAGGGTCTGCGGAAATGCGCGACCCTGGGCACGAAGTCGTACCGCGGGCGTACCTGCTGCCCTGCGGATGCGAGGCCTATTTCATACTCCCGGAGACGTTGTTCTCAACATCATCTTGCTTTGTATTACGAATTCCGTACTTGGAGCGCAAGTTCATTTGCTATGTAGCCTTCGAAAGTGCCAACTCAATGTTGGCGCTTCTCATCACGTTACAGAACTGGAACAATGGAGGCGCAATGCATAAAGTTACCCGTCGCGCTCGCATAGGTCTTCCCTGCTGCAATCCCTTATAATCATCGGTCACCTGAGAGGAAAACCTTGGCCTTTGACGACCTCCGCCAATGGATCGCCGCGCTCGACCGGGCCGGCGAACTGAAGCGCATTAAGACTGAAGCCGACCCCATCCTGGAAGTAGCAGAAATCACCGATCGCGTTTCAAAAAGCCGTGACGCCAAGGGAAATCTCGGCGGCCACGCGCTTCTTTTTCAGAATTTGAAAGGTCATCCTGGATCGCAGCTTCTAATCAACCAGTTCGGTTCCGATCGGCGCATGAAGATGTCGGTTGGCGTCGATTCCTATGACGAAATTGCAGCGCGCATCCGCATGTTCATGGATGTGAAGTCGCCCCAGGGTTTTCTCGACAAGCTCAAGATGCTGCCGCTGCTCACGGAAGCCGGCAAGTTCTTTCCGCGAACCGTCGCGACAGGGCCATGCAAAGAGGTAATCAAGCGCGAGAATTTCTCACTACTCAACTTCCCTATTTTGCAGTGTTGGCCCAAGGACGGTGGCCGCTTCATCACCCTGCCGTGCGTTACGACGCGCGATCCGAAATCCGCGAAACGTAACTTGGGGATGTACCGCATGCAAGTATATGACGGGCGAACTGCTGGTATGCACTGGCAACGACAGAAAAACGCAGCGGAGCATGCCCGCGAGCGAATGCGGGCCGCGGTGGAGAGCACGTCGGCAGCCGTCGACATCATGGCTCGCAGCGCGGGAGGCAGTGTTCTGGTCGAGGGAGATCGTCCAACCGGAAAGATGGAAGTCGCGGTTGCAATCGGGACCGACCCGGTTGTGACCTTTGCATCTATCGTACCCGCACCTCCCGAGATCGAGGAATATCTGATCGCCGGATTTCTACGCGGAGCACCAGTCGATCTTGTGAAGTGTGAGACGGTCGATCTGGAAGTTCCGGCGTCAAGCGAGATTGTTCTCGAAGGCTACATCAATCTCGAGGAACTCCGCGTGGAAGGGCCTTTCGGCGATCACACCGGCTTCTATTCACTGGAAGATCTTTATCCGGTATTTCACGTCACCTGCATCACGTATCGAAAAGATCCGATCTACGCAGCCACAATCGTCGGCAAACCGCCGCAGGAAGACGCCTACATGGGCAAAGCTGTGGAACGCATCTTCCTGCCATTGATGAAGCTGACCATCCCGGAGTTAATCGATATCAACCTGCCAATCGAAGGCGTATTTCACAACCTGATGATCGTATCGATCCGCAAATCGTATCCCGGGCAGGCGCGAAAGGTGATGAATGCAATCTGGTCGCTGGGCCAAGCAATGTTCACGAAATGCATTGTCGTTGTAGATGAGGATGTCGACGTACAAGATCTGGCCGATGTGACGCTGAAGACCTTCAACCACATCGATCCCGAGCGCGACATTCAGTTCACCCTCGGACCAGTCGATTCGCTCGATCACGCCAGCCGCCTACCGAACTACGGTTCAAAAATGGGCATCGACGCCACACGGAAATGGCCCGCCGAAGGCTTTGCCCGTCCGTGGCCCGACGAGATTGTGATGGATTCCAAAACAAAAGCCCAAGTCGATGCCAAGTGGAACGCGCTAGCAAAGGAACTGGGTTTGAAATGATCGGGGTCAGTTTTCGATTTTGATCTTCGCCAGAATCTTCACGGTTTGAAGATCCTGCGGATTCTTCATATCAATTCGAACCGCCGTGCCTTCCGCGTAGCGCTTTGAATTATTAATGTTCTTAATTACTTCTGCGGGAAGCGCACTGTTTCGCGCAGCAGCAACGGCCTTGTCTCCCAACACAAATGCTGCTACGAACCAGCCTTGTCGTGGACCGAGATACACTATGTTCCGCTGGTTCAGTTGTAGCCGCATCGACCAGCCGAGCTTTACCGACCCAGTGTGCCATTCCGCGGTGTCAATATTCCGTTCCGTCTTGAGATCGGCGATGAGTTGATTCCAGAGTGGAAGAGTCTGGTCCAGGACCGAGGCAAGCGCTTTTCCTGTCGGACTCTTCTTCTGTCCGGCGAAGGCGTTTTGCCCCGGTGTGATGCTTTGTTTTTTCGTTCCCGCTACGGTAGTCATCGATGCAATCCCAATAGCGTTCGCGCGCCCCAGGCCGCGGCGGCGCCGAACAGTGCGATAAAAAATACACCAAGGAATTGATCAACAACGGTGCTCTTGCTCCAGCCCTGGAGCACGGCCGTGAGTCAAACAAAAAAGACGACGATGGCCAGAACGGCAAGGCTTTTCAGTAGCATGAATGCCTCCACGCGCTACGAAGATAATGTTGACTAAAGGAGCGAAGAACTGCAGTGATGGCCATCACGCGATTGAGCGAAACATGTGGCTAGTCCAGAACGAGAGCTTCATTCCAGTCTGTCGACGCGGTCGTCAGCGTGCAACTGCTCATGGCCGGGGCACTGCAACACCGGCAGTCGCGGATACTTAGGGAACGAAGAGTCCGTCAGCGAGCGCTGGCATTGATAAAAGTGACTGCCTCGGTCGGAAGTGATAGTCGTCCGAAAGCGGCAGTCGGCGCACAAGCCCAGACGGATTTTCAAAACTTCTAGTTCCTTGCTTGCCACGTTTACAGAATATCCACAAACTTGCCTTACGATAAGAAATCATGAAATGCAGCATTGGACGCGAAATCTCAATTAAGCTCATGAAGTCGTCTATCCCACGAAATCTCTTAAGCATAACGATCATCGTGTCCGTCGTCCTTCAAAGCGGCTTTGCCTTCGCATGGGGCAACGACGGACATACATACATCAATCGCGTCGCGGCGCAGAAGATCCCGGGTGACATGCCTCGGTTTCTTCGGCAGGCTGCCGTTGAGATTGCATATCTCGGCCCTGAACCGGATCGTTGGCGAAATCCTGCCGAATACGCGCTGAAGAATTCACAGGAGCCTGATCACTTCATCGATCTCGAGCGCATTTCATGGCTCGATCCGCTGCCTCGCGGCCGATACGAGTTCTATCGGAAACTCGATGAGAAGCGCGCCGCGACCAGCGATCATCCCGACGACTATCTGCCCGACCGCGTCGGCCTACAGCCCTACATCACGATCGAGGTCTATGGACGGCTTAAGGCGGCCTTTCGCGAATACCGACAGTTGCAGGCTACGCATCAGCCGACTGCGTCAGTACAGCAGGCAATCATTTTCTATGCGGGATGGCTTGGCCACTATGTCGGAGACGGTTCCCAGCCGCTGCACACCTCGATTCAATACAACGGCTGGGTGGGCCCGAATCCAAATGGATACACCACGCAGAAAGGGATCCATTCGCTATTCGAGACGGAATACGTCGGGGCCAATCTGAAAGCGGCAGATTTTGCCGGGATGGTGAAGGGACCCGTGCAGTTAAAGGATCCGTTTCCCGACTACATGGCTTATCTGAATGACTCGCACGATTTTGTTGAGAAGGTTTATTCGATCGAAAAGACCGGTGGATTCAAAGGAAAGGGATCTCGCGAGGCATTTGATTTCACGACGCACCGACTGGCGGCAGCCTCTCAGATGCTGCTCAATCTCTGGTACACCGCTTGGATCGAGAGCGCCGAACCGACACCGGACCACCAGTCGCCCGCAGCGAAGTAAGCTTCCCGGCTGTCTTTATCTTGGCACAGTTCCCTCAGCCTGCCCTGAGCGAAGTCAAAGGGGCTGTCCGTCGAACAACTCGACTGTGTTTCACGACCGTTCAATGAGTCCTAACGCGACGTTTCGGCATCTGTTTCGATATACTGATTGAGACATGGCTGTTCTGAAAAATATCGCCGCCATCGCCAAAGGCATGAGCATCACGTTCACTGAGATGTTCAAGCCGACCATCGTCGAGAACTATCCCGACGGCAAGGGTCCTCTCCGTGGAGCCCGCATTGAAGCCCGTTTTCGCGGCGCGCATGTGTTGCAGCGCGACGAAAACGGACTGGAGAAATGCGTCGCGTGCTTCCT
>DATJWZ010000101.1:0-15063 GCA_035500795.1 Candidatus Eiseniibacteriota bacterium | reverse complement strand
GCTTCCCCAATCGATACAGGCAGAGAGTGCCGCTCTCCCCACCACTCGATGCCCTCTCCCGCAACCGTCCGGCGGACTCTCTCCCGCAGGGGACGAATTTCCTCTTCTCCAACGCCCGGCAGCAGCACGAGGAACTGATCCTCAGCCCATCTTCCAATCTCAGCCATCCAGAGGGCTCGTTCGAGAGTTCGGGCAACAAGCCGCAAGAAGGAAAACGCAGCTTCCGCTCCAAATCGCGATCGAAAATGCACCAGCTGCTCGACCTTCAGAAGCAGGATCCCGAACGGAATCTGACCGTCACGAAATTTCGCTAAAGCTCGGGCCAGGTGCCACTCTATGACTTCGCGACGTGCCGCAGATGTCACGGGATCAACTTCAGAGCGTAGTACTGACTCGCGAACCTCAGGGCGATTCACCTCCTGGTTTTCCTCGAACGTCTCGACAGCTCCAATGATCGATCCGTGCCCGTTGTGGACCGGCACGGCACGGACCCGAACGGGAATTTCGTATCCGGTTTTGTGATGTAGCAATGCCATGCTCTCGATCCGGCGTGTCGTTTTCATGGCTTGCGCGAGCGGACATTCCTCGGAACAAAACTCGCACCCTGGCTGATCACAATGCAGAATTGGTTCCGACACGCACGAGCGGCCAACTACATCGTGGCGAAGATGCCCCGTGACGCGCTCCGCTCCGTTACTCCAAAGAATGACCTTCTTTTGCAGGTCAAGAACAGATAAGCCTATGGAAAGGCTCTCTAGGATGCCGCGCCAGACCTCAGGCTCGTTGAAAGAAGACATGCCTATTTTTGTGGGACAAAACCCACCGAAGGCAGTCATCGGCAAAATTCACAGGTACTTCAAGGGAGGAAGTCGGTGCAGAACATAGCGGAGGCCGAAACCAATTTTATTTTCAATGCTTTACCTGGATAGCACTTTCGGGGGATATATAGCCCGATCGTGCCATAGGCAGCATTCTGCAACCGCCGTATTTTCATTGGTGAGCAGTTCTGGGGGAGGGCTGCCCGGGCGTCTTGGACTCGCAAGAGTTCAGGACGCTCGTTATTTTTGCCACGGATTCATCTCGCGGAGCCGCCCCTTATTTTGGCGCCCGTTGATACCGGCCCATCCATTCCGCCTGGCCGCGAATGTGCCCCATCATCGCCGCTTCCAGTTCCTTCTTCCCAGCTTCTGTCTTCAGCTCAAGCTTCGTGTCGAGCGCAAAGAGTTTGAAGTAATAGCGGTGCGGCTTTCCCGCCGGAGGACATGGGCCGTTATATCCAATCTTTCGAAAATCGTTCGTTCCTTGCACTGAACCGTCCGTCAATCGGCCATTCTTCTGCACTCCTTCCGGTAGTTCGTTCGAAGCTGCGGGAATGTTCCACATTGCCCAGTGATTCCAGTTCCCTACTGGCGCATCCGGATCGTCGACTAGTAACGCGAAACTCACTGCGTCTTTTGGAGCATTGGACCATGCCAGTTGGGGAGAAACATCAGGACCATCACAGGTAAACTTCTTTGAGATGTCGCCGCCATTTGTGAAACTCGGACTTGATATCGTGAACTCCATGGGAGCCTCCGCGGTACGAGAAACTCGCAGCTCTGCAAGCGGGCCGGCAGGAATTGGAGCAAATGCCATGGCGAACATGACTACTGCGAGAAGAGTCTTCATCGAAAGTATGTTTTAGCCGAGCCTCACAGAGTTGGCTTGAATCCGGCTCAGTTGGTCGAAATGATGAAGTTGACCGTAATTTTGGCTTGCGTCTCAACCGCCTCCGAACCTTCGTAGTGCGGCTTGAAATGCCATTGCTTCACCGCTTCCTGCGCGGCCGATGCGAGAATTGGCGGGCCGCTGATGACATGCACGTTCTGAATCAGCCCATCCCGCCCGATCAATGCCTGCAGAATCACCGAGCCTTGGACTTTCATCTGCCGCGCCAGCAGTGGATAGCCGGGCTGAACTGTCTGCGTCACAACACTGGGCGATTCTTCCGAGATTGTGGTGCGTTCAGCAGCATTTGTCGTTATGGATCCCGCTACCTCCTTCTGCGTTGGAGGATTCTGCTTTGGCTCGCCACCTTCATCACCTTCGACATCAACTTTCAGTGAATTGCTTCCGGGCCGCAGCGTTCGATGAGCACTCCCGGCAACTACCTCCACCTCGAGCGGTGGAAGCACCGTCCGTGTTACTGTGGTGGGGGAAACCGAATTCGCGCTTTGCGCAGACGTCGCCTGGTGCCCAGTCAGTTTTCTACGAGTCACGATGCCCCTGGTTCCGGATAAATCCTGCTTTCCCTGGATCGTGGCTTTAGCCGCAGATGTAGATGACCCGCCCTCAAGCGTCTGCTGGACCACGTCCTGCCCAGCATCCGGGAACCAAAAATCCCGGTCACGATAAAGGACGATCGCAAGACAGGCAACCAGCAATACAAGCGCCGCTTGCATCAATCGCTTCTGTTCGGGCTCTTGTGACTGCCCCAGTCCAGCCAGTAGACGGTTACTCCGCGGTGGCGTTTCCGGACTCTGAGGATCAAACATAACTAAGCGGCAACTGATCCTGCCTAGTATCCACATCTGATCGCCCAAATGCCAGCTTTCGCTGGGCTTGATGTTCAGTTGAACCTTCTGGGTTTTAAGCTCGCCTGGACGTTAACTCTCTCTTGGCGTAACTTTGTGGAACTCTGCGAATCCTATGTCCAGGAGTCTCGGAAGACAGGAATGAGCCCGGAAGACAACAAATCGGAAGCGAAAACTAGTGATCCCTCAAAATCTCAATCGGAGGAGATGGCGCAACATCCGGCTGAGGAGTCCAGCCCAGGCGAGCCCTCGTCCGTCGACTCGGTCAAAGTGGCTGATCCCCGAATCGACGAAGGCAAGTTTGCGACCGTGACCCGCCGCGAATTGCTCAAAGTCGCACCCATCATTGCGCTGGGTGCATTCGCCATACCCAGCCTGCAAGAATCACTGCTCAAGAAAGGACTTGCCTTCAGTGATTGGGCATCCGCTCGTCTATTTCGCCAGCTTCACCTCGCGCCAACCTTTACAAACGATAAACTGACGCCGTTTGAGAAATTCCCAATCAACGACTATGACGTCGACGATCCCGGCGTGATCTTCGAGAACTGGAGTCTCACCGTTTCGGGCGCCATTCAAAAACCGGGAGAGTACAAGTTGGATCAGATAAAAGCCCTGCCTCGCGTGCGTCAGAACACTCGCCACGTCTGCGTCGAAGGGTGGGATGTCATCGGACGCTTCGGAGGTGCGAAGCTTTCCGATTTTCTGACAATGATTGGAGCGGACACTTCCGCTCGTTTCATCACCGTTGGCTGTGCTGACGACTATTACGAATCACTCGATATGCCGACGGCCCTGCATCCGCAAACCCTTCTTTGTTACGAAATGTACGATCAACCCCTTACGCGCGAACACGGCGCTCCATTGCGCCTCAGCATTCCAACGAAAATCGGATATAAGCAGGCCAAATATCTTACGGATCTGAAAGTCACCAATGTTCTCGAGAAAGTCGGCTATTGGGAAGACCAGGGCTATTCCTCGTTTTACGGGCTCTGATTATGGCTTCAGCCCGCGTGGATAAAGGACAAAGATGAGCGGCGTTATTCTCGAAATAACTCGGACCAAAGGTGAAGAAACCGTTGCTATCGGGCGCGCCGCCTACGAACACCCCTTACCCGTGCGTTTATGTCACTGGGCGAATGCCATCTCGCTTTTCGTAATGGTCGGAAGTGGGCTGCAGATATTCCGTGCTTTCCCCAGCTTCGGCGCAAAGATTCCGCAAAAAGATCTGATCCACTGGCCAAAAGCTTTCGCCATCGGTGGATGGCTCGGCGGCGCGCTTCAGTGGCACCTCACCTTCATGTGGATTTACATGGCGACGGGCCTGATCTATCTCGGATATGAGATCTTCAGCGGCAACTACCGCCAGATACTCTTCACTCACCGCGATATCCCGGGCATCTGGCCTATGATCCGGCACTACTTCTTTTTCGGACCAAAGCCCGAACAACGGGAAGCTTATAACCCTTTGCAGAAGCATGCATACACAACGGTCATCGGGCTTGGCGTGCTCTCGGTTTTAACCGGCCTGGCAATCTGGAAGCCAGTACAACTTTCCTGGCTCGCGGCGCTGATGGGTGGCTTTCATCTTGCGCGACTGTGGCACTTTCTCATCATGTGGGCGATGTTGGCTTTCGTCTTGGGACATCTCGTGATGGTTCTTCTGCATGGCTGGAACAATTTCATTTCCATGCTCACAGGTTGGAAAAAAGACCCAGAGTACTGAACTGCGGTGGGGCAGATGGTTGAATTCGACGTGGCCTTAAGCAACTCGGCAACGGCAACAACACGTGAGCAGGATCTGATCGCGCAAGTGCAGCGCGGTCATCATGAACTGTTCTACGAACTCGTCCGGCCATACGAACGGCGCGTCTTTGCCGCCGCTATGGCGATTCTGCGCAATGAAACCGATGCGGAAGATGCCGCCCAGGAAGCCATGCTCAAAGCTTTGGCCAATATCCGGCAGTTTCGTGCAGAGGCGCGGTTCAGCACTTGGTTGATTCAAATCACCGTCAATGAAGCTCTCATGCGGCGGAGAAGGGAGCGAACTGCCATGACTGAAGGCATCGACGATCAGCGCGACGAAGGCGGCGAATACACACCACGAGATTTCGCCGACTGGCGTGAGATTCCGTCGGAAGCCCTGGAACGAAAAGAAGTACGTCAGAAGCTGGCAGAGGCGCTCGCTTCCCTCGACCATAAATATCGCGAGGTCTTCGTCTTGCGAGACATGGAGCAATTGAATATTCGGGAAACTGCCGAAACCCTAGGAATCTCCGTTGCTTCGGTAAAAACAAGGCTGCTGCGGGCGCGGCTGATGTTGCGCGATATGCTCGCCGGAGGTTGGGAACAGGGCTGGTTCGGCCGCCTACCCTTCGAGAAAGGGACCAAACCATGGTAGATCGGGACAAAATCACCTGCGATCAGGTGTGTCGTGAAATTTCGAATTATCTGGAAGGTGATATCGCTCCGTCAGTTCGTACCTCGATGGACCAGCACTTTGTTGAGTGCGCCAGGTGCCGCTCGGTATTAGAGGGGACGAGAAATGTAATCCGACTCTACAGCGACGAACGCATGATTGATGTGCCAGCCGGTTTCGGAAAACGGCTTGAAAAGCGATTGGCACGCAATGCGCGAACGCTTCGACCTACCTGGTCCTCATGGTCTGCGTGGCTGATTCCAGTTGCCGCTCTCGCTTTGTTTGCCGGCGGATTGCGCTGGGCCAGCTCCCTCACCACTGCACACCCTCTGCAGTCTCAGCATGCCCAACCGGCTACGCGCATTCCGCCAGAGATGACAGTCGTCGTCTCCACCGGCGCCAAAGAGTTTCACGTACCCGGGTGCCCCTTTATCCATAACAAAAATCAGGAAAGAACCCTCACCGCCCGTGAAGCGGTCCGTGAAGGCTACGTTCCGTGCGTCCGCTGCATGAGGAAATATCTCGAGACCGCATCAAACGGGGCACGGCCATCGGATTCGATCACGATTGCGGCGGCTGATGACGATGACGACAATCAATCAGGCTCTACGCGCTGAGCGTCATCGAGCCTCCCACAAAAGAAAAACGCGGGCAGCAAGCCCGGGTCTAGAGTTTCAATCGACCTAGTTGTTCTTCATCTCATCTTTTTTTGTCTCGCCTTCCTTCATATCGCTGTTTTTCGTATCGTCGTGCTTCATGTTGTCCTGCTTCATCCCGTCCTGCTTCATCTGATCTTTCTTGACCTTCTTGCTCTTCTGCTTTTTCATCTGATCGTTTTTCATCGTGTCGTGGTGGGCATTGTCCTTCTTCATGTCGTCCTGTTTCATCTGATCCTGAGCCACGGCAACAAACGACCCCAGAACACACGCAAGCGTCAAACTGCTAAACAGTTTCTTCATGGAAATCTCCTGAATAGTGATTAAGCAATCGGCAGGCTTTCACCTGCGGCAGACATGGGATGTCCAGCTACTACGGGAAGTTACAAGGGCATCAAAGAACTCATCGATGCGAAGGAACAAACGCTAGCAGGCCAACTGATCTCTCGTGAGCTTGAGGCCATTCAGGTTGCCCAACACCGTTACTGCAACCGACTCAGGCTTGAAGAATTCATTCGCCAACTTCGTCAAATCTTCTACCGTGACAGCCTCAATTCTTTCGATGAGTTCATCAAGGTCATAGAAGCGATCGAAATACATCTCCTGCCGAGCCAGATTCGACATGCGCGATGTACTCGACTCGAGCGACAACATCAGGCTTCCCTTCAACTGAGCTTTCGCGCGCCGCAACTCCTCTTCGGGAACGACTTCCGTCTTCATTTTTCGGAACTCTTGGACCACAGACTGCACCACCTTTGAGGCCGACGCCAGAGAGGTTCCCGCATAAACCGCAAGACATCCGGTGTCACGATAAGGATTCAGATCGCTATAAATCGAATATGCCAAGCCCTGACGCTCCCGGATATTCTGAAACAGACGCGAACTCATGCCGCCGCCCAATAGCGTATTCAGTATGTACCCCGCATGCCGCTTCTCATGCGCGATCGGATGCGCTGGCACTCCGATACACAGCTGCACCTGCTCCAACGCCTTCTTGTTCTTGAGGATGATTCGGGAGAACGTCTTTGGCGCCGTCGAGTGGAATCCGTTCGACTTCGGCGTCATGTGTTCGAACTTCGCTTTCACTAGCTCCACAAATGGGTCATGATCGAGATTTCCTGCCGCGGAGACAATAATGTTCCCCGGCGCGAACCGATGCGCATAGGCATCCACCACAGCGTCCCGCTCAAACCGCTTCACTGTTTCCTTGGTCCCCAGAATCGGTTTTCCCAGCGGATGGTCCTTCCAGAAATTCTGCGTGAAGATCTCGTGAACGAGGTAATCCGGATTGTCCTCGTCCATCTTGATCTCTTCCATAATCACGCCGCGTTCGCGGGCAATGTCCCCGGCATCGAACACTGGATTAAGCACCAAGTCACTGAGAATATCTAGGGCGGTCGGGACGTGCTCGTCCAGCACCTTTACGTTGAAGCAGATGCACTCTTTCGCGGTAAACGCATCCATGTTGCCGCCGATCGAATCGACCTGCCGGGCGATTTCCTCGGCGGTTCGATGCTTCGTCCCCTTGAAAACCATGTGCTCGATGAAGTGAGAAATGCCATTCCACTCCGCATCTTCATCCCGCGACCCAGTTTGAAGCCAAATTCCGATCGATGCAGACCGGATATGCTGCATCTGCTCGGTGATCACTGTGAGCCCGTTCGACAATTTTTGACGACGGATGTTTCGCACTTCTTTGGACATGATTGCTTTCCCTGCTATGAAAACGTCAGAACCCCGGGCGTAGACGTGCCGGCGGAAGGATCTCTAATATTGTGACATAGTGCTGATCCACGGAACGTAAATTAGTTTATCCCTTTATAATCAGAAAGTTACAGCAAGGGCGGACTTTCTGGAACGACTTGGATTATGCATGCACCGGACAATCAGAGATATAAAGCGACCGTGAACCCCGAACCCGAAAAGACGCTGCTTGGAATGGACCGTCGGGAACTTGTCTGTTTGATGCAGGCCTCAGGCGAACCTACGTACCGCGCGACTCAGCTTGCCGAGGCCGTTTACCGCCAGCGCCTGAACTCCGTCGAGGAAATCTCCACCATTCCTCTGGAGCTTCGCTCCCAATTGATAGAAAAGGGCTTCTCCGTCGGTCTGCCGCAGATCGAAAAGAAGTTCCAGTCTCAGGACGGCACGGTTCGATATCTAATCGCGTTTACGGACGGCCAAACGGTAGAAACTGTTTGGATGCCCGAGGGCGATGACGGCGAAGCTGGGGACGGATCCGAAGCCGGCGAAACCCCGGAATCGCCATCACGACCATGGGACCGCGCCACGATCTGTATTTCGAGCCAAGTTGGCTGTGCGGTCGATTGTCAGTTCTGCTTGACGGCTTTGCTTGGAGTAAAGAGAAATCTAACTGCCGGTGAGATTGTCGGGCAGGTCTGTACCGTTTTGCGAGACCGGAACGTTTCTCCACCTGAAGACCGCACCAACCTTGTATTCATGGGGATGGGCGAACCTTTTCTCAACTACGATAACTTCATCAAAGCGGCCCGTCTTCTCGCAGAGGGAGTCGGCATTCCTGAATCTCGGATGACCGTTTCCACGGCCGGCATTGTCCCTCGCGTTGTGGACTTCGGCAGAGAACCGATAAGGCCCAAGCTGGCCATATCACTCAATGCGTCGAACAATGATCTGCGGACCCAACTCATGCCCATCAATCGCAAGTGGAGCCTCGAAACGTTGATGGCCGCTGCGCGCGAGTTTCCGCTTCGCAAACGGGAGCGGATCACCTTCGAATATGTCCTGCTCAATGCCGTGAACGACGCGCCAGAGAATGCACGTGAGGTTGTGGGATTATTGCGTGGTATTCGCGCCAAGGTGAATCTGATTGCCTTCAATTCTGGACCGGGAGTTCCGTTTTCTACGCCACCGCAGGAGAAAGTACTTGCCTTTCAGAGCATTCTGACAAAAGCAGGAATTCCAGCATTTGTCCGCCGCCCACGCGGTCGCGACATCTTCGCCGCGTGTGGACAACTCAAGCGTACGGTCGAGATTGCCACAGCACCGGAACGGTAGCTTCTTTTGCTTTGACCTGAACAGTCTGCACGACAGGCAATTCCACAGATAAAAGCAGCGCGCCGTCTTCTCGCAACTGCTGCGAAATATGGCCCTCGTGCTCCCGCAGAATTCCTTCACAGGCCGCCAAACCCAGACCATATTCCTCTTTGGTTAAAGGCGCCTCACCAGTTTTGAATCTGGGGATCGGCTCCGTCGCGATCTGCAGGGAGCAAACGGCATCGCCGGTCTTTGTGCTGACATTCAGGACTCGTCCACCGCGGTCGCTCAACACATGCAAGCCGTTTCCTAACAGTTGAAGGCAGACCTGAAGCAGTTGATTGGAATCGCCCAAGACTTTCGAGAGACGGCTGTCGAACTCTGTCCTGACATCGATTTGCAAAGCTTGCCACTGCGGCTCCGCCAGCTTGACCGCTGTCCGCGCCAGAGTGTTCAGATCCAACGGAGTTTTAGCTGCTTTTGTCTGTCGGGCGAAGCTGATCAGGCTGGCTACCAGGGATTTCGTGCGCCGAACACTAAGCCCGATTCTCTCAGCCAATGGCCGTTGTTCGCCTGTCAGCGTAGTATTCAACAGCAGGTCGGAATACCCCAGCATGGCTGTGATGGGATTATTCAACTCGTGCGCGGCACCTCCTACAAGTTGCCCCACCGACGCGAGTTTCTCGGATTGCAGAATCTGGGCCTGCAGTCGTTTTAAATTATCGAAGGCTTCCCGCGAGCGCTGTAATAACCGAACCAGTTCGCGATCGAGCAACTGCTGCCTGATTAGTACCATCACCCCCATTCCCAATGCTGCCAAAAATGTGAGCGACAAACGAAACGATCTTATTCTCAGGGGCGTTTGTGAATCCGCAATCGCCCATACGGCGAACCACGCCAATGAGAACACTGCGATCATGCCGCAGCGCGCGACCCAGACGCCGTACAGCGTTGACGCTTCTTCCGCTTCCGCCTCTGGTAACTCGATTCTGGTTCTCAGCCCTATCCAACTGAGGCTTGCCATCGCGGCAATTATGGGGACATCGTACAAACTACCGCTGTAATACGCATTTCTCTGAATCGCCCAGTTCGCCAGCGTCGAACCAGCCGAGTAAGAAATCGTCATCCAGAACAGCGACTGGTATAGTTTTCGCCACTTGCCGTTTGTGGTCAACCAGCACGCGAGCAAGCCGAGCAGCAGCACAATCTTCTCTGCGCTGTAAAGATTGTTCAGATTCCGATTGTATTTCTGAATGCTAGCAACCACATATTGCCAAGGCATCACAATTAGGACATACAAATAAAACCACCATACAAGCAGCAGTGCGAAATCCAGTCGCCCTACGCGTGCTGAATATTCATCTCTCTGAACTTGCGGGCGTAACGCCAGGGCTGCAGTCCACGGTACGATGTGAAGGAACAGCACCGCATCCCACGCCGAAAGGTCTGGAACTTCCCGGCGCAAGATCACTTCGAAATAGGTCCACCATAGCTGGTAGGAGGTCCAGAGCGAGAGTCCGACAACAATCAGAAGCCAGAAGAGCCGGGTCCGCCCGTGTGATCGAGTTGTTAATGGAATGAACGCCAAAGTCCCCGAAAACAGCAAAACGCACTGCAGAATGTCACTGAATGCAGTCAGCCCGAAAGACTGGCGCCAAAAGAACGCAGCTAAGACCTGAGCTGTCATCAGGCCCCCCAATGCGCCGAACCATAACTTGGAACTCTTGTTCAGAGACACTCCTCTGGGCTCATTCTAGATTGGAAATTATCCCGTGATTGGTTACTGTAGTAACGTCCGTAGCCGGTCAGCAACCTACCGCACGTTCGGCTGACTTGCCCCTTAACTTTTTCTATTCAATAATATGCGGGTTACTTCTCCCCACCGTTGGAGACAGGTCCCATTTGAGCCCCAAATCTGAGCCTTATCGGCCATCTTGGAGGATGCGGATCCCGCCGGATCCCGGTGAAACCCGCCGGATCGAGCGCTGGCTGGCCACTGCTCGTGTCTTTCTGGCTGTTTCAACACTCGTAGCCATTCGGATGGACCCCACGGAGTTAGGGGCCTCCTGGGCCGCTTATGGACTTTTCGTCTTTTACATGGCCAATGGCATCCTCATCTTGATGCTGTTGCGGCGTCGACAGCAATCGACCTCTGCGTTTCGGTTCATGGTCCACGCTGGGGATGTCCTCTGGCCCGCTGTCATTTCCATTTTCGCGGAAGGTCCGCGAACGCCTTTCTTCCTTTTTTTCTTTTTTGCCCTCGCCGCCGCCGCATATCGCTGGGGGTTTCGCGAAACCCTCGGCACTGCTGCCGCTGAGGTTGCACTGCTGTGGATTGAGAGCTTCATCGTCCTCCACGTTTGGCCCCAGGGATCGCTTCCCCTCCACGCCTTCACGGGACTCCACATCAACGTCAAGGAATTTCAACCCGAACCCCTCTTCATGCTTTCGGTGTACTTGATCGTCATGGGCCTGCTGCTCGGTTACCTCGCTGAGCAGCAAAAACATCTCCGGGCCGAAAAAGCGGTCATCACCGAAACGCTCTCACGGATTCGAGTGGAATCAGGACTGACTGGCACCATCGAACAGATATTCCATGAATTCATGTCGATGTATGGAGCCAGCCGGGTTCTGGTAGTCTCGCAAGAAATCCACACTCAACGCATATTCGCTGGAGAACTGAGCAAGGAAGGCAGCTCGCACGCCGAATTTCACTGGATGGAATCCGGACTGAGAGATGCGACAAGGTATCTCAACGATCTTCCCGGCAAGGTTTGCTATACATCAGTTACTGGAGACCGCTGGAGGATTCTGGCGCTCGACAGCTCCGGCCACGCAATCACGACTACGGACAATTCCGCGTTTTCTGAATTGCGCCAAGCTCAACCTTTTGACTCTTTGACGTCAGTCGCATTCCTCTTCGGTACAGATTGGCGTGGACGCGTCTTAATGTTCAATCCTTCGTGGAAGGGCGAGAAGCAGGAAGAGTTGCGTTTTCTTCTCGATCTCGTCCGTCAAGTTGGTCCAGCGGTTTACAACGTTTACCTCCTGCACCGTTTGCGCCGTCGCGCTTCTGCGGCCGAGCGCGCCAGATTCGCTCGTGAATTGCATGATGGTGCTGTCCAATCCTTGATTGCAATGGAAATGCAGGTTGACGTCGTTCGGCGCCAAGCGGAGGCAAATCGCCCCATTGATGGAGAACTCGGACGCATCCAGAAACTGCTCCGGGAAGAGGTATTAAAGCTCCGCGAACTCATGCAGCAGATGAAAGCTATCGACGTCGATTCACAACGTCTTCTCGGTGTTCTCAGAGACACAGTCGAACGCTTTCAGCGCGAAACTGGAATTACCGCGAGTTTTGTAACCGATCTCGACGAGATTAATATGCCGCAGCGAGTCTGCCGAGAGATCCTACGTATTGTGCAGGAAGGTCTTGTCAATGTGCGCAAACATAGCGGTGCGAAACACGCCCTCGTACGCTTGACTTCGAGCGGCGAAAGTTGGAATCTCATTGTGGAAGATGATGGCAAAGGCTTCCCCTTCGCAGGTCGTTTCGATCACCAGCAGATGCAAGAGGCTGGCAAAGGTCCCACAATTATCAAAGAGCGCGTCGGATTGATCGCAGGTCAACTCACTGTAGAATCGAATCCCGGACAAGGGACTCGACTGGTAGTTATCGTACCTCGCAATGGGGAAGTGACTCATGAACTTTAGAAAACCGCAGCAGGTCCGCCTTGTTATTGCCGATGATCATCCCATCTTTCGCGATGGGCTCCGGCGTTTATTGGAAGCCGAGGCTGATTTCAAGGTCCTCGGGGAAGCCTCCGACGGCGCGGAAGCGGTCAAACTCGCCCGCCAATTGAAACCCGACATTCTCTTGCTTGACCTCTCCATGCCCAAGCATCCGGGGCTGGAGGCACTTCGCGAACTCAGCACTCCAGGAAACTCCAGTCCGGTTCGCGTGATCCTTCTGACTGCGGCCGCGGAGAAAAGTCAAATCGTGGAAGCGTTACAGCTTGGAGCTCGCGGAGTTGTGCTCAAAGATTCCGCGACGCAGCTGTTGCTCAAAGCGATTCAGACGGTGATGGCCGGCGAGTATTGGGTTGGCCGCGAAAGCGTCTCCAATCTCGTTCAGTATCTTCGTACCTTGATGCAGTCGTCGCACGACGAGGCTCGGCAGAAAAAGTTCGGCCTGACACCTCGCGAACTTGAGATCGTCTCCGCCGTCGTCGCTGGCTACTCGAATAAAGAGATCGCCGAGTATTTCAAGATCAGTGAAGACACCGTCAAGCATCACCTTAGCAACATTTTCGACAAACTCGGGGTCTCTACGCGCTTGGAGTTGGCTCTTTTTGCGGTAAATCAGGCACTCCCACTCAAAAGCATCGCCTGACCTTCGTAATCTGCTGTTCGGTTACTGCCTAAAACTCGTGGCACTTACGTGCCATTGGCTCCGGGCGTGTCGAGCAGTATATTGTCGTCAAGCATCAGCTATAGGTTTTTCTGATTGGGTTTCGTCGCTTCATTCAGGTACAGAACGCGCGTATTTGGCCCGAGGCTAGGGTGAAACTGAAAGGTTAAAGAGGTCGGTGTGGCAAACTTTCTTCAACAATTATGGCAGGATGACCGCGGCCAGGACATCGCGGAATACGCCGTCATGTTAGCCGTCATTCTCGTTATCGTCGTCGGTACAATTCGCTTGATCGGGTCTAACGCCAACAGCGTCTTTTCGCAAGTTGGCAGCGCCATCCAGTAACTTCGCTCTTCAGACATCAGCGGGCGCTGGCGGAGATTCAACGTGCCCTCGGTGTTCCTGAACCGTTCCTCATTATTTCGGCGAGCGGCCATCGGCAGATTCTGTCCGCATCGCCACCTTTTCGCCCGTTGAGATTCGACTCAGATGGGGGAAGAACGGCGTTATCTCGAATTCCATTTTTTCCCGCTCGGATGTCAGCGCGACTGGTTTTGCCTTTGAGAGTTCTACGTCATCCGTCCAAGGATCAACTTTGACTCGCCCACCGAGAGGCAGAGCCGCAATCTGGTCCAGCTTCTTCGCATCCAGTTCCGGCGCGGATGCCAGCAAAGTCGACATGCGAATATTCTTGCTGCCGGCCAGCGCATTCCCTAAGTGCGGGCGAATCAGATTGGGCAGGTCAGGCGCCTTTTGCTGTAGCGCCTTAAGAAACAGTCCCGCATTCCCTAGCTTGTCTTTGTATGGAGAATTCTTCAGCAAATCCAGCGCCTTTTGGTCGGCGGCTTCTTCTGTCGCTGCTGTCTGCTTGAAGTCCATTCGCTGAAGTGACTGCTCGTCTGGGAAGAACAACTTGTCATTGAAAGCGAGGTTCGTATCGAAAGGATGTCCCAGCACAATATGGCTTAACTCGTGCGCCAACACCATCGCCAATGAAGCTTCGTCTGGAAGCACATCCAGCAATCCACGGCTGACCACTATCGTATGCCCGATCGTGAATGACTCCAGCGGAGAAGTCAGCAGAACGCGGCAACGATAGTCACTCTGCAAATCAATCTTGTTCGTGACGAGCAGATTGTTGACCACTGTCGCCATAATGTGATCGACTTCGCCCGGAGGTGCCAGCAGCCCGATCTTCTGGAGCCGGTCGATCGCATTGTCTTCCGCCTGCTTCTCCCACATGCGTTGCGCCACCACTGGAGTCGCATCGGCCGCTACTTCACTCTGATCCTTTACAGATTCCGGCGAGTCCACCAGAATTTGCGTAAATTCCTCGTTCTTGCTCAAGCCCTTAAGGTCATATCCCCAGAGCCGCGTTTGCGCTTTGAAATGAACGGTCTTCGAAAGCCCAGTCTTCAGGTTCGCCTCCTCGACGTATACATACGCTGGAAGCCATATCCCCGGCCGCATGTTCAAACGCCAACTGTCGAAATGGAAAAAGAAATTAGCGCGCGGCTGCGGAGAGTAACTGCCATCAAACCGGACGATGTTGTAATCCTGATCTTCAACCCAGATCCTGCCCAGGAATCGTGGCGTCTTCTCGCCTTCTCTCGGTTGGACATCAATGACAAGGCAGCGCACATCCCCAAGGAACTCTCGCCGCACAAGGTTGAACTTGTAGTACCGCTTCTGAAAATCGCTATCGACGACTACCATCTGCGCGAAACCGAGCGGCAGATAATGCAACGAATAGATGCCGGTCAACTTTGTCAGCATGCGGTGACTGAATCCAGGACGTCCCACGAACGAAACATCTTCCGGCCCATCAGCCATATCGAGCCGTCCCAGAAAGTACTGATCCTTTACCGGCGATGTATTCCCGCTCCCATCCGTTTTCAGGTCCTGCAGATACGTTTCCACCATCGGATGCAAATGACGCATTTGCGCCATGAACATGTGTTCTCTTTCGACCACACGATCGAGAACACGATC
>DATJWZ010000100.1:0-3971 GCA_035500795.1 Candidatus Eiseniibacteriota bacterium | reverse complement strand
GGACGAAGCCCTATATTGCTCGCGAAACTTCGCATAGGCGGCCAGCAGTTTGAACACTGGCTCTCCCGCGTCGTACCAGTCGGGAAACTCTTTCTCTTGCTGCTTCAGCCAGAATGCAGCGTTCTGTATCCTGAGTTCTTGTTCTGTGCGTTCCTGTGCATTCATTTCTGCGTCTCCCCCTCATATTCGCGATCAGTAAAGAATCTCCACTTGCCAGAAACCTTCATAGCTATCAGGTTGGAGAGTCGGCGCTCTTTCCCAGAAATGCAGCCGAATGAAAGCGATCCATCTTCAAGCACTCCGCAGCAATCCCAATCAACACGAAATCCTTTCTTCGCAGCTTGCCTCAGAACATAGCGAATCGTGCTCATAGGCGGCGCGTAGCCATCAAATCTGCGCTCGATTACGTGCATCGCGTCTCCTTCGATCTCTCGGCCTCAGCGATCACTTGATTTGCTTCATACTTCGCTATTGCGAACGTGGCACACGTTCCGTTATCGTGCCCACGCTCCCAGTAAACCGACCACGCCCATCTCTGTAACGGCGAAGGGGCGCCAAAAATCTCCGCATTGGCTTCAGAAGACGAATAGAAATACAGCTTCGGCTTCTTGCGCGTCCACGAGCCTTTCACTGGGATTCTCCCTTCGATCTCTCGGCGGTCCGTGTTTGGCTCTCCTTGGCTTTCTTAGCCCGGTTGGCATCAATCTGCTTGAGCATCTCCAGCATCTTCAGCAGGTCGCCAGTGGACGCTGTTTTCTTTTTGCCACTACCATCTTTGGCCACAGTAAGCGTTTTAACAGGGTACTTGTTTTTGTCCGCGCGCAGGATTCGACGCTTGGTGTCATTGCGCTGTGCTAGCTCAAGCTGGCTGCTGCCTAAGACAACGCGTCGGAAATCCAACGCGGTCTCGGCTTGCTTCACTAAGTTTTGATAGTACTTGATGTATTCTTCAAGTTCGTTGTCGCGCATCTCGCTGATGGTTTTTGCTAATGTACCGAAGCGAGGTTGGAAAAAACGTCCATTTGGATCGGGATGCATCACACGACCTTCGTGTGTTACACCATCGACGTCCTTGAGCGGCTCGGTTTGAAACACACCTTCGGTCACCGGCAAGCAAAGATGACAATATTGTGGATCGAGGACACTACCGCAGTCGGGACAGAAGTAGAAAAGACAGGTAGGACATTGTTTGGCAAGATCGTTATTGGAGGTGTGCAAACAGGGTCTGGGATGGTCTGTGACAGGCGTAGCCACAGCGTTCTCGGCTTCTGCCATCAACTGTTCTAGTTGGGAAGGTGTTTCTTGCGCAGCAGGTGCGTTGTTGGTCTCGTCGGGCATACGAGTGGTGGCTCCTTGACAACAAGTTGTAGTATTACGGTCGTTGCCAGTCAGGGATTGACGTAGTGTTGCTGTGCGCAACATTAACCGACAACGACTTCAGGCTTACGCCTGTTACTATGATTTCACCAGATAACCACATCTCAATCAGTCTGGCAACTAGTTTGCTTCTATCACCAAAACGCGGCAGCTTACGCGACAGTGCTTGATGAGTGGCCTTCGGCATTGAATACGAAGATGTAGCGTGGTTACGACGCATGACTAAGCCTACAGTAAAACCTGTAGGGAGTCAACAACTATAAGTGCTTTGTTTTGTTACACTTACAAGCTGTGCAAAACTTGTGTGCTGCTTTTATCAAACGCTCGACCAATTCAGGTCCAAGTATCGACCTCCATGCGTCTACGACCTGCGGATCAGTTCGACCGCGGTTCCAGTTGGGTCGACGTGGCGGTCTGTCTGGTTTACGTCGTGGCATACTGTAGCTTCGCTACGTTGACCATTTGTTTTATGTCGTCAATGGACGCATAAGCAGAGTGCAGTCGCTTAGTTCCGGTTGTGGATGGACCCTGATAGAGCATGTCACCCTGCGAGAGCAAGTGATCCGCACCTGCTTGATTAATGACGGTGCGAGAGTCAGCGTCACTGGGGAGCTTAAACGTGAGTCGTGCCGGAAAATTTGCTTTAATTGATCCAGCAACAATGTTGACTGATGGTCGCTGAGTCGCAGCGATAACGTGAACTCCTGCTGCCCGGGACTTCTGAACAATCTTACCGAGCTTTGTGTTTGCGATCTTGGCTTCGCCACGTTTGTCACCTCCTAGAATGTCGGCTAACTCATCAATAACCAGAACGTAATACGGCAGCGGCTGCCAATCTTTGCTGCCGTATTCTTTTGTGACCCAATCTTCTGATTGCTTTTGGTTGTACTGTCCAATGTTCTGACACCCCGCGCGGCCGATCTTTTTCAACCGGACTTCCATCTCGTCAATTAACCAGTCCATCGCTTCCCACGTCGAGTACATGCTTCCACAAGGCTCGCGTAGCAGATGCGGTGCGCCGACGAAATGGGTGAACTCAACCTGTTTTGTGTCCGACAGGATGAAACGAACTTGTTCGGGCGTCCGCCAGTACATCAGCGAGGCTATCATCGCGTTCATACAGACTGACTTACCGCCATTGGTGGACCCTGCAATTAGTAGGTGTGGGCACTTTGTCAAATCATCTCTGTAGAGCCTGCCTTGCGAATCCACACCAAAGTTGAGTGGGACCAAGTTGTCGTCTGCTGGCCGCGTTAGCGTGTCACGCCACAGAACCATCGTGCGGTGGGCGTTGGGCACGCTGATACCTATGACACCCTCACCCGCTAGCCTCCGAACCACAACGTCGTCCACTGCCAGTGCGATAGCCAGGTCTTGCGCGCAGCTTGTTATCTGCGCTACCTTCGTCGCGCTACGCGGAACGAATCGATAAGTCGTAATAAGGGGTCCTGTCGTGATAGGCTCAGTCCAAGAGCATTCATGTCCAAGTTGAGCCAGTTTAAGAACAATGTGAGTAATCGTTGTCTTTTGTTCCTCTGTGGGCATTTATAACCTTTCAGACATCGATGCATGGCACCGTTGGTGCCTTGTGATGGAGTGTCAACTAGCTTGGCGGAGTTCATTTAAGCGTCTCTAATTTGTATTGCGCTAATGCAATCGATTCCTCGATTTCCTGAACCCTTTGTCGTTCAATTCGAAGATGCTTTTGTTTGCGAGCTAAAAAAGACTCAAGAGCTTCTTTTTTAGTTGGACACGCATACCTTTTTCGAGCATCACGCAGCACAAATCGTTTGTGGTTAATGGACTCTTGAAGCCAAACGCCTTTTGGCGTCGTCTTTGCGACCGAATATTCGAACATAACCAATCGCATCCCAGTGAATTCGAAATGGTCATTGTCATTATCCCAAAACCCATTGCGTTTGGCTTCGTAGCGATACCATCGTTGAGCAACCAGTGCTTCGGTCATTTGAGCTCCTTCGCTCCCAGGTCCGACGCTTGCAGGCCGCCGGACGTCAAGATGCCGTAGAAAGCCGGAGTCAGGTATTTGAACGACTTGCTGAACGACTGGATGTCAGTAAACTTTATATACTGACCTCCCGTCACCTCGGCTATCTGCTTCAGACAGGCCTCGCCGCTGGTGCTGTTGCCGATGTGGACGCAGTCCACTGGTATACCTGCTTCGCGGTAGTTGGCGGCGCTGTCGTAGCAAGCTGACACCGAGTCTGGGTCGCCATCACTGACGATCACCCCGCGCGTAATACTATAGCTATTGATGACGTAGTCCATCGCTTGCGCCATCGGCGTTGAGCCTTCGGCTTGCAGCATCTGTACTGTCGTAGACAGCATCGGACTGACGCAAGTGGGTTGCACTCGATTTGGTGATGGATAATGATCCCCGAAGGGTTCCAGCGCCAACGACGTGTCGCTGAAGTCGCACGCGCCAATGAACCCCGCGACCGCAGTGCGAAGCGAGGCTATTTTCTCACCGCCCATGCTACCACTGACGTCCAACATCAACGCCAGTCTGTTCGCGCAACGCAGCGGGTCGACGCCCGTTCCGGCCACCGCCACCGGATTACGCAGTCGAGCGTGTA
>DATJWZ010000099.1:0-4495 GCA_035500795.1 Candidatus Eiseniibacteriota bacterium | reverse complement strand
TCTTCTTCGTTCTCCTCAACCAGCGCTTTGCTATAGACCCTTGCCTGCCCTCCATCGAAATCTTTCGATCTCAACAGTGACTCGGTTTGAGCCCCGGACGCCGCACCAACCGGAAAAACTTAAGAAGCTGTCAAAGAACGAGTATGTTTTTACTCCTTCTATTTTTTTCGTCAATCGAAATTACGCGTTTGTAACTGCACTTGTTTTCAATCGAGTGCGCGCCGTTCACAGGCCTATGACAGGAAATGGTGCAGCCGGCAATCGCGAAACAGGCTGGAAGGCGCAGCGGACGCGGGTTTGCACGGGATTCACACATAGAGTCATGTCACGAATTCGAGAGGCGCGATTCGAGCAGATTGTGAAAATTTCGAGATTGCCGTGTTGGGCAGGGTTTTGAACTCGAATAGCCGGTGCAGGGACGTCTCTTTCGGCCCTTCGGGGCTGGTCGTTTCGGCTATTCGGGTTCCCACGGATTACGCGTGGGGGGGTGCATTCTTTCGCCGCGCCGCAGCTCCTGCTATCTCTTCGGGTAAACCTACATTCGGGCCAGTCATCAAGGGTATATAGTCATGAAACAAGGCAAAGGCACCGGCATGAGGTTGTCTGGCGATCTAAGTCTATTTTCCCTACTCTTGGCCGCAGTGTTCTTCGGCTTGCCGCAGGCGGGGATAGGGCAAGCAACATCGGGCGATCAGTCGTGGAGCTCGAGCACCCAACTGGGTAGTCCGGACGGCAACATTAATCCCACACGAACGGCGAGCAGTCACACGCAGAGCGGCGATCGAACGAATGACAGGACGTCTGTCGAGCGGGTCGGTCAAGATGGACGCTACATCCCGTATTCAGATATCGAAAAGGAAACGGTTCGAGTCAACGACACAACGTCTCGTACCATCGAGCGGATGTACGGCAGAGATGCCGACGGTCACAGAACTCTGATCCAGGAACGGCAGGAGGAAACGCGCACGCTGCCGGGCGGCGAGCAGAAGGTCACTCGCACGATGTCCAATCCGGATGGCGACCGGAAATTGCAGGTCGTGCGACGGGAACAGGAAAACTCCAAGCAGGTCAGCCCAGGAGTGCGCGTAACCAATACGACGCTGCTAATGCCTGATATGAATGGAGGATTTTCGGCGGCGGTGCGGACCGAGCAGCGCGAGACCCAAGACAGCGACGGAACGATCAAGTCCACGAAGTCCACTCTCATCACCGACAGCACTGGTGGCTGGAAGCTGAGCGAGGTGCGGGAGAGCACCAGTAAACCTGAAAGTGCTGGTGTGCGCAGCAAAGAGGAGAGCGTGCTGCGGCCTGACGCGAATGGCCAGCTTGCGGTCGTGGAACGGACCGTGAGCAAAGAGGCCCAAGACGGTTCAGGAGAGAAGCGAGCCACGGTCGAGAAATACTCGACCGACGTTCCCGGTGTTGCTGGCGATAACGGACTGCAATTGGTGCAGAGAGAGACAACGATGCAAAGATCGTCTACAGGCGGCCAAAGTACCGTGCAACGGGTTGAGGAGGTCCATCCCGGTAGCCTCGGTGGCGAACTGGGGCTGACTCAGGAGACCATCGACATTGTGCGCCCGAACGGGAGCGGGGCCGCGGACCAGAGCCATACCATCCTTACCACCGACTCGGATGGACGGTTGAATCAGGTTTTAGTGGATATAGGGAAGACGGGAGATCCTGGGGCGGTGAAGGTCGATACAAAAGCACCCGCAAAGCCCGCGGCCGTCAAGGCCAAGTAAGGTCGACAATACTAGCGCACTTCGACTTTTTCATCCTGCAAGCGCTTGTCGGATTCGTCCGTCCCAGTTAGCTCAAACGAATTCGTGATCGCGGCCTTTCCTTTTTCGACGCTGGTGATCACATAGGAGCAGCCGATCCAGTGGGCCTCTTCGTGATCCGTCTTTGACCACTGCGCCGGGTGATCAGGGTGAGAGTGGTAGAAACCGACGATGTCCTCTCCCCGGTTGCGGACTTCGCGCTGGATGCGAACCAGTTCTTTCGGATCGATGTTGTAGCGATTATGGGCGGAATCCGTGCGCGTGTTGCCACAGCGGGCGGTATTGGTAACCAGGCGGGAGCCGTCGTCTTCGAAGCGGCCGAGGAGGACTCCACAGCATTCGTGTGGATAGGTTTCTTCGCCGTGCTTACGGATAGCGTCGTAATCGGTGCGGGTGAATTTGAGCATGTTTTTTCACCACGGAGTCACGGAGACACAGAGAAAATATATGAAATGGATTTCTCCGCGCCTCTGTAGCTCCGTGGTGGTTTTAGCCTTCCGTCCAGAATCGTTCGCTCAGGTACTTGTCGCCGGAGTCGCAGAGGATCGTTACAATCACGGCTTCCCGATCGCGCCGTAGCGACAGGTCACCGGCTACTTTCAACGAGCCAACGACCGCGGCGGCGGCGGAGATTCCTACCAGCAAGCCGGCCGTGCGAGAGAGGCGGCGCGCCATGGCGTAGGCGTCTTCGGTCGCGATCTCGATGTTCTGGTCGGCCAAGTGTGGGTCGTAAATCTTCGGAACGATCGCGCTGGCCATATGCTTGGCGCCTTCGATTCCGTGAAACGAGGAATCAGGCTGCAGCGAAATGCATTGCACCGCGGGATTAAGTTCCTTCAGACGACGGGTTGTGCCTACAAACGTTCCGCTGGTGCCGAGCATCGAGACGAAGTGCGTGACGCGTCCCTGCGTCTGCTGCCAGATTTCGTTTGCCGTCATGTGATAGTGCGCTTTCCAGTTGGCGTCGTTGGAATACTGATCGGCGTAGAAGTATTGATCCGGGTGCGCGGCGGCGAGCTGGCGGGCCATGCGAATTGCGCCATCCGATCCGTCGGCGGGATCGGTATAGATGATGTTGGCGCCGTAACCTTGCAGGATCTGCTTGCGCTCGCGGGAAACATTCTCAGGCATGCAAAGAGTGACGGGGAACCCTTCGGCTGCGCCGAGCATCGCATAGGCGATACCGGTGTTGCCGCTGGTGGCATCGAGCAGGATCTTGCCCGGAGGAAGGAGTCCGCGGTGGCGGGCTTCGGCAACTATATTCGCTGCGGCGCGATCTTTTACGGAGCCGCCCGGGTTATACCATTCGGCCTTGCCCAAAAGTGTGACGCCAGGCAGTTCACGGGTGAGGGCGTCGAGGCGTAATAGAGGGGTGTTTCCGATGCGCTCAACCAGGGTGTGACCAAGCGTTTCACCAAGACTGGAGCGGATTTCACGACTCATCGGATGCTCGGTATAAGAAGGCATCGCGGCGGCTTTGCTTGATCCGAACGTCATTGTTGAAACTCGATCATCATGACCATCGTAATGTGCTATGCAGCCGCAAACAGGGTATGTAGTATCTCTATTGGATGAGTTAGATTCGGCCAGCGATGCAGCTCATGTAAAGTTACTCCCGGTTCTCATAAAAGCATCTCATTAGACGAGCAAGCGCCGGCAAAGAAAGGTTAACAAAGGCAATGGCAAAAGCAACAGAGGGACGAACCTACGAAGAGGCGCTGGCATGGCTGCGCGACCATGGGTTCGACATTACCGACGCGCCGGGGACCACCGCCCGGGTATTCCTGCGGAAATATAACGTGTCGGCGGCGATTCAGAAAACGCCCGAAGACGGGGTGAAGATTTTTGCGTATCCCGGATACCTGATCGGTAGCGAGATTTCGAAGCTAGTGAATCGCGGTTATCAGCAGTTCCTGAAGACTTCGAAGAACGAAGTCCCAGCCTCGGCGGATCAGTTGAAGGCCCTCCAGACGTTCTCGGAGGAACTGAAGATGGCTCTCGCATTGCCGAGCCTATATAACGAGTCCCTTGGGACGGTCAGCGAGGCTTATCAGTATGATCGCGTTAAGGACCGTGACAAGCCGGCGGTGGATCGCCCGAAGCGGCCGTGGGAGGTTGCGGGAAAAGAGACGGCGGTCGCGGCCAAGAAGGGAAGAGCGTAGGGAAACAGTTTCAGAGTTTCAAGTTTCAACTTATTGTTCCGGCTCTGCATTTTGCGGTCTGGGCATTTTTCCGGCTACGCTCTCGTCGGCTTTCTGATGTAGTTCTCGCACCTTGGCGAGCTCCCTCTCCGCATCCGCCTTCTTTCCCAGCGCCTGATAAAGGCGGCTCAACTGATAGTGAGAATCCGGCTGAGTAGGATCGAGTTTGACTGCCTGAATCAAGGATCGCTCGGCCTCAACATACTTTTTCTCGGCAAGGTAAATTTCCCCCAAGTCCACGTAGGGCAGGCGCAGGTCCGGCTTGGCTTTGATCGCCCGCTGCAAAAGGGGTAGAGCTGCGTCCGCATCGTTGTTCTTCCATTCGACGTCGCCCCAGTAGGCCAAAGCATGCGCGCTATTGGGATCCACTTCCAATTCTTTCTGGAATTCCTGTTTGGCTTTTTCATACTGCTGAGACTTCCAGTAGAGGTATCCGAGGCCGAAATGAACGTTCGGCTCACGGGGAGAGATTTTCGCGGCGGTCTCGAATTCGGCGATTGCCTCGGGAGT